>CAXNEW010000031.1:0-20948 GCA_964201665.1 Bdellovibrionota bacterium
AGCATTCTCAAGGAATTAGTCATTGATTTTGACTTTCAAGCAAAATCGCTCGAAAAAACAGTCCTAAGGGGACTCGAAAGAAAAATTTTTTCCATCCGGACAATAAATAATGTTTCCGTGGTTTTGAACGAATATGGGATGTTAAAGCCTGGTGAGCTCAATGAACTCAATCAGCAGTTTGTTTCGGAAAATTTTGCAGGCTCTCCCTTTTTAAATTCCTTTAAGCCTCAGAAATGCGACACCCAGGTGCTAAAATTTCGATACTCAGAAGAGGGCCGGTACTAGTGGTTGATGCTAGCTACTTCTAGCGATTCGGTCCTGGTAGTGGATCCGATCGTAGTGTTCAAGGTCGAAGTCCTCAATACTTTTTAGTGATTCTTGTGAATTCTCTTTTGGGCGATGGATATGTTCGCATTTATAACAAAGCACAGCCGAGCTACTCATTTTTGATATTGTAAAATCAAAAATTAAAAACGCAGGCATAGGGCTCCATATCGCCCACCAGTTGAATCCAGCAATGGCAAAAATCACCGTCAGTACGGCAGCAAAACCCACAAGCCAAAGACCTATGCCCCTGTTGAAATCTGGCTGTTTATAAAGTTCTTCAAAACCACAATGTTCACAACGATTGGGTACCAAGGTTGGGGTGCACGAGGGACCCGGTAAAAGGAAAATTTCTGGCAAGCCCATCAGAATTAAAATTTTTCAGCAGTGGAAAGAACTTCGTCTACGTGACCTTCAACTTTTACGGGCTGCCAAGCCTGCTTAATGGTTCCATCACTGAACAAAAAAGTACTTCTTTCGACGCCCATATAGGTACGACCCATAAAGTTTTTCTCTTTCCAAACTTTCATAGCTTCGCAAAGTTTATGGTCAGTGTCTGAGAGGAGATCAAAATTTAAATTGTATTTAGAAATAAACTTTTGATGGCTGCTGGGATCGTCTGGGCTTACGCCATAGACTTTTATTCCGGCACCCTGAAGGCGTTGAAAACTATCTCTAAAGGCACAGGCTTCAGCAGTGCACCCTGGGGTGTCATCCTTGGGATAAAAATAAAGAACTACCTTAGGGGCTGCCTGAGATATTTCAGCGACATCTAAAGATTCACCACGTTGGTTGGATAAAACAACACTCGGTGCCGAGCCACCAAGAAGAGGGTGTTGGGCGTTTACAGTTGATTGAGCGCTAGGTGATTTAGATTGAGCGCTTGTGGCCTTCTTTGGTTTTTTCGAGGATGAAACTACCTTTTTGCTAGCTACTTTTTTTGTAGATTTTTTGGCTTTTTTAACAACCTTTTTTGATTTTTTCTTAGAGACAATTTTTTTCAAAGTCTTCTTTTTGTTTTTACTTCTAACTTTTTTGCTTGTTTTTTTTGCTGCCATAAAACCGATTCTCCTTTTTTAAATCCTTCCTTTTTATCGGAGGAACTCCAACCACCAGATCATTCTTAATTTTTGCCTGACAGGCAAGTCGTTCTTGAGTTAAGTAAAAAACATTTCCTAAAAGCCGGTTTTCGGGCCCCTCCATCGGAAACACAGACTCCTCGCCACCTTCGAGAATTCGAACCTTGCAATCCGTACAAGAGGGGGTCCCGCCGCAAGTTTGCTGAATCGTAACCCCGGCTTTGAAGGCAGCTTGCGTTATGAGCGCCTCTGACTCCACTTCGGTTTGTCTAGACTCCCCAGTTTCTTCAATTAAAAATTTAACTTTTATAGATTTGGGTGTCATAAACTCTAGTCAATTCCTAAAACCCAGGTTTGTAGGTACCTTCCCTCGGGGAATTCAGGCGAGGGCGCGTGGTCAGGCGAAGGGCCTAAAGTTTCATAAATTTTTACAAATCTACGGGCATCATGGGCTGCCTGACGAATCATATTCAAGAAACTCTGTTCATCGATCGAGTGGGAACAGCTACAGGTTACCAAAATTCCACCTGTTCTAATTGATCTCAAGGCTCGAAGATTCAATTCCTTAAGACCCAACAGTGCCCTCGGAATCTCACTTTTTTTTCTCGCAAAGCTTGGCGGGTCTAAGACAATGAAGTCAGGGCGCTCAGAAGAATTGGCCGAGGTTGACCTGAATTGGGCGTCCTGGGCTTTAAAAAACTCAAAGGCATCACTTTTTTCAAAATTAAGATGGTGGGTCTGAAGGGTCGGAAAATTTAGCCTAATGTTGGAGCGTGTTTTTTCGAGTGCGGTCTCAGAGCTGTCAACAAATATGCCTTTCCTGTCGGGCGTCAAAAGATGAAGTCCAAATCCACCCTCAAAACAAAACGTGTCCCAAAAATACTGGCATCCAATTTTGTTTGCCCATTCTGAAACTTTTAAATGGTTTAACCCTTGGTCTAAAAACTGCCCCGTTTTTTGGCCAAGGCCTGGATTTACGTTCCACTTGAGGCCTTTCCACCTAATTTCAGTGGATTGAAATTTTTCGGTGGCCACATTTTTTATAAGGCCAAGGCCCTCTTGCTCCCGAAAGGGATGGTCTCTTTGTTCAAGCCAAACAATCGGGCTGTCAGTTACAATATGGGGTAACCAGACTTCATTTAAAATTCTTGTGAGAACTTCTTTGAAGCTATCCCAAAAAAAATCAATCGGGGCTGTTTGTATTTGGGCCACTGCGGTATTTGCAAAAAGGTCCACCACCAGTCCCGGGCAGCAATCATTTTCTGAAAAGAGCCAACGAAGGCAATTGTCTTCCTTGTTGACTTTCAATTGAATTTTACTCAGCAATCGTTGCTTTAAAAAGCTCTTAGTTTCTTTCCAAAAAAGACTTAGGTCTTCCGACTTGGGATCTTCGAAATAAAAATAATTTTTTGATTTTTGACTGCCCTCAAGCCAGGCCCAGTTACGCCAATAGGGCCCAACTCTCCTTAGAGCGATTTGACTCTGCGGGGAGTACAAAAACCAATGTTCACCTAGGTGTACAATTCCAGGCCTCTGCGGCAGCAAATCGGGCCGTGAAATGCCTTTTTTCCAAAGCCAAGGATGGCCTCCAATGAGGTTTTTAAACCCCTGGTCATTGAGAAATTCTTTCAGGTCTTGGGTTTTTGCAGTTTTCACGGGTACAATTCTAATTAAATGACAAAGCTTATCGATGGAAACCCCAAAAATTCATTTAAATTTACTTTTTCCCTTGGAGTGATTCTGAGTATGGCGGGCTGTTCAACTTCTCGCCATGGAAATTTAGGTGAAAATCCCTTTAAAAATCAGGAACAGGTTGAAAACTTTGTGGAATCTGAAACTGCGGGGCTAAAAATTCTCTTCTTTGGTCATGTTGCGGGCGAATCACAGCCTTGTGGCTGTGGGATGAATCCCAAGGGGGGGCTTGATCGACGTTTGGCTTTCGTGAGGAGATCGCAAAAAACGTCTCCAAAAGGATCATTTTTGAAAATTGATGCTGGTAATTCTCTGTTCCCGTCGGAAGTGATACACGGAGCCCAGCAAGAGAAACTCAAAATGAAGGCCCTAGAGATTTTAAAAGCCCATAAATTAATGGGAGTGGATTTTCAGAATGTTGGGTTTTTAGATCTTTCTGCCGGACTGCCATTTTTAAAAAATGCCGCTCAAAAATCGGGCATCGAGCTGATTTCCTTAAACCTCGTAGATCCTATTTCCCAAAAACTTCTTTTTTCAGATCAAAAAAGAGTTTCGTCTGAAAATTTCGGAGAAGTTGTTGTTGTGGGACTAACTGCGGGTCTTAAACGGCCCTCGAAAGAATTTTTAGTTTTGAATCCTGAAGAAACTCTTTTGAAATTTGAATCCACTCTTGAGAAAAACACAAAGCTCATAGTTTTGAGTGATTTGGGACAGGATGCAGATCAGGCGTTGGCATCTAAACTTCAAAGGGCGGCTCTCATAATTGGGTCACGTGACCCCTTTAGTTTAGAAATTCCACTTCCAGTAGGTCGCTCGCTAATTGTGAGGTCACAGTTTCAGGGACAACAGTGGGGAGAACTTTTAGTACATGGCAAAGACCCCTGGCAGAACAGGTGGTACGGGTATTCAATGGGGCGATCATTTAGTGATTTGTGGGAGGCCAGAAAGTCATCGTTTCAACAAATTGCATCCGGACCCGCCTCAAAAGAAAGAGATGAAGAGCTCGATAAACTTCGAGGTGTTCAAAACGACCTCGAAATTTATGGGCACGGAGATTGGAAGCAGGCCAATTTGTTCAAACATAAACTCGTAGATCTAACGGATAGTTATTTAGAAAAAAATGAACTTACAGAAGTCGTTAAAAAATTAAAGTGATGGGTTAACAACCGGATCAATCGAGGTCAATTCGAGATCAATAGATTTAGGTTCGATCCCAATTTTTTTTAAGAGAGACTCAATATCTTTTTGAGATCGTGTGGAATCCGTTAGAAAAACTTTGAGTTTGTTTCTTTCTGATCCTGTGTTTTTCCAAAAAGGTAAACTTAAAAGAGCCGTGCCTGAATCAAAAAAAATTGTTTTTGGAAAATGGTTTTTGAGCTTGGGAATAAGTAGCGGATAATGGGTGCACCCTAAAATCACCCCATCAGAAGGATGAATTTTTCCTTTTAAATAAAGTTCAATTTTATGATCAGCTGAGGGTGAAGACTCCAGGCCCTCTTCAACCAAGGGCACAAACAAGGGGGTCGCTATTTGGGTGATTTCTCCTGCGAAACCCAATTTTTTCAACTCTGCAGGATAGATTTCACTTGCAACCGTGGCGGGGGTCGCCAAAATCACAATTCTTTTTATTTCTTTTTTTTGTGCTTCCTCGAAAACGTGTTTACATGTGGGCAAAACAACTCCAACAACAGGAATTTTTTCTATTTGATTGAGTTCTACTTCAATTCTACCTAGGGCATGAGCACTCGCCGTATTGCAAGCAACTATAAAAAGTTCTGGTCGGGATTGGGGGTTTTCTTTTTTGAACAACGCAGTTAATTCTACGCAGTTTTTTGAAGACAAATCGACAATGAGCTTGGGGGACTTTGTTCCGTAGGGAAGATTCGCCAGGTCACCCAAATAAAAAATACTTAGGCCTCGATAATTTTTTAACAAGGGCCCTAGGGCCAAAAGACCTCCAACCCCAGAATCAAAAGCTAAAATCTGTTTCATAATTTAAATTGATGTGTAAGAGGTAAACGCCATCCAAGTCCAAACGATCGTTGATGAAGTTTAAGGACAGGGGCCGCCTGTTTGCGCTTAAATTCGGCTCCAAAAAATTTCTTATAGAGCTGATCTCGCTGGTATCCAAATTCTTGTAGAATTTCGTCCCAGGCTTCAAGACCCCCTCTAAAATCTCCCTGATTTTCAATCAATTCAAAAAGAAAACCATCGAGAATTTCATAAGGTGGCAGGCTTTGCTGATCATTCTGACCCTGCGAAAGCTCAGCGCTTGGGAGTCTTAGTAGGCATTCATTGGGTATGGGCGCGGGGTTTCCGACCTGCTTTGCTTTTTGGTTTAAATAAAAACTAAGTCCATAAACCTCGGTTTTATAGAGATCTCCAATTGGAAGCAATATTCCGCACATATCGCCATAGAGAGTGGAATAGCCAACGGCAAGTTCTGATTTGTTTCCAGTGGCTAGTAAAAGACGATTTTCTAAATTTGAAATTTCCATCAATGAGAGGCCGCGTAATCGACTTTGCAGGTTTTCGTAGGCAATCCCTGATGAAGAAATTGAAAGTTTTTTCTTAAAGTCAGCAATCCAATCGTCAATTTCAATGACCCTAAAACCACATTTTAAGTTGCGTGAAATTGTTTTTGAAATTTCTAAGGATTCGTTTTGATTGTTAGATGACGGCAGATAAACGAGTTCTAAATTTTCCGGACCAATGGCTTTTGCAGCAATACAAGCAACAAGTGCGGAGTCTATTCCTCCGCTAATTCCTAAAACGCCTTTTTTAAATTTGTTTTTTAAAAAATAATCCTGGATGCCAAGCCTGATTCCATTTTCTAAACCCTCCCAATAGTTTTCCACCTGAAAATCACCAAGGCTCGGACTGGGCTTATTCAAATCAAAATAGATGTTTTCTGATTTGAAAAATAAAGGAGGCTCCACCAGGTTCCCCTGCGCATCGATTGCAAAAGAACCTCCATCAAAAACCAGGTCATCATTTGCGCCAACTTGATTTACAAAGCAAATAGGAAGTTGGTGTCGACGGGTTAAAGCCGTGACGAGGTCAAGGCGAGCTTGTTGTTTTCCGACCCAGTAAGGCGAGGCTGAAACAAAAATTCCAATGGAATTTGGCGAAAATTTTTCTGAAACCGTGGCCAGTGGACTACTCGTTTTTGAATAGTTTCTGATATCTCGAATTCCATGAGCTGCAATACTGCTCCAAAGATCTTCACAAATAAAAAAATGGAGAATTTTATCTCTAAATTTAATCGCAGAGGTGTAGCCTTCAGTGGGGTTTGGGTCGAAAAAGCGGTCCTCTTCGAAAATATCATAGGAGGGATTTCTTTTTTTTCGAATCACTCCCAATTCTTTCCCTGAATCAAAAACTAAAACCGAGTTATAAAAGGGTTTCCCTGGCCCCTTTTTTCCTTCCGCAAAACCAACAGAAATACCCAGCTTTAGGTCATTGGAAAGTTTTTTTATTTTTTCAATAAAATGGGCCTGAGTATTTTTGAGTTCCCTGAAGGCAAGTAAATCACGAGGTGGATAGCCTAAAAGTGAAAGCTCGGGAGTCGCCACGAACTGACATCCAGCTTTAGCTGCCTTTAGGCAAAAATTTTCAATTTTTTCAAAATTTCCAGAAAGGTCCCCGACAACAGGGTTGGTCTGGGCAAGGGCAATTTTCATCCTAATTGGTTTTATCGGTGTTTGATCGCTGTTTTGTCTATGACAAAGCGATTTGATTGATAATCGCTTTTTTTTGACCTATTTAAAACTGTTCATGTTTAAGGATAAGGAGCGGGATGGGGCTGATTCCCATGTGGGCAGTCAGGGTGCCGGTGAAGTCCTGAAAACCCCCTTAGGTTACAAAGGATCAGTTTCAGGTTTGAAGGGGCTGCTTAGCAATCGTATTGCTGAGGGCATCGCTTCGGTCGTAAATAGTTTGGATTCGGGTTCTGAAAAAAATTCCAATCGCGAATTGTCAGGATCAACTCGTCGTATTCCAATTGATCAAATTTTTCCGTGCTCTGATCAACCACGGCAAGTTTTTGATCCAAAGTCTTTGGAAGAACTTTCTCAAACAATGAAAGAGTTGGGCCAGGCCCAAGCGATCACAGTTAGAAAAACTCTTAAAGGATATGAAATCATTAGCGGTGAGCGTCGTTTTCGGGCTGCAAAGCTTGCAGGCCTCACCCACATGGATTGTTTGGTTAAAGAAGTTTCGGGGCCCGAGGGTAGGCTTCTGGCTCTCGTTGAGAATATTCAGCGCCAAGATTTGCTGCCCATTGAAGAAGCCCAGTTCTTGAAAAAAGTTCTCGAAGAAAATCCAAGTTTAAGTCTTGAGAAATTAGCTAAAAACTTAGGCTCCCATAAAAGCACGCTGAGCGAAAAAATTCAGCTTACAGAAATCCCGGAAGACCTACAGCCCCTCCTGTTTGCACGGGGCCAGAGTTTCACCCACCGGCATTGGCGGGTTATTTCACGTATTTCTGATTCAGTTCTCTTGCGTGAAATGTTGCGCAAAGCAGTAGACAATCAGCTTTCTGTTTCTGAACTCGAAAGAAGTGTTCAAGCCTTAGGAATTCAAAAGGCGCCGCGTCGAAAACGTGAAGGAGAGGAAAAGGACCCTTTTTTAAACTCCGAAAAACTCAAACTCTTCAAGGCAGAGGGAAATTTTTTGAGGATTCGCCCGCTAAGCCTCGATTTGTCGCGGGTCGAACCCAAACACTTGGGTCGACTTTTAAATGATTTAGAGGATTTAAAACGTTCTTTGCTAAGTCGGATGCAGGAATCCCAAAAGGTTGACTATTCTGAGAATTCCATCAACTGGGTTCCAAAAGTTACCGCCCCCTCGATCGAAGTAGGATAACGCGCGCGGCGAGCCGCTAAATAAATCTGAATCAAAATAAATCTAAAGTTGCTGCGTTAAAACTCCGAATTCCTTGGCAAGGATTATGTCGTCGGATTCTGCACGCCAGTCTGGGAATGCCCAGGCAAAAAATACCAAGGAATTTGAGGTCCAAACCTATTGGTTTGTTGCTCGTGGCGATGTCTTGATGGGGCCTTTCAATTCGACTCAAGTTGCTGATCGTTTAAAAACGCGTGAATTTTCAGCCTTCGATTTTTGTTGGAGAGAAGGATTTCAAGAGTGGAGACCGGTGAGTTCGGTGGATGAGTTTGAGCGTCGCGGAAAAATGAAGTCGCTGTCTCCCTATCCAAAAATTGAGATTCCCTCGGCACCAACCCGTTTTCCATCGATAAATGAAATTTCTTCGCCAACTCCCTCGCCAGTTGATCAGGTTCCGGAGAATTTAAAAAATTCCAAATCCCGTTTTCGATTAGTGGGCGGCTCTTCTGGAAATTTTGTGGACAGGGAAAAGTCTGAGAGACGAAAAATTGAGGTTTCATTTTCTCGAGTTAAAAAGTCGCCACTTTCTATTTATGAATGGACTTTGGCACTTGGTTTGACTCTAGGTTTTGCATTTTTTACGTCGCAGTTTGCATTACAAGAAGTTGAGAATGCCTTGAATTCGAGGCTTAGGTTTATTGAGGCTGGAAAGCCGCGGGTTCTTGGCGAGTTCACTTCTCCAAATGAAATGACAATACCTTCTTCGGGTTTTCCGCCAATGGCTTGGACGCCGCTTTATTCGGCTCCTGGTTTTGGCGACTTTATAAAGAATGCCGATCTCGAGAAGCTCGGCTTTTCCCTTGAAGTTTCGTTTATCGGAGCTCCCAGAAAAACAAAAGACGCACTCACAGTAGGAGATTTTGAGATTTCCGATTTAGGTGAAACCCAAGCCACAATTGAACCCGTCGAACCCGGACTCGACCCCATTTTTCAGCGAAATATACACGTAAAAGGCTACTTGAATCCTAAAAACGGGCAAAAAGTTCTGTTTAAAAGCCCGGGATATCCTGGCCTTCCCTAATTTCTTGAGTCAAAAGCAGGTTTTAGTTAGTGCATCCCTAAAATGTTTCCCTTGGAAAATCCCTTTATTTTGGCTCCGATGGCAGGAATCACGGATCTCCCCTTCAGGCGCCTTATCCGAAAAATGGGAGCAGGTTGTGTGGTTACTGAATTTGTTTCGGCCCATGCCATTGCTTACGGCGGTCCAAGAGTCGAAAGGTATTTAGCCTACCATGCCGAGGAAAGACCTGTTGGACTCCAAATTTTTGGAGGCGATGATGACATCCTCGAGATTGCATCTCAAAAAGCACAGGATCTAGGGTTTGATTTTTTAGATATAAATTTGGGATGTCCCGTTCCTAAGGTCACGCGAAAGGGAGGTGGTTCTGCCTGGCTTTGTATGCCAACAGAGCTTGGCACTATGCTTTCCCGGATTCGTAAAACTCTTACGATTCCATTTACAATTAAAATCAGAACCGGCTGGGATGCCCAAACAATTAATGCAAATGAAATTGTTAGGATTGCTCGTGAATCAGGTGTGGATGCTGTAGCAATCCATGGCAGAACTCGAGCTCAGGGGTATTCGGGTGTTGCTAACTGGGATCTAATTAGTGAAATCGCTCAAAATCAAAAAATGCCTATAATAGGAAATGGCGATTTGATTACGGGGCCCCAGGCAGCGGCTCGGTTTCTTGTGTCAGGGTGTAAGGGGGTCATGGTTGGTCGAGGAGCACTAAAAAATCCATGGATTTTTTTAGAGGCCAGTGAAGCCCTGGAACAACTCCTTAAGATACCAGAAGCCATTCGCTTAAAAGTTGCTCATGAAATTTTGGAGAAGTTTAATGTTGCAGATGAAGCCAAGAAAAAAGCAGAAGAAAACTATTACGTGCGAAAAATCAAAAAAACCCAGCCCAAGCCAATTGATGAAACCGCCGGAGTCGTCGGTATAAGGGCGGACCGGAATGCGAGCCTTTTGTTGGATTTACACCTTAAATTTTTGCGAGAATTCTATCCGGAATCACGAGTTACTTTTGGGTTTAGAAAGTTTTTGGCTTGGTATTCTGCGGGTTACCCGGGGTCACATGTTTTTAGAAAATTTATCTTCACCAATGAACACTTTGATCAAATTTATGAAGAGAGTTTGAGGTTCTTTGATTCGATTAAAGCCCTCGGGACCCACGCGGACTCGCAAAGAGAAGAAGCTCCAGTCCTCATGAGCGGTCACGGTTAGTTAGTGAACTGATTGAATAATGTCGCAGAATTTTGTCTTAAAAATTTTAGAGCAGGTTTTTTTAAGATGGTTTGGCGGCCGAACTCCGCTAGAGCGCGTCTTAAAAACTGTTTTCAAAGAAAATCATGTGGGTTCACGGGATAGGCGAATCATTCGTGATTTCGCATTTAATTTGGTTAGATTTCGCCCTGATTTGATTTTTTGTTTAGAGAATAAAGAAAACCCTGAAGCGCTGAGATTGTTTCAAAAACAAATTTCGAGTTTGACAGAAAAATTTACTGAAAAATTGACCGAAGAACAGTTGTTGTCTCAACATTTCAATTTAAAGCCCATCTTTGAAATAGACCCTAGTCGTCATTTAAAATCGGTCCATGGATTGAGCCAAGAACTTCTTAATTTCTTGGATCAATCGCAGCTTCCAATGGCAAGCATTCACCAGGGTCTACATGCCCAGCTGGGGCCGGCTCCAGTTACCCTTCGTGCTTCAACGAGATTAGCGGCTTCGGATTTAAAAAAAATCCAGACCAAACTTTTAAACGCAGGATTCTTGGAATCAAAAATTTTTTTTAATACCTATTCGACCTTCGAAAAGTTGAATCTTGAGGCCTTGATGGAAGAATTCCAGATAGACCATGATTTTTTTGTTCAGGACGAATCAAGTCAAATGGTGGCTCACTTTATGGCAACCCACTCTGGGGCGCGCATTCTGGATTTTTGTGCAGGTGCCGGAGGAAAGTCTTTCCACCTTGCAGAAGTAGTAGAGCAAAAGTGCCAAATCGATGCCTGGGAGGTAAATCCGAAGAGGCGGCATGAACTTAAAAAGCGTGCGTCCATTTTAAAGATAAAAAATCTTAGAATCCTAGATCGGCCACCCGTGGAAAAAAACTATGATTCAGTCTTAGTGGATGCACCCTGTTCGGGTTGGGGGACGCTAAGAAGGCAACCCGATTTAATTTTGCGGACAAGGGTTGAGGATTTTGAACATTATGGGTCAATTCAGAGCGAACTCCTAAAGGAGGCTGGAAATTTTCTTCGCCCGGGCGGCATGCTGACTTATTCAACCTGCAGTTTTTTGGAATCTGAAAACTCTTGGATACTTTCAAATTTTTTAAAAGGTAGTCCCAATTTTCAAAGTTCAAAACTTTCACCCTTGGCCCTTACTCATGTCCGAAAAGATTCTGTCGAAAAATTGACGAATTTAGTAAGTTCGAATGGCCAAGGTTCCAGCCTGGGCCTCACCCTTCTGCCCCAACCGTCCTTAATAAGCCAAGGTTCTGGCGGCTGGATAGGTGATGGTTTTTTCATCGGTCAAGTACAATTGAAGGGATGAAGGAAAAGCTCCGAGCCCTATTGGCTCGGTTAAAATTTATTAATTCTAAAGGTCTCAAGAAGGTTGGAGTGTTTTTCCAATGGTTCTTTTTTCTTCTGATTGGAACACTTGTTTCAGCCTCAGCGGCCCTGACTATTTGGGTTTATCTGCAGCCGGTTCATAAATTGCGCCCCAAGCTCGAGGAAGTTTTGAAAATTCAACTTGGAGCTGAATCGGCTTCAATTGGGTCCCTTCGTTGGAAAGTCGTGATCGGCAGACTAGGTCTCGGAATCGAGGCAAGGGATGTGGTCATTGCTCGCGCAGGTGAAATCGAAGAAGTTAAGCTCGAAAAAATTTGGATCTTGTCTCAGCCGATCAAAATTATTTCGGGGCGCTTACCTCTTTTTGTTGAGTTTTCAGGAGCCCAAGCAAAAACGTCTGAAAACGCAGCGACCGAAAAGTCTCTGATTAACTCTGGAGCACTTGAGGGTTTGAAAAAGTTTTCAGAATCCCGATGGGCAAAAATATTCAGACTAAATTTGAACGTTGTAAATTCGAGTTTAAATTTTACGAAGAGTGAGGAAAAGATTGGAATAACCAAGGGAGAAATTCAAGTTTCAGGATTTCCGGGAGAATTTTCCGCCAATCTCGAAACCCAGGCAAAAATAAAAATTCAAAATTTTGATGTAAACGGATCTCAAAATTTATCTTTTAAGGGGTTTTTTCAAACCTGGGACGATAAAGTTGTAGGGTTTAGACTTTCAGAACTCGAGCTCGATTTGGCGGCCTCAGAGATAGGGGGCCCTTACTCATTTTTTAAACCTTCGGGGATGATTTGGGACCTGAACTGCAATATTCAATCAACGCTTAATGAAAATTTTACTCTTAAACATCTAGATATTCTTGATGGAAAAATGAACTTCGATGAATCCAAAACTCAGTTCATTGGATTCTCCGAAAGTGGGCAATCACATGAGCTTAAATGGTTCTCGGGCCCTGAAGAAATGGAATCCTTTAACATTCCGCTGAAAAGCCTTTACGACATACCCTTCAAGGGATTTTTCGAAGTCGCTTCGGTTTTTAGATACTCCAAAAAATCCGGTTTCGAAGCTCAATGGAAAATGGAGTTCAATAACTTTGTTGTAAAAATGGTTGATCTGAAATCAGTTCTTGATACCGGATCGACTGGCGAAGTCAGATTTTCATTTGTCAATCAGGTCCAGATATCTGGGGGTAAAGTTCATGTTCCGAGAGCCGAATTTCAACTTGCAGGATCTGAAAGTCAAATTGAACTTAAATCTACCCGCGTTGTGAAACCTGGAGGAGATGCCTTTGAGCTTTTGGTAAAAGCCGCAACACAGGGGGATACCCTTGTTGTACAGCCCATCAATGTAAAGCTAAACAATTTGAGTTTAGATTCACAAATCAAAGTTGATAATTTTTCAGCTTTCGTTTTGGATGGGACTCCTGGAAATTTATCGTTAGATGTTGTGTCCAACCCCGTAGACCTTACTCAATGGACAGGGTATTTGCCCTTTTTTAGAAAAGTGCCCTTAGAGGGCGTGGTGCAGTTTTCGGGTTCGGCAAGCGGACCTGTTTACAGTGGTGAGAATCCCTTCCGAGAAATTTCATGGCGAGTCGACCGGATGAGTGCCTCAAAAATTCGAGGTGCTTTTGATCAAGAGGGAGTCGAAGAGTTCGGCATTGACCCGGGCTTTCTGCAAATCAATGGCCCCTTTGTTGTTGATTTTCTGTTTACGGGCAGGGGCGTGGGAAAACAAATTCATCGAGGTTCACTTTTGACTCAAACAGATCTGACCCGTGTGGGCCTTTTGTATCGAGATTGGCTTCGAAAGCCGGTTGGCACTCCTCTTGTTCTTGATCTTTCGGTCGACCAGCAACGCAATCGTCTCACTGTGAGGCGTGGGTCCATTTCTCTCCATGAATCTGTCATTGGCATTAAAGGGCAGGTTCAACGTGGAGCAAACATTGGTCGGCTCGATGTTTTGATGGATAAACCTATTTCACTTGCCTCGTGGCGTGAGTTTTTTCCTAACTTAAATCCCGACATGCCCCTTGAAGGGGAAATACTTTGGAATGGCCATCTTATGTTTCAGTCTCAAAGTGAAATGGAGGGAACGGTTTCATTTTCTGCTCTAAATCTTTTGGGAGAGGGGAAGTTTACAGATCTTTCTTTTCCGCCATCACTCCTGAGGTTTCCAATTCGTAATCTCAATGGGAGTATTTTAATCAAAGACGACGGTATTTTTATTCCAGATATCAAATTTAGAGTTGGAAAATCTTCTTTTGTTGGATCAGGGAGAGGGCAGCCGATTATTTCTTCGAAAAATTTAAATGAGGAAGGTAATTTAAGTATTTTCTGGGGTCGGCATCCTTGGGATATTTCGGGTCAACTCAACGTTGACAATTTAAGTTCAGATCTTTTGAAACCCACACAGACTCTACTTACCCGAACCGATCAAAATAGAAATAATTCGGCTGCAAATTCTGTTTTTGATTTGAGACCAATTTTAGAAAATCCATCGGTCAAAGAGAGTAAGTTAAGGCTACGAGTGCGAGCAAAAGCCCTTTCCACAGAAAAAACAAAATCCTCGGATTTAGGCTTTATAGTTGATTGGCAGAATGGGATCTTTCAGATGGAGCCCTTTAGATTTCTTGTTTGGGGCGGTGAAGTCAATGGAGCTTTTAATTTTAACGCCCGACCATTTTACGAAAGAAAAGAAAAACCACTTTGGGTTTTTAGGGGTAATTTTTCAGACATTAATTTGGAACATCCGCTCTACCTGCAGTCGAGCCGGTTTGCTTCGTCCCTGGATGGAGATCTGACAGGGCAGGCCGAGATATCATCAAACGGATTTGATTTAGGCGAAATTTGGTCCTCTGCCCAAGGGCGCCTAAGGGGCACTCTTCAAAACACAGTTTTTAAACCCTTAAAAACTTTGGATTTAGCAATCGAGGAACTCGCAAAAAACTCACCGGCTAGTGATTATTTCCCGTCTGATTTTTCAATAGAAAAGTGTTTTGCTAATTCTTATACCGGCACTTTTGATGGGAATTTTTCAGGTGGGGCATTTGTTTTTTCGGATTCTCTGTTTAAAGTCGGTCCAGAGGGAACCTTAAAAATCACCGGCGATATCTCAGCGGATAAAATGAATCTGACTCTTGGTTTTTCACCAGGGTCCAATTGTATTGCCCCTCGAATTTCAAGTTGTTTGCCAGGGGGAGCTGGCGGCAGGTTAGGTATAAGTTCTCGTTTAACCGGAAAGATTGACGAGCCTGAGATCGACTTGGATCCCTTTGACGTTGGAAATGTTTTGGTCGACTGCCTAAGGCAAAAACAGATTGCCTCATTTAAAAATACAGCAGACGAAGCCGGTGTTACCCAAACTGAAAATTTGAGAGAAAAAATTAGCGAACGGTGGAAACGGCTTTTTCGAGGGGAATGAAGCCCGCCTTGTTGTGAAAATCTGGCTTATCACCTGAGGGGTGATTCAATGCAAAGTGGAGTTGTGTTTTATCCCGAGTTTGAAGGATACAACTTAAATTTATTGCAGCTTCAGTTTGTAAGGTGTTCAGACTCCATGAAAGAAGTGAAATTTGCGAAACGAAAATCTGACCGGCCAATTCGTAATTGTCAGAGGAATTTTTGTAGCACGAAAAATTTGAGGCCAGATTTTTAGTGAGAAAGTTTTTTTTGGCACTATCTGAATTGATTCGAAAGTCGGTGAAGGCGTAAAAGTCCCAAAAGTGTGGGGCCATAAAATTCCATTCGAAATAATCTTCGCAATCAGTTGTGGGCTTTAAGAACACCTCAAAACAATTCTCTCGCCAAAGATCTTTTCCTCTAAAAATCTTGCTAGAATTTTTCCAGATTTCTTCGTGTACAAAATTTTCTGCCAGTTCTTTGCAAGAATCTTCAACTCTAAAGACCCAATTGAGAGTGGGGCCAGAGGAAGAAAAAACCTGGGCATAAACCTTTACTCCAGTATTTTGCCGGTCTTTGAGGTGGAGTTTTAGGGGCTTCCAGCTCCCAATATTACTTTGCATGAGGCAGTCTCAAAGCTTAACACCATGTTTAGTTGTGCGATATGGATTGGGATAAGCTTTTAGTTTGGTATAGAAAAAACGGAAGGCTTCTTCCTTGGCGAAAGTTTGGGCCCTCCGACCCCTATCCCATTTGGATTTCTGAAATCATGAGCCAGCAATCCACATTGAAAACCGTGGTTCCTCGCTTTGAGCATTGGATGGCAAAGTTCCCAACAATTCAAAGTTTGTCGGCAAACAAAGATGAAGCCCTTTTGCTCAAATATTGGGAGGGGCTTGGATATTATTCTCGTGCCCGAAACATTTTTCGAACGGCACAGTTAATAAAAGCAAATAATTTTGATTTTCCCAGAAGTATCAAAGAGTGGGAATCGCTTCCTGGTGTTGGGCCATACACGGCCCGAGCCATTGTGAGTATTTCATTTGGAGTGAGAGAGTCGATTCCCCTAGATGGAAATGTTTTAAGGGTTGGGGCTAGGCTTTGGGGAATCCCAGATCCTCAAAATTCTTCGGGCGATAGAGTCAAAATAGGGAAAAAATTTGATGGAGTTTTAAAACTTCTGAGTCAAACAACATTTGTTGGGGATGCCGTTCAGGCTTTGATTGAGTTAGGCGCTCTGGGGTGTCGGCCAGGCGAGAAAGTGCGGGAGTTTTGCCCTAAATGTCCGCTAAACAAAAACTGCTTGGCCTTTAAAAAATCTGATCCTGTCCTTTGGCCACTTCCAAAAAAACGGGAGCCTGTTGAGGCTCATCCCTCTAGGGCCTTTGTTTTGACCCTAAAAAATTCTAAAAAAAAGTGGCTTCTTTTGCGCAAAATTCCTCAGAACGAACCACTCGGGGAGCAGCTTGAAATTCCTTGGGAGCTTAACTCGGGGCATGGGGCCTTTTCAGGTGGGCCCCTTCCGTCATTTTTTAAGAAAAAGGGATTTCGAGCACTTCATCCCAAAGTCATTAGCCATTCGATTATGAATCGAAAGTTTTTGGTGCGGGTCTGGGGTGGCGAAATATCTAAGGAAATTCACAAGAATCCGTCTCGGGAGTGGGTCTGGGTGGATTTTTCGGACCTGGAAGGGCCAGAAATTTTGCTTTCAACGCTGACCCGGAAGATTTTAAGGTTGATAAACCCACCTAAATCGGTGCAGATTACTGAAAATTATGGCACGCCTTTGTAAAGTCACCGGTAAAAAACCCCTTGTTGGAAACAATGTTTCTCACTCAAATCGCAAAACTAAAATGAGGCAGTTGCCCAACTTGCGAAGAAAAAGATTGTTTGACGAGGTCTCTGGAAAGTGGATTCAAGTTCGAGTGTCTACCTCAGGACTTCGAACGATTACTAAGATTGGCCTACGCCAAGCCCTTGAGATTCTTTAAAAATTCATTAAATTGAATCTGTGGGGGCCTCAAAACACCGTCTGCTGCAGATTTCTAGTTTTCTAGGACTCAAGTCTTTATATTTTCTTTGGTTTTTTGTTTTGCCTTTTTTGGCTTCAAATTCTTTTGCTCTTTCAGTTGATAAGTATGTGGGGCCCTTCGGGTCGATGGCCTATCCGATTTATTCCCAAGAAAATTCTTTTAATTCTCCGGTGATTCCTTCCTCACTAAGACCGGGCTTCCGAATTGAGTCTGGCTCAATTTCGGATCATGTGTCGGTCGATTTTAGGTTTAACTCGCGCTCTCAATACATTGACTATGGTTTAGTTTTTCGAGGTTTTTTATGTAGTGGCGTGGAGTCCTCAGTCGCACTTTGCGGAGGCCTTGGGGTTGGTGGGGCTTATTCGCCCGGGTTTACGGCCGATCCTCCGGGACGCAATTTTTTTGATCTCTTAGTGAATCCTTTTGGACGGGTTTTAATGGATTTTGGGCCCCAATCGGCATTTGTTTTTGATGTGGGAATACTTACTGTCCCAACAAGAACTTTCAGTACTGATGATCCCGTCGACCAAGATTCAAAGGCCAAGATTCGAATTGATGTTGCTGCTGGGATTGCCTTGGATTTTATTGAACTCGGAAGTGGTTTTGGCTTTGGTCAAAGCGCGGCTGCTTTTGATTCTTCAGAGCGCAGAATGGCAATGTTTGGGGTAAAGGGCGGTTTTCCGATTTCAAAGTACACCGGAACCGATTCCTCGGGCGATGCCCTAGATGGTGAATCTAGGACAGGGCTTTTAGGCGGCCTCACCCTCGATATCGGTCAGGCGGAGTGGGGGCTGATGATTGACGCATTTTATGCGGCGCGACGATTCGGAATATCGACCTCATCATCAGCTGTTTTGGAGCGTATCGAGTTACCAGTAAATTTAAGGTATCGAAGTGCGGGCACTGGTTTTTTTATGGGAAGCCTTGGTGGGTTTTTTGCCCTGCCTATGGGGAACGCAACCGTAGTTACTGGAACCAACAACGTCGAAGTCTCAAATGTAAGTTACAATTCGGATTATGGTTGGTCGGCGGGACTCGGGTTTGGAACCCAAGCTGAGGCCACAACTGTAACCCTTGAACTGAGATTATCCTTTGGCTTAGCCGAATTGCTCACAAACCCAGCCGGGGCTGAAAAAACAAAGAGCCGTTTTTATGATTTGCTGATTGGCTTTCTGTTTTGAGGCCGAAACGGCTGGCGGATAACACCCTCTAAAGTTTCTGGTCCCACCTTCCGAAAAATAGGTAATGGCCAATTCAAATAAGGGATTTTTTGTTTTCCTGGTTTTACTCACAAGTGTTTCTTGTCGTGAAGCCATTGAGAGTACTGGTGAAAGCGGAGGCTCTACGGGTGGTTCGGGCGGTCCCGTAGGGGAAGTTGATAATGCCGCAGGATTTCGTGTTTATGTTTATCGTGAAAATGAAGAAGTAGAATTTAACCAGCGCTTTTATTTTCATAAGGCTGGAAGCGATTTTACTTTGCCTTGTAAGGTTGATCCCACCGCCACCGCCTTGGCGGACCGAGATATTGAATGCATTGTTGATATTCCCGAAGAAGACCTTCATTTTTTTGGTATGAATTTGCAATACAATGTTCCCACAGAAATGTGTGAATACTTTGTGTTTAGGCCCTATTATTTTTATAATTGGCCCATTGATTTAGTAGGCGATACTCCTCGTAATCTTGAGTATTTCATTGATTCCAATGGGGACGTTGGCCTTGACACTGATGGCAATGGAATCATCAATACAGCAACTTTGGGGCCTGGCTTAGATGGAATCACTCCTGACTGTCCCTATGACTACACTGATGTTGAGGGGCCAAATTGCTGCATAGGAAACTATCAGCTTACCGTACACTCCTGGGATCCCGACGCAGGTGCTGCCGGGGATTATGACGTCACTGTTTCAAGGGGTGATTGGGGTGGCAATTTGGGAAGCTGTATTTGGGGGGCTGCTGTTGAGACTCAACCCTTAAATCGTGCGGGTTTTCCAATAAACGATATTTATTTTGTTGATGGAGTGGGAATAAACAAAGCCTACGAGCCACCCACGCCAATTTCGCTCAGCACACAAACGGTTTTTCTAGCCAATTATTATGATCCTACCGAGCACTCAAATACTATTGCCGCAACGCCATTTCAGCAGCCCTTGGCAACAATTGGAGCTCAGGATTCCTATGAATTTCTATGTTTTGACCGCGCCCAAGAGGTTAAAGCTCGAATAAAGGTTTTTATTCGAGAATGGAACGAATATGCTCAATGGGAACTAGGCGCGACGGGCGACTATGATTCAGGCGCAGGCCAAAACGAAACCGAATTTCCAGAATTTTCAAAAAATGACTTCTTTGACTGGCTCGACCTGAAGGCTGCTGGAGTCGATATCTACCCCAGACTTTTTAAATAATTTTTGACTCAAGAAATTTTAGATAATTCCCGATCAATCTAAACGAGACTCATTGAGGGTCTTAAAAAAAGACGGAGGGAAATCGTCATGGATATGGTTGTTTATCGTGAAGACCGAGTTTGGGAAAACGTTCTGGAGGCCCTTTCAATTGGGGGACGCCTTTCAAGATATCAAAGACTCCCAAGAAACGAACTCGCAAATATTTTGCGAAATCATGGGCGCACTTCAGTAAAAAATCTTCATAAACTTTACAACCTTGTCCAATCAGGCAGTGAACGTGAAACCGTAGAATATATTAGCTCGCTACCTGAAACTCGTTTACTCGCGATGCTTTATTCTCTCATTCACTGCATGCGATGTTGGATCGAGACCGACTCACCGGTCACAACTGTTCGTCGTAAATGGCGTATTGCTCACTCTTAAACTTTCATGAACAGGCTTAAACACTAGTAAGGAAAAAATCAATGTCAGGTGGTTCAGGTCGCGGAATTTCGCTAGAGGTTTTTCAAAATTCCGTTGCGGAATTTTTGAAGCCCGTTGCGACTTTTTTGGCAGATCCGACCGTAAGTGAGGTCATGATAAATGGCCCCTCAGAGATTTTTGTAGAGGTAAAAGGAAAAATTCAAAAAACAAACGCCAGCTTTGGTAACGAAGAAATTTTGCTTGCAGCCGCACGAAATATTTCCCAATTCGTAGGTAAACCCATAACCGAAGAAGAGCCCATTTTGGATGCCCGCTTGCCCGATGGCTCACGCATTTGCGCAGTTATTCCCCCTTGCGCTAAACAAGGGACAACAATTTCCATTCGAAAATTTTCAAAAGAAAAATTGGGTTTAAAAGACCTAATTACTTTTGGAGCCATGAGTTCAGACATGGCTCGATTTTTGGATATTTCCATTATTCTTAAACGAAATATTCTTGTAAGCGGCGGAACGGGTTCCGGAAAAACCACTCTGCTCAACGTCTTGGGGTCAAGGATTCCAGGAAATGAGCGCTTGCTCATTATCGAAGACACTAGTGAACTCCAAATTAAAAGCAATCACGTTGTCAGATTTGAAACTAAACATAAAGACTTTGAGGGCAAGGGCGAAGTTACAATTCGAGACCTTGTAAAGGCCTCTCTTCGATTGCGACCTGATCGTATTATCGTGGGTGAAGTTCGTGGTGCCGAAGGCTTGGATTTGGTTCAAGCCATGAACACGGGTCACGATGGTTCGATGGGAACAATTCATGCCAACAATCCCCCACAAGCTATGAATCGACTCGAAACTCTTTGCATGATTGCCGATGTCGGTGTGCCGGCACATGTTATTCGAGCTCAAGTGGCCGAGGCTGTGCATTTAGTTGTTCAAACAAATCGGCTTCGTGATGGTTCAAGGAAAATCACCCACGTTTCAGAAATTTGTGGTCTCACCGAGAAGGGTGAATACGCCGTACGGGATGTTTTTGTTTTCAAACAAACGGCCATGTCGGCTGAGGGCAAAATTCAAGGTGCCCATGTGGCGACGGGCTATGTTCCGAGTTTCAA
>CAXNEW010000032.1:0-20360 GCA_964201665.1 Bdellovibrionota bacterium
CGGCCTGGCGCTTTTCGCCGCGTAAAGGGGCTGGCGCCTTTTATCTCTTCTTAACGTTTTTTAAGGCCCAAAATAATAAAATTACTAGCAATACCCCTGAAACGAGGACTCCCAGAAGTTGCCTGGATGTCGCCACCCTGTAGGCCGAAACTCCCATGAGTGCAGACAAACCATAGAGTAAAATAACCGCGCGTCTATGACTAAGACCCAACTTCAAAAGACCGTGATGAATGTGATTTTGATCGGCAACAAAAATTTCTTGCAACCTTCGCAATAAATACCTTGGATTTAGGCGCGCAAAAATTCGATTCAACGTTGATTCTTGTAAGTGAGTTGGCCCCGGCTCTCCGCGGGGGTTTCGAATAAAACGCCGAATGACCGCCCAAAGAGTATCTAAAACAGGCACCGCCAAAATAAGGGGCGGACCAAAAAGAACAATTGCCGTCCCTCGTTTAACAGTGCCCATCACACTCAGGGCAGCAAGCAAAAAGCCCAAAAACAGAGCGCCCGAATCGCCTAAAAAAATTCTGGCCGGCGAGAAATTGAAAATTAAAAAGCCAAAACAAGCTCCTGCGACACTCAAACAAAGGGGCGGCAAATGAGGGATACCTAGCTCGGTAGAAATAAAATAAAGCGAAAGAGCCGTAATAAAACAAACACCGCCCGCTAAACCATCAAGGCCATCGATAAGGTTGATCGCATTCGTCACAAAGACTAACCAAAAAATAGTGAGAGAAGCAGAAACCAATGTTGAATCTAAAAAAATATCGCCCCCAGCCCAAGGCTGGCCCACAAAGCGAATTTGAATTCCGCCCGTAAAAACAACAAGGGCCGCCATGATTTGCACTAACAGCTTTTTGTAAGCACTTAAGCCAAACAAATCATCGTAGAGACCCATTGCCCAAACCCCCGTAGAGGCAAACGATAAATACAAAAGCTGTTTATAAATTTCGGGACTAAAAATTCCAGATCCAAAAATAAAAAGCCATGCCCATCCGACTCCGATTCCAGCAAAGATCGCTATCCCACCCAGACGAGGAATAGGACTTTTGTGAACTTTGCGACCTCCCACTTGATCAAACAAACCCCGGCGCCTTGCCCCCCGAATAATGCCTGGGGTTAACAGGGTGGTAATGAAAAATGAAATCGCAAGGTAGATCATGGATGCTTTAGGGTTTCATAGACAATCTAGGCGGGTTGCCTTAGCCTCACAAGCCTTGAATCTATGGCAAGCGAACATTTAAAATTGTGGTCGGAATTTATCGACCACACCCACCTAAAGCCCGACGGAACTCAAGCCCAAATTCGCAAACTTTGCGAGGAGGCCCTGAACTTCAAATGCGCAGCGGTTTGTGTTTTGCCTGTGTGGGCGCCTCTAGCAAAATCACTTTTGCAGGGATCAAAAACACGATTGGCCGCTGTACTTGATTTTCCTTTAGGCGGTGACTTAACCCAAGGCAGACTCGCCTCACTCGACAATCAACTTAGAGCGGGAGTTCAGGAAGTGGATGTCGTGGCACCCCTTGGCCTAGTTAAATCATCCCATTGGAATGAAGTCGAAAAAGATATCCTACAACTCACTCAAAAAACTCACGCGGGCGGCGCCCAAATTAAAGTTATTTTTGAAACCGGTCTGCTGACATTTGAAGAAATAACCACACTTGCCAAAATCTGTGTTGAGGCCAAAGTTGATTACCTCAAAACCTCAACGGGATTTGGCCCCCGAGGGGCAAATCCCGAGGATATCGCCATATTTAAAACTGCAATCGGAAGCTCAAGCTTTTCAAAAATTAAAGCCAGTGGCGGAATTCGAAACTTTTTAGATTTCAAAAAGTACATCGACATGGGTGTTGCGCGCATAGGCACAAGCTCTGCTGGCGCAATACTCAATGAGGCCCAACCACAGTGAGTTCACTTTTTCATTTAAACCTTGAATTTGATCGAGTTATTTTGATTGTTCTTGATTCGCTTGGAGTCGGCGCGGCTTCTGATGCACATAGATTTGGTGACGAAAAAGCCAACACTCTTTTGCATATTGATGAATGGTGCTCAAAAAACAATAAATTTTTTCAATTACCCAACCTTGCTTGGTGGGGTTTGAATCAAACTTTGCCCCATAAACTCAATTCATTGGCTTCCGTTGAATCGGTCAAAGCCTCGACGGCCAGACTCGCCGAAATTTCTCCAGGAAAAGACACCACTACTGGCCATTGGGAAATGGCCGGAACTCCTTTAAATTTTGAGTTTCCGGTTTTTGAAAAAGGTTTTTCTGAAGACCTTTTAAAAAAGTGGTGCGCCGCAAACAATTTGAAAGGCTGGCTTGGAAATTTTGCGGCCTCGGGCACCCAGATTTTAGAGGATTTAGGCGAGGAGCATTTAAAAACCCAGTTTCCGATTGTGTACACTTCTGGAGATAGCGTGTTTCAGGTGGCAGCACACGAGAAGGTTTTTGGGCTCAAAAGACTCTATGAAATTTGTTTGTCAGCACGAAATTTATTGGACCCCTTGGGGGTTGGACGAGTTATTGCCCGACCTTTTTTGGGAGATACCGCAAAAACATTTAGAAGAACCGAAAATCGTCGTGACTACAGTGTGCCTCCGCCTGAGCCCAACATGCTCGATATTTTGTGCAAACAAAATTTGTTTGTAGCTGGCGTTGGCAAAATAGAAGATATCTTTGCACATCGCTCGGTGCCTTTGGTGGATCACACGGGACGGAATGAGACCAGCCTTGAGGCCACGCTCAACATGATGGACAAAACTCAGGGCAAGCGGGGTTTAATCTTTACGAACCTGATTGATTTTGATCAGCTGCATGGCCATCGTAGGAACCCCTCGACATATGCAGACGCCCTTATGTATTTTGACAAATTCCTTCCAGGTATCGAGGCAAAATCCACTGAGCGTGATTTAATTATTTTAACCGCTGACCACGGAAACGACCCCACGCACACGGGGACCGATCACACACGAGAAGATGTGCCTCTTCTTTTTTGGTCTAAAAATTTAAGTTTCCGCACTAAAGGATTTGGAAACCTTCATGGCTTTCAGAATGTCGCCCATCTCACCCTCGAAGCCCTAGGCTTGTCCCGGGAAATTTCAAATCTCGGCAAAACCCAAGGGTCGACCTAAACATGAATTATTTAGTCCCAGATCTTATTCGCAAAAAACGCCTGGGAGAATCTCTTACGACGGATGAAATTCATTTTTTGGTTTCGGGCTTTAGCGACGGCAGTATTCCAGATTATCAGGCTTCGGCCTGGCTAATGGCCTGCTTCGTAAAACCCTTAAACCAAAATGAAACTCTTGAACTTACGCGTGCCATGAAAAATTCTGGCGAAGTTTATGATTGGTCAAAAAATTTAAACCTTCCCCTTCCTCCGGTCATTGCCGACAAACATTCAACCGGTGGAGTTGGCGACAAAGTCTCGCTCATACTTGCCCCCCTCGCTGCGGCCTGTGGCCTTATGGTACCCATGATGAGTGGGAGAGGATTGGGTTTTACAGGTGGTACTGTCGATAAGTTAGAGTCCATTCCTGGTTTTCGAATGGACTTAAAAATTGACGAAGCCAAAGCGGCGCTTGAGCAAGCAGGTTTTTGCATGATCAAGCAAAGCCCGCGAATTTGTCCGGCAGACGGCAAACTGTATAGCCTAAGAGATGTAACGGCGACTGTTGAAAATGTAGAACTCATTTCAGCGTCTATAGTTTCAAAAAAATGGGCTTCGGGTGTAAAAAATATTGTTTATGACGTGAAGTGTGGCGAATCAGCCTTCATGCAAACCCTCGTTGAGGCCAGGAAACTCGCAAAAAGTTTGGTGGCCAATTCAAAAGCAGCAGGCATGTCTGCGCGTGCGGTGATTTCAAGAATGGTAGAACCCTTAGGCTCGTGTGTGGGCAATGGTCTTGAGGTTGAAGAATCAAAGTGGATTCTTTCAGAAAGTTTTCCTTCACTTATCCACAAGAAAATTGCCGAGCCCCTTGTCAATTTGTCAATCGACCTTACTGCCCACATGTTAGAACTTTCAGGAGTGCACAAAAATTTTCATGAGGCCCAAAGAATGGCTCGGGAAAAACTAAATTCCGGACAGGCTTTGGAACGTTTTGAAAAAATGATGAAGTTACAAGCTGGTAGTGCGAAGGCCTATGTCGACCTACCCAAAGCCAAAAAACAAATCGAATTGAAATCCTTGCAAAAAGGATTTGTACAAAAAATTTGTGGGCGTTCACTTGGACTTCTAGGAATTGAAATTGGAATTGGACGCCAAAAAGCCGAAGACGCTGTGTTTTTTGAACCCGGTTTTGAAATTCTTTGCCAGGTTGGCGATGCTGTTGAAGCTGGGCAGCGGCTTGGCGTTTATCATGCAAGGAATGACAAAAACGAAACTGAAGTTTTAGAAAAGTTTTTGGCGGCCTTTGAATTTTCTACAACCCAAAAGGAAATCCAGGGGTCGAATCTTATTTTAGAAGTGGTGGACTAAATGAATTCTAATCAGTCTTTAAAATCATGGGACGTCGTAATTCGTGCGGGAATTTTAATTCCAATGGACGGCAAGGTTCCTCATCTAAATCTGAATATTGTCCCTGAATCTCTTTATAGTTTTGATAAGGGCATCGCCATTGAAGGTGGAAAGATTGTCAAAATTGATTCTTGGAAAAATATTCAAAACCAGCTTGAGAGTGGGCAAAAAACGCGGGATTTCGTAGACGCCTCTCACTGTATTGTTTTACCCGGACTTATCAACGCTCACGGGCATCTGCCCATGACTTTGTTGCGAGGCCTGGGTGATGATCTTCCTTTTTTACAATGGCTTAATGAAAGAATTTTGCCCCTTGAGGGCAGGCTGGTTACACCGGAATTTGTTAAATTGGGCACCGAGCTTGCGTGCTTAGAGTCTCTTCAAAATGGCGTCACAACTGTTGCCGATATGTATTATTTTGAAGATGAAATTTTGCAGGCCTGTAAAAAATCAGGAATAAGAGCGCTGTTAGGCGAGTCGGTGATTGATTATCCTGTACCTGATGATTTGAAAAAAGACGGAAGCTGTTTTGAAATTGCACTGCGAACTTTAGAAGCCACTCGAGACTCGCAAACCCTACATTTTTCAATTGCTCCCCATGCCCCGTACTCTTGCTCAGATGAAACTCTAAAAAAGGTTTTGGCTTTTTCTGAAAAGCAAAATTGCCTAATCCAAATTCATGTATCTGAAACCGAAGGCGAAGTCGCAGAATCACTCAAACTGCACAAAAAAACTCCGCTCAAGCGACTTCACGATTTGGGCCTCACACGAAGGCCCTTATTGATGGCTCATTGTGTGCATTTAACTGATGAAGAAATTGAAATTGCGGCCAAACACAACTGCGCAATAGCCCACAATCCCGAATCCAACATGAAACTTGGCGCGGGCATTGCCCCCCTGGGTAAATTTTTTAAGGCGGGAGTCACTGTTGGCTTGGGCACTGATGGAGCCGCAAGTAACAATGATATTGGACTTTTTGGCGAAATGGATACCGCCGCCAAACTGCAAAAACTCGCCCAAAAAAGCAACACGGCCTTGCGCGCCGTTGACGCTTTGTGGATGGCCACTCGAGGTGGCGCCAAGGCCCTAGGCCTTGAGGCCATTACGGGCTCTATCGAGGTGGGCAAACAGGCCGACATCATTTGCGTATCAAAAGATTTTCCACATTTGCAGCCGCTGCATGACCCCCTCAGCGCACTCGTTTACGCGGCCCGTGGAAACGAAGTCGAAACAGTATTTGTAAACGGAAAAAAGTTAGTCTCTGACTTCAAATGCCGCTCTATTGATGAGCAAGTTTTATTTGGAACGCTCTCGGATTTTAGAAAAACCCGCCAGTTTTAGTCCCAAAAACAAGACTTTTGCCTTATGCCCCCCCAAGGGAGCGTATTTTGCCTGTCACTAAATCGTTTAAATACAGGCATTTAAGTCTGTTTTTGGTTTTTCACTAGTATGCTAGTGAAAATGGCATGGATAATGGCTAGCACACTAGTTATAATCTAAGAATGTCGATTGAATTGCAAAATTTATGGTGGGCAAACGGAAGACTTTGGGATGATCGCGATCTTCAAAAAGTTCGTCAATCAAAACTCAAATATCATCCGCCCGTATTCACACATGCAGATTTTTTATCGATGGGGGTTTTTACACTGCGGGGACCTCGTCGGGTGGGTAAAACGATTTCGTTAAAGCTTTTTGTCGCCGACCTCATCGAAAATCATAAAGTGAATCCCAGGAATATTGTTTGGAGTACGCTCGATACGATTCGAACCCTAGAGAGGCTTGAAGTGCATGCCCTGGAATTGCTTGAAAAATACAAACCTCAGCTTTTAATTTTTGACGAAATAACGAGTGTTAAAAATTGGCAAAAACTTATCAAAAAACTTCGAGATATCGGAGTTCTAGAAAATGTAACCGTCATACTTACCGGAAGCTCTGCCTATGATTTAAAAAAAGGCGCCGAAAGAATGGCTGGCCGACGGGGCGAGATCAACAATCCCGACAGAGTTTTGCTACCTATGGATTTTTCAGAATTTAAAAAGCAATTTATAAACTCGTCAAAAAAAATTGAAGCCGAAAAACTAGCTTCTTTGTATCTTGAATTCGGGGGATTTCCATTTGTTGTCGACGCCCTTTTGAAATCAAATTTCCTAGACCCGGCATTTGAATCAGATGAATTCATAAAAAATCTCATGCCAATTTTTGATGATGTCATTTTTTATGAATTCACAAGAAGAAAGCTCGACAGGTCAATTGGACTAGAAGTTATAGCTCGACTTTCACAAACTCAAACAACAAATCTTAGTTTTGAATCTTTCGCAAAACCTCTAAGCGCAAGTCGAGATACAATTCGCAAATACCTTGAGGCCCTTGGTGATTCATTTCTGGTAGCCAGTTTTCAAAGTTTCGACACTTCAAAAAATAGACCCGCTCCCAAAAAAGATCGAAAATTTCTATGGGTTGACCCCGCCTTGGGGAAACTTTCCAAGTTTCTTGAACAAGGAGAAGCATGGGTCCCAGCTGCTTGTGCTGAAATCTTGGTATCGACCCACTTGATTCGTCTTTTTGAAACTAGGATCTTCGAAGGACTCTCGAGTCCTAGAAGCGTTTTCACTTGGAAAAGCCAAAGTGGCAACGATATAGATTTTTTAGTTGTAAACAGGGGGAAAAAATTTACTTTTCCGGTTGAAGTGAAATATCAAAATTCAATTTCGGATTGGGATTTTGTGAGTATAGAACGAGGATTCAAGGCCGGTGGTTTTTTGGTCACCAAAAAGTTCGAAAAAATGAGAGATCGTCACCGCGCACTTCCGCTCAGCGATTTTCTATGTTTAAAAGCAAACGATTTTAATCTCCGGTAGAAACGTTGCCAGCCCCTTAACGCAGCCCAGAGGGGCCGGCATTGTTTTTCAAAGCGGTGACTAATAACTTAAAAATGTTTTTAGATCTGAGGAGCAGGTCCCGATAATTTGTCCTATTTTTTTATCGGAATAAATTCTATCCCCAGTTATTCTGCCAAACATGCTCTCCACGACTCCAATGCCTTGAACCGTTTTTTGGAAACCCACGGTTTCGAATTTTGATCTTAAAACTAACCAAGCTCTAATCGAATCAATCCAATTGGAAAAACGAAATTTTGGAATAAACTGATTCATAGTGATTCTATCGATTCTCCAGCCCTCATGCTCCTTTTTTAAATCCAAAATGAGGCTTTGGGGGTTCAAGGGGTTCCTTTCAACTTCAGCTTTTTCTTGGCCTAGACGATAGAAAATCTCCACCCTTCGCCTTGTTCCTCGGCCAAAAGCTCGAACCCTATAATGGGCCGGGTTTGGAAAATTTTGGATTCGTTGCCAATTACTGTTTTCAGTTAAATTGTTCACTTGGTACCAACCCGTATCGAAGGGGTCCCCTGAAATTGGATTTTCAAAAATCATTTTGTAATCATCCAAAGAAATGAGTGCATAAAATTTGGGCTGCCCGAGTCCGGGTAGCATCATTTTCTCAGGATCACCCTGAACAATGAATTTGATTCTTAGGAGGCCTTTTCCCTGGTTTGACTCTTCAATGTCAAAATCAAGAACTGCTTTCTTTTTGGGGGAATCAGACCTAAAGCCGCTATAAACACCTAGAAAACTAAATGCATTCTCGTCAGCAAACGAAGTCCAGCTTCCGAATACAGACACAACCATGAAAACAGTTAGAATTAAATTTTTAAAAATATACATCGAGTTTTTAGGTCCTTAAAACTTCTGAAACTGAAGCAACGAATTCGTCGACGGTTTCTTTTTTTGTGTCAAAGGCGCACATCCAGCGCACTTGATTTTCGTTTTCATTCCACACATAAAAAGGCGCTACTTTTTGGAGGTCAGAAATAAATTTTCGCGGGAGTTTTACAAATAGGGCATTGGCCTCGACGGGGTGGCAGACTTGAATTTCTTTTGAATTTATTTCAAGCAGCTTTTTTTCAAAATGCTTTGCCATCGCATTGGCATGACGGGCGTTTTCTAACCACAAGTCGTCTGTAAAAAACTCCAAAAACTGAGCCGCTACAAAACGCATTTTTGAAGCCAGCTGAAGACTTTGTTTGCGAATAAACTGAAAATTTTGGGCCTGTGTAGGATTAAAAAAAACAATAGCCTCAGCCCCAAGCAATCCATTTTTGGTGCCGCCAAATGACAAAACACTCACACCCAGAGCTGAAATTATATCCTTCGGCTGACACCCTAAGGCCGCTATGGCATTCGAAAATCGGGCGCCATCTACATGTACATGAAATTTATTTTTACGGCACCAATCACCAATGGCCTTGAGTTCAGATAGCGAATAAAGGGTGCCCACCTCGGTCGTGAGCGAAATAGAAACAGTCCGTAGCTGTACGGCGTGCGTATCACCCTGCCTGGCTAAATAGGAATCGAGTTTGTCGACAGGGAGTTTTCCGTGGGGACTGTCGACCAAAACAAGTTTGGAACCCAAGAAGAATTCTGGCGCCCCACACTCGTCATTTGCAATGTGCGCAGTCGATGGACACAAAATAGATTCATAGGACTGGGTAAGTGCCTTCAGGCCCAATGTGTTTGAGGCCGAGCCGTTAAAAACAAAAAAGACTTCGAGTTTAGGGTTTTCAAAAATTTCACGAAAACGATTTACGGCGCGCTCGGTGAGCTCGTCATTGCCATAGGCCGGCATATGTCCCATTTGATTGGCCTGCTCGAGCGCTTTAAAAATTCGAGGGTGGACCCCAGAGTAGTTATCACTTGCAAAACATTGTTTGTTTATCATGCCGAATGCTCGGCTCCTGTTTTGATGACCCAGTCCTTGAAGTCAAGGTGAATCTGATTGAGCGACCGCTCTCTGTGAGAAAGATATAAGCGATTGCGAAGGGCTGGATACTTTTTACTCTCAAGCGATACTAACTGATTTTCGGCTAGCTCTCGTTCAAAGGTATGGGTTGGGGCCACACAAACCCCCTCACCTTTTAAAAGCAAATGCTTAACGACTGTGTAAGAATTGGCCTGATGAAAATATCTAAAACGCCTGTCTACAACGAGTCCCATTTTTTCGAGCCATCGCAAAGTCCAGGGATCAGGGCCACCATTATCGCCACGACCCACCCAATGAATTTTTTCCCATGGACGAAGTGTGGCATCCCCCTCATCAAGGGCCGCTTTAAGTTGAGAAATATTTGGAGCGGTTCCAATAGGGACTAATTTTTCGTCCATGAGAACCTGCGAAACAACCTGAGGGTGTTCAATTTTTCTGGGGGTTACAATAATTGAAAGTCTGCCTGTTAGAAGAAGGTCTTGTAATTTATCGGACTCATCAATTTCAAGAGTGAGCCTAAGGTCTTCGTTCTTTTTTGAAAAACTTCCGTATTGCGACCAAAGCCAAAACTCACCGACACCTTCTACCGAGCCCAGCGAAAGTTCCGGTTTTGAATCCTGACTCTCTTTTGAACTCACAAGAATCTCTTCGAGTCTTTCAAGTTGGGGTAGAATCTTTTGGTAAAGAACTAAACCTTTTGCAGTGAGAACATTTTTTCGGCCCTGGCGCTCAAACAAATGAATTCCTAAGAGTTTTTCAAGATTGTGAATCTGCAGCGAAACTGCGGGCTGGGTAAGACCCAAAGCATCCGCCGCATCAACCACTGAACCCATGCTGGCGACATAGCAAAATATTTTTAAACCCTGAAGACTGTAATCCGAAAGATCCTTTAGGAACATTTAATATTTTTAAATTAAGACCAAAACTGTTCGGCCTTAAAATTTCTCCAAACGAGATCTTCTCGATCAGTGCCCGTACCTGCCGCTACAACGGGAATTCCAATGAATTTTTCAATAATTTGAATGTATTTATCAAAAGCCGGCGAAAGATTTTGCGAGCCCTGCTTTTCTACACACTCACTCCAGCCATCAACCATTTCAAGTTTGCCATTCATATGAAGGCCAAGTTTTTTCTCGCCATTGAGAACATCACCCTTAGTTAAAACCAAGTGTGTACAGTCAGAAATTTTAACGGCTTGCCTGAGCTCGTCTAAATTAAGCCAACCAATTCTGCGCGGGCGCCCTGTTGTTGCGCCAAACTCTGCCCCGGTTTTGCGAATACGCTCGCCGACATCATTTTTGAGTTCTGTATCGAAGGGCCCCAAACCCACTCGTGTGACATAGGCCTTGCAAACTCCAATCACTGCTCCAAGACCGGTCAAAGGAAAAGGCGCTCCAACTGCAGCAAAGGCAGGAAGCGTGCTTGATGAGGTTACAAAGGGATAAGATCCGTGATCAATGTCGAGCAAAATTCCCTGCGCGCCCTCAAGAACGCATTTAGTTTTTTTTGCAATTTCATAAAAGGGATGAGGATCGCGCGATACAAAACTTCGAAAAGTTTCGAGCGCTGATTCAACAGCAGCCAAATTTTGGCTTTCAGAACTTTCCTGTGAGCCAAGGGCCTTCAGATAGGAATTATAATTTTGACAAAGAAATCTCACTTTATCGAAGGCCTTGCCCTCAACAATATCGCCGACTCGAATTCCGATTCGATCGGTTTTAGAAGAGTATGTCGGGCCTATGCCCCGTTTTGTGGTACCCAACCCGTGGGATCCACCTTCGCGTGCGGCGTCTAGAGCCACATGTAGGGGCAGCGTAACGTGAGCCCTGTAATCAATTTTAAAATTTTCAGGGGTCAAAGAAACCCCGGCGCCTTTGAGTTCGTCTATTTCCTTTGTCAAAGCTAAGGGATCAATCACACAGCCTGCGCCGATGAAATTTTTAGCATGACTATACCGAACGCCAGAGGGAACCGAATGAGTTACAAGTTTTTTACCGTTGAGCCAGAGCGTGTGGCCAGCATTGTTGCCGCCATTAAAACGAATGACCCACTCTGTTTGACGAGCCAAAACATCGGTTATCTTACCTTTGCCCTCGTCCCCGTACTGCATCCCTACAACAATTGGGTGCCTCACAAATCCTCCTTGAAGCCAGAAAAATTAAATGGCCGAAGGGGGTTCTAACAAGGTGTCCGGAGAGATGCAATTTTTGACTATTTGTCGAGAAGAATACGCATCCCGGCAGGGGCTTCAGAGCGATCTTTAAAGATATTCCCCATTTTCATAATCCACGATTGAAGCTCTTTGACCTCGGTTCGCTTTGGAGCAACCGTTCGAAGTTCGACAAATCGCTTTTTAAATTCAACCGAAACAATTTGAGCTTGTTTCCAAATGAGGTTTTTATCTTCAGTAAATATTTGGTCTTTTTCGTCGCGCCCCTGAAAGTTGCCCATAAGACCCTCTTTAATGAAAATTTTCTCAATTCTGCTTTTTTTAGGCAAATCGACAATCACGCCGTTAGTTTTAACGTACCAATTTGTAGCTGTGGGTTGTTCGAGATAAAAAAGTAAAAAGTCTTTCAGCTCTAGAAGATCTAAAATTAAATTATCTAAATGCTCCACCGAGCTTAATTCTGAAAGAGTTTCAGAAGCGTTTCTAAGGCGGGTCAGATTTTCTTTATACTGATTTTCAGAGTCATTTTTAAAAGTTATTTCGCCTTTTTCGAGGAGTCTTGCAAACCCTTCAATTGAGGCATCAACAGATTTTTTTGCTTTCGAATAACTTTGAGTTTCGACTTCCTGTGCGAACAAACTTAACGAAACTAAGGTGAGGCCGAGGGGAAAAATTACCGATTTAAAGAGTGATCTTTTCATGTTTTTGCCATTCCCTTGAAGGTTTGTGTAGCGACTGCATAGCCAACCTTCCGCAACGCGTCAATTCTTTTTATTTAGCAAAAAGTATAAACAAAATTTGTTTTGTAACTCAAACACTTAGGGGCCAAGCCCTGTAAAGGTTTATTAATTTTCCATTCCACATATTTTTATCCTATCGACGATACCCCGGGGAAACGTTTTTCGGGAGTTGGATTTTTTGCCTTTTGGCATGCCGAAGGGCCGAGCCCTTTGAATACCGAAGGGCAGAGCCCTTAAAATACCGAAGGGCAAAGCCCTTCAATTATTGGAGGAGTACGTATGTTGAAATTAGTTTTGAAATTGTGTTTAAAAATTAGTGGTCTGTTTTTTTTAGTGAGTCCGGTTGTTTATGGTCAGTTTCCGGGGGTGACCTGTTCAAATCAAAGGTTGGCGCCACTGGCCGGCAATGGCACCGGGGCCCCCTATGGATCTCGAAATGGGGCTCTTTCGGCCGACGGAAATTTTATTGCTTTTTCGAGTGCATCCTCGGACCTCATGAGCGCTCAACCCCCGAGCCTCAAATCACAGATTTACCTTTTTGATCGAGTACTGAACTCTACTCAAATGCTTTCAGTCGATCCAGCCGGTCTGCCGGGAAATGGCGACTCGGACTTTCCCTATGTTTCGCAAAATGGAATATTTTATGTTTTCTCGTCAACAGCCTCAAACCTTGACCTGAACGACACCAACGGAACCTCTGATATTTTTTTATCAATCCCTTTGGCGCAGGCCACAATCAGAGTGAGCTTAGACGCTCAAGGCAACCAGCTCTCGGGGATACATTATATTCCTTCGGTATCTGAGGACGGTAGTCGTGTTCTTTTTGTCAGCACAAATGACAATATTGTTCCTGGCGACAATAACGGCAAAACTGATGTTTTTTTAAAAGATACTTCAGGACCCATTTACCGAATTTCGAGTAATGGAGTTCCCTATGCTGGGGTGAGCAATCCCAGCATGAACATTCATCACGCAGAGATTTCTGCAAATGGACAAGCAGCGATTTTTTCAACCATGACAAATATTCTCGGCGAAACCAATTTATCGCCTGATGTTTTTTATGTGGATCTCTCAAATTTGCCGAATATCCCTCCGCCAATTCCAGTTTCGAGTCAGTGGCAAAATCGAAGTCTTCCCGGTGGAGGCGCCGTTTGGGCTTCGATTTCGGGAGATGGGCAAAGAGTCGTTTTTTCATCGGGCTCACACCTTCATGTTCAGGGCGATTTTCCAGATCAACGAGACGATTTGTTTGTTTGGGAGCGCTCAGACCAATCCATTCGAAAAATCAGCCCGCCGCTCGCGCCAAACATTGGGTTTTCTCCCACGTACCTTCCGAAAATTTCTTTTAATGGTCGTTGGGTAACACTTTTAAGTTATGGTTCTGGATGGGATGCCTCAGTAACTCGAGAAGAAAAAGATACGATTCTTTATGATCTTGAGACTGACCGTTTTGAGATTCTTTCACGTTATTCTGGTGGATCAGGTCTTGAAGACGAAGCCGTAGCCTACACGAACCACTACGCCGCCAAGCCCGTAAGTGACGATGGAAAAACTTCGCTTTTTGAAACTGAATCCAATCGCGTGATTCCCAATTTTTGGTCCGACAATAACGGGCGCATTGATGTCTTCGTTTCAACATGCACAATGCCCGACTACCCGACACTTTGCTCGGGCGATGGAACTTCTACACCTTGCCCGACTCAGAGCTTGAGTTCTCCCGGTTGCGGGTGCCCAAATTCACTTGGCCAGACTGGAGCAAAACTTGAAGGAGTTGGCTTTGCGAGTATTTCTGATGATGCCTTCAAATTCAAAATTTCTGGACTGCCGCCCCAGGCCCCCATGTGTTTAGCCGCAAGTTACCCCAACCCCTACGCACCCATCACACTTGGATACGGGTTGAAATGTATTGGTGACCCCTATGTAGCAGGATTTGTGGTGACCACGCCTTTAGATGGAAAATATGAATTTGGTCTTGGCGCAAGTGTGTACCCAAGTTTGGGAGCACTCATTGGAGTGCCTTACACGCAGGTCACCTATCAAGCTTTTTACCTGGATATTATTCCAGGCCAAACGAACTTTGTTCCCGTCAATTCAACAAATGCCGTAGGTGTTTACTGGAATCCTTAGAGGATGTCGGGGTTGTCTTTTAGGTAATCTCCCAGCTTCGCGCGCAGCCTCAATACGGCCTGTGTATGAAGTTGGGATACTCGGCTTTCAGTTACCTCGAGGACTTCGCCGATTTCTTTCAGGTTGAGGTCTTCGTAGTAATACAAAGACAAAACCATGCGTTGTTTTTCGGGTAAGTCTTGAATGGCCTTTGCCACTGTTTCGCGCAGTTCGTGCCCTGTGAGTTGAACCAAGGGATTTGAGGTTTTGCTGGATTCAAGCAAACCCATCAGGCTTTTTCGGTCGCCATTGGCGAAGGTTCCCACCTCGTCAAGCGATAACAAACTAATCGATTTACATTGATGTAAGGTGTCTTGGAATTCCTCAAGGGGCATTCCGAGATCTTTTGAAACTTCTTCTTCGGTAACCGTGCGTCCGAGTTTTTGCTCCATTCGCGAAAATGCGCGCTCTATGTTTTTTGCTTTCTCGCGCATGGACCTGGGAATCCAATCTTGAGCTCGAAGTTCGTCCAAAATCGCGCCGCGAATACGAAACTCAGCGTAGGTTTTGAATTTGTTATCGCGAGCGGGATCATATTTGTCTATAGCGTCCATAAGACCAATCACGCCTGCACTTAACAAATCATCAAGCTCAATGTTGGCTGGCAAACGAATTGCAATTTTTTGCGCAATAAATTTTACGAGCGGAGCATATTCTTTAATAATTTTTTTCTTTTGAATATTAGTAACTTTTTTTGAGTTAGCTTTATATTTCTTTATAAGTGCTTCAGACATTTTGGACTCCCCCTCGCCCACTAACCAATAAGCTTTCATTATCCCATGGTCTCGCTACACGTGGCCCTGAAACGCCTGCCAGAAGTTTGTCCCCAATACGCTCAAGACTTAGCGAAAATATCGAGCGAGGCGCGTCAAAGCTTACGGGCACCCGGTTGCGAACACTACGAGCAACCTGTGGGTCTTCAGGAATCGCGCCTAAAAAATCTACAGAAACCGTCAGAAATTCATCAACCACGTTTGTTAATTTTTTGAAGGAATCGAGCCCTTCAGTGGCATTGAGGGCGCGATTGATAAGCAACCTAAATTTTTTCTCACGCCTTTCTGTGGCTAAGATTTTTATCAAAGCATAGGCGTCGGCAAGAGCTGTGGGCTCAGGATGAGCCACTACAATAATGTCATCAGCCACCGAATTGAACGAAAGAACATGGTCGCCAAGCCCTGGCGCTGTATCGAAGATAACTATATCGTATTTATCAAATTGTGAAAAAATTTGGTCAAACATAGCTCTTTGGGTAAAGGCATCCAGGGAAAGCATTTTCCTTAGGCCTGAACTTGTGGGTAAAAGATCAAAACCAAAAGCTGTTTTTACAAATGTTTCTTCAATTTTTGCGCCCTGAAATAAAACATCATCAAGAGTTTTTCCAACTTGGCAGCCTAAAACAATATTGGCATTTGCCAGGCCAAAATCAGCATCAACCAAGAGCGTCCTCAAACCCTTGCGGGCCATTTGGAGGCAAAGATTAATTGAAATATTCGTCTTTCCAACTCCGCCCTTTCCGCTAGTGACACTTATGATTCGTGTTTGGCTTGCAATTCCTCCTGTTGAGGCAAGTGTGCGCAATCTGTCTGCTTGGTCCATTAAATTTGCCCTCCAGAAATATTGAGAAGCAAATCAGCGACCCGCTCCTTAGTTGCAACTTCCATGTCCTCGGGCACTCGCTGTCCCATCGTAAAATAAGACAAAGGCAGCTGGCTTCGAACTCCAATATTGTAAATGCCGCCAAAACTTGTGGTCTCATCGATTTTTGTAATGACCAAGTAGTCAGGAGAAAATCTTCTAAAACGCCGAACAATTTCTGCCAGATCGCGATCTCGCGTAAGCGCGCTCACACATAAGTGTGTTTCAGAACGAATTCCGGCAAGTGTGTCTCGAAGCTCTTCAAGCTTGTTGTCATCCTTAGGACCGAAACCCGCAGTATCAATTAAAATCACGGCCTCGGGGTCTAAACTCGCTGACAAATTATCGAGTGCCTCTGAGGTCGGACAGACTTCCAACGGAATCCGCAAAATATTTGCATAGGTTTGAAGTTGTTCAATGGCCGCAATTTTGTAAGTATCCGTGGTTACCAAAGTAACTGGACGCCGTTGATGGATCACCAACTCGGCCGCAATTTTTGCAATCGTCGTGGTTTTGCCAACACCCGTTGGACCCACAAATGAAATCATTCGTGGAGTGTTGGGTAGACGAAGTCTTTCGCTGAGAGGCTTTGCCACCCGCAATCTTGACATCAAAATTCGAGCCAATTGATGTCGAGCTATATCAATTTTATTTATCTGCTCGCGAACAATTACAACTTTGAGTTCGTCACCGAGTTCTTTGACAAGTTCGCTCTCAACGCCCGTATCAATCAAATCGGCAAGCAATGTGGGCAAAATTGCATTTTGGCTTGAACTTACGGGAGCGCGCGCTGCGGGTTGTTGCTGTTGGGTTTGTGGCCGAGCTTGTGCTTTCTGCACCATTTGCCCCACAGAATTGGGATTTTGAATGCGAGTGAAATCCTGAGTGTAAGAACTGGCGACCTCAGCCGGATTATCGTCGTCTTGAATATCGACATAGCGGCGCTGGGTGACTCGGGCCTGAACCGGTGCACGGCCGTCTGATTTTTTTTCTTTGGGCGGGGCAATATTGGAAACAAGGGCGTTACGTAAAGACCTCTCTAATCTTGAGCCTGATAAAATATCATAGGCTTGTATAACTTTTTGAGCAGGCTTTGCTTTAAGTCTGGCCAATTGTTCAGGCGCCATTCGGCTTTCGGCCACTCGTTTTTTTTCGAGAGACTCCTCTGAAACAGCAGCTGTTACTTCAACGGAAGCTTTGTTGAGAAGTCCAAATCCGCCTTTGTTGTTTCGAGTCGAAATTATAACGGCTTCGGGCCCAAGCTCTCTTTTAACAACCTGTAGGGCCTCGGCCAAAGTCGGTGCTTCAAATTTCTTAAGTTCCATTTTATTTTCCCCCCGGAAAAACTTTTTTAACTCACTTCAATATTTGCAACGGATCGTATCCTCAGTTGCGGACTAATTTCGTTATGCGAAAGAACAACTACCTGCGGTAAAAACCGATCAAGAAGTTTTTTTACATGGTGGCGAATCATCGGAGTCACCAAAAGAATCGGCGTTTGGCCCTCTGACGAAATTTTTTCAACCGTTGAATTGAGCGACGGAATTAATTGCTTCACGAGCCCTGGATCTACCAAGAACTGAGTGCTTCCAGGTTTGTCACCGGGTTGCACAGCCGAAATCAATTGCTCCTCAATGCCGCGTGAAAAAGTCATGAGCGGCAATTCACCTTTGTCATCAAGTAGACGCGAGGTGATATGGCGCTTTTGTGCAGTTCTTACGGCCTCGGTTAAAAAATCGGTGTCCTTGCTTGTTGTCGCCGCGTCGGCCAATGTTTCAAGAATCGAAACTAAATCTTTGATGGGCACTTGTTCGCGCAATAAATTTTGTAACACTCTAACAACACTTCCCAATGTGAGCTCTTTTGGAATGACTTCTTCAACAACTTTAGGATGGGTTTTTTGAACATACTCAATGAGCGTTTGAACTTCTTGGCGACCGATGAGTTCATGAGCGTGACGTCGGATAATTTCGGTAATGTGGGTCGCAATGACCGTTGGCAAATCGACAACGGTGTATCCGGACAGCTGGGCAATTTCTTTGTTGTTTTCGTGTATCCATGTGGCCTCTAAACCAAACACGGGCTCGCGTGTGGCTACACCATCGATGTGATCGGATATGCCGCCGGGATCCATTGCGAGAAAATGGTCAACCATAAGTTCGCCCCTACCCGTTTCAACCCCACGGGTGAGCAGAACATACTCGCCAGGCTTTAGCTGAAGATTGTCTTTAATGCTCATCGGAGGAACAATAATTCCAAACTCTTGGGCAAATTGCTTTCGCACAGCCTGAATACGATCCAAAAGATCACCCTTGTTTTGGCTATCAACGATTGAAATGAGTCCATAACCTACTTCCAGTTGCAGAGTATCAACAGCGCCGGCAGGTTCGATTGTTTTATCTCGTGAATCTACGGAATCGGCATTGGCACTTACAATGCCTTCACTATTTTGGGCTTCTTTATAACTTTTAATGGTGAATCCGGTGCCGAGACTGAGGGCCCCGGTGACTGCAAAGGGAATAAAGGTCCCTGGAATCAAAACTCCCATTCCAAAAAGAGCTCCTGAGAGTACAAAAAATACTTTTTCATTTAGAAAAAGCTGAGTGGCCATATCGGAACTCAATCCCTCATTGGAAGTAGATCTAGTGACCACTAGGCCCGCAGCTGTAGAAATTATCAACGCGGGAATCTGAGATACAAGGCCATCACCGACTGTGAGCAATGTGTAGTTTTTTGCGGCGGTTGCTAGCGGCATGCCTTTTTGCATGACTCCCACTATGAGCCCACCAACAATATTAATTGCGGTTACGAGTAACCCTGCGATCGCATCACCTCGAACAAACTTAGAGGCACCATCCATGGAGCCATAAAAATCGGCTTCGGACTCAATTTCTTTTCGCCTTTTTTTTGCGTCAGCTTCATTTATAATTCCGGCGTTAAGGTCGGCATCAATCGCCATTTGTTTACCCGGCAAAGCATCTAAGGTAAAACGGGCTGCGACTTCGGAGACCCTGCCCGCGCCCTTTGTAATTACAATGAAGTTAATAATGACCAGGATGATGAAAATAATAAATCCGACGACGTAGTTTCCACCAACAACGAATTCTCCAAAACTTCGGATAATTTCACCGGCAGCACTGATGCCGGAGTTTCCGTGCGACAAGATCAGGCGAGTGGACGCGACGTTCAGCGCAAGCCGGTATAAAGTTGTAAGAAGCAATATTGACGGAAAAACTGAAAACTCGAGGGCCTTCTTGGTGTAGATGGCCAACAATAAAATTCCAATGGATCCGGCAAGCGAAAGTACCAGAAGCAAATCCACAACAAAGGGATTCAGTGGCATGATCATCATCAACATGATGCCGATGACACCCAAACCCATTACAATGTCGCTGTTTTTGAAGAGACGTTGAATTTGGCCGTAAATTTCTGGACTCATGAAATGCCCCTACCCTTGAGACGATAAACATAGGCCAAAACTTCAGCTACAGCGTTAAACAAATCGCGCGAAATGAATTGTCCAATTTTGAGGGCTTTAAACATCGCCCGCGCAAGGGGAACATTCTCAACACAGGGAATTCCATTTTCGCGAGCAATTTTTTTTATTCGCTCTGCCATAAAATCAGCCCCCTTGGCGACAACCCGAGGAGCAAACATACTTTCGCGTTCATAAATCAGTGCCACTGCAATATGCGTGGGGTTCGTAATCACAACATCTGCCTTTTTAACTGCGTCCAGCATTTTGTTTTGAGAAATTCTTCTTTGAAGGGCACGAATGCGGGCTTTGATTTGGGGATTACCGTCGAGTTGTCGGCGCTCCTCTTTGACTTCTTCCTTTGTCATTCGAATTTTTTGTTCATAACGAAATCGTTGATAGGTGTAGTCAAGTCCGCTCAAAACGAGCATCGCAATTCCAACCGAAAGTAAAAGAGAAATGCTATTTCTGCCTGCAAATACCGCGAGACCACCGGCCTCCAGTGAGAATAAATTACCTGTTTGTCCGATACGATTCTTTAGAAAGGCATAAGTAATTGAAGCAATGATCGTGAACTTAAAGATGGCCTTTGCCATTTCAGCAAATCCATCGAGACTAAAGATTCTTTCTAATCCTGAGATGGGATTTAACTTTTCAATGTCAGGCTCTAGGCCCTTTGTCGACCAAATGAAACCTGTTTGCAAAAGGCTCCCTGCGACACCAATCACCATTGCAGCCCCAACAAAAGGGGCTGATATAAATGCAATCTGCAACATTAGGGTTTTTCCGATGACAGCAATTGTCTGAGGTGACCATTCTTTGGTTCCGAGTCGTTC
>CAXNEW010000033.1:0-20349 GCA_964201665.1 Bdellovibrionota bacterium
CATGAACTCCTTCACCAATTTCGGGTAACTTAAATTCCATTTTTTATTTCCTTTTATGTTCTTTCAATTAAAAGAGCTCTCAGCTCTCTTTCGATGTCTTTTTCTTGTGGGACACTTGCAAACTCCAAAGCGGGAGCTAAACCAATTCCAGGTACATGAAGGCCAGCAAGGAGCCTGGGCCGAGCCCTCAATTCATAAAAAAGTTCGTCGACAGTTCGACGCAAAAGATGCTCACCAAAATTTGTAATTTCGGTGTCCTCATTCAAAAACAAAACCCGTCCCGTTTTTCGTATAGATTCTGATATTGTTCCCCAATCGTAAGGATAAAGTGTTCGCAAATCGATAACCTCAACATCGCCTAAACCCTCACCAGAAAGTTTATTTGCAACACTAAGGGCCATCGCAACGTGGCGCCCATAGGTCACCAAAGTTGCCGAAGCTCCACTCCGACAAATCCGTGCCTGGCCCAATGGCACAGGAGCATATTCCATTTGAGGCCAACGTGGCATCCAGTCTTTGCGATCATCTCCAAGTGGAGCATCAATCATTGATTTGAGTTCTTTTTCGTCCGAGGGTTCACCCGGAATCAGATCTTCACCTTTGGTTCTAAGCAAAGCCTTAGGAGCCAAAAACAAAACCGGATTGGGATCTTCAATCGCACTCAACATCAACCCATAGGCATCGATAGGACGCGAGGGCATTACAATTTTCCAACCTGGAAGATGAGTCGCGATCGCATCAAATGAATGGGAGTGATACAAACTTCCGTGAATTCCAGCTCCCGAGGGAGTCATCACCACGAGCGGCATTTCAAATTGTCCGGCCGTTGACCAATGAGTGTTTCCAGCCAATTTCAACAGGTCAATGGTATTGAAAATATAATCACAAAATTGAATCTCAGCGACAGGCTTGGCCCCTGCCATGGCAAGCCCCATTGCGGTGCCAATAATTCCACGCTCATCGAGGGGGGTATTCCAAGCGGTCTTTAGACCTTGAGTACAAGTAAAAACTCCGCCCAACGGTGGCCCAACATCTTCGCCAAAAATATCCGTTACTCCGAGTTTCTCTTCTCCGTAGTGAAGAGCCATTCGAATTGCTTGAGCCATGTTTGCCATCTAATTATTTTCCATTTACTTTTTTATTTTGCAAACCAAGTTTTATTTCCACTATTCACTGGCACCCGGCAAACCACCACGAAAACCTCCAACAAAAGAATGGTCCAGCACCGTTGAAGCATCGGGGGGAAGCTCGTCCCGGACCTGCTCCAAGGCCGCATTGGCCTCAGCCCATGCGGCCTCAAAACAAGAGTCGATGTCTGATTTTTTTAACCAACCATTTTTTATTAACTTCTTTTCAAAATTTTCCAAGGGACATTCTTCACCGGGAATACGATTCGCCCCAGTCGACGAGCTGTGCCCGTAAAGCCGCGACAATTGAACTTCAAGAATGAAGGGCTTACCCGTCGATCTCACATAATCAAGAGACTCTTCTAGTGAGGTCCAAACTTTCTCTGGGTTATTCCCATCTGTTACAGCCGTTTTAATTCCAAAGGCTTTACCTCGGTCAGAAATAAATTTTTCACCGTGTTGGGTGTCCGCCAAAGTCGAAATTCCAAATTTATTGTTGGTGACGACCATCAGCAAAGGAAGCTCTTCGCCAGGCCTTGAAGACCAAACCAAGCAACTCGCAAAATCACCTTCAGCTGTGCCGGCATCTCCGCCCACAACTATAGTCACACCGGCATCTTTTTTCTGGTCCCTCATTCTTTTTTGAATCCGAGCAGTGCCTGGAGCTACAACAAACTGAGTTTCAATTGTAGAGGTCACAGGAAAAACATTCCAATCTCGTTTGGCCACATGGGATACAAAATTTCGGCCACCCGAAAATGGATCGTTCCGGACCGATTTCATCTGACGAAGAATATCAATCATCGGACACCCCATACCGAGCAGCACTCCGTTGCTACGATAGTGAAGGTGCAAAAAATCAAATTCCGGACCAAAACCTTTTTCCACCTGCCAAGCCAAAGAGATATTAAAGGCTTCCTCTCCGGGGCCCCCAATCCAAAAAAAACCGTCACCGGTTTTTGCCATTTTAATAATGCGTTCTTCCAAGACACGCGATCTCACCATGGCATTGTAAAAAGAAAGACTAAACTCTTTGTCTTTAAAGGGTTGGGCTGGCAGTTTTCTTCCCTGCCAAGGACTCACGTGTTCAGAATTTAATTGAAAAGTTTCAGATTTCATTTTTTAAAAATCCATTCACGCCCGTACAAAAATTTCGCCTTCGCTTTTTTTTCCTGCAAGAATTTTTTCAATAAAATACTCCCCTGCTCGATAACTAGACCTCACCAGGGGGCCAGAAGCTACATATTTAAAGCCCATAGACTCACCCACTTTAGCAAGTTCTGAAAAACTTTCAGGACTTACAAACTCATGGACCGGCAAGTGTCGGGCCGTTGGTTGCAGGTATTGGCCTAGGGTTAAAATTTCGACGCCTACGTCCAGGAGGTCCTGAAAAGCCTTTAAAAGTTCTTCGCGTGTTTCTCCTAGACCCAGCATTATAGAAGATTTAGTTACAACATTTTTTCCGGCCCGACGTGCGAGCACCAAATAACTTTCAAGTACTTTCAGTGATTGGGCATACGTCGCCCTTGGATCTCTCACTTTTTTTTGTAGTCTTTCAACAGTTTCTATGTTGTGCGCTAAGACGTCGGCCCCAGACTCTGAAAGAGTCTTGATGCAGTCTTCTCTACCCAGCCAATCTGGAGTGAGAGTTTCGACTAGCAAACTCGGACTTAAATTTTTGGTAAGTTTCACCGTCTCAGCAAAATGCCCGGCTCCCTGGTCAGGCAGATCATCGCGATCGACTGAAGTCAGAACAATATATTTTAGGTTCATACTCGCTACAGATTTGGCGATTTTTTCAGGTTCGTGGGGATCTAATTGCATTCGGGGATTTCCGGTTGTCACTGCACAAAACTTACAACCTCGTGTGCAAACATCTCCGAGCAACATAAAAGTGGCCGTGCCACCAGACCAACACTCGCCGAGGTTAGGACATTTTGCCTCTTCGCAAACGGTGTGAAGTTTGTTTTCGGCTAAAACTTTTTTTATTCCTAAAAAATTTTCCCCGCCCGGCGCCCTTACTTTTAACCATTCAGGCTTTTTTATAGGGGATGTGAGCATAGCTACAGTTTCATTACGCTCCTTAACTTTCGTCAACTTTCGTCATCAATTGGCTAATCGCAGAAAGGAATACATTGCAACGCGTTAACCCTTCCAAAGTTGCCTAAATGGGATCAGAATAAATCCTTCGTGGCATTCAATAAAATAAACCCAACCCCGAACACTTCACGATCGATAGCGCAAAACTCAACAGATCCCCATTTTTGGGCCCTAGATCTTTCAGAACCAGCCAGCTCGGCCCACAAACCTATGCTGAGTGATTATGCCCAAAAAATCTGCCAGATATTGGAAATCCCCAGCCCTAAAACAGGGTTTGAATATTTTGGAGATATGCCTTCGGTCCTAAAAAGGTGCGAAACCGACAGCCTTCCCCATGTTGTTTTACTTAAAGCTGAATGCCGTGACCTCGCCCGAGCTCAAAATTTTCTTCAAAAACTTCGCAGCCTGGACGGTTCACTTTGTCTTTTTGTTCTTGTAAGCGACCCTCCTTGCGGGGCCGATTCTGTGAACTGGCTCGACGCTGGGGCAAGTTGCATTTTAAGCCAAACGCTCAACCCAAACGAAATTACCGAGGGCCTTAAAGAAATCCTTTCAAGGCGACTCGCAGCCCATCGACCTCGCGCAGCCCGCCTGCCGGTAAAACACAAAATTAAAATTCGCTGCGCTTCGCTGGAACAAGCTCTCGTTGCAGAAACATTAAATCTTGGAACCGGCGGAATGTTTGTAAGAACCCTTCCTCAGGGAGTCCAGGTTGGAGACCTCGTAGAATTTAATTTTGAACTCAGTCGCCTGGTCTCGGACGCTGGAGCCGAAAGTTCCCTATCTAACCCCTTGGTTGCAAAAATGGAGACTACATTTTCTGGTTCTGGCCCACTCGAGCTCGACGGACTCGCCGGCCAAGGCGTCATCGCCTGGGTGCGAAATCGGGCTCTGCCAGGAACTCCCGAAGGCTTAGGTATTCAGTTTTTGGATCTTAGCCCTAAGGCACGGCAAATGATTCAAGAATTTTTACATCACCACGGATCAAGAAGCTTTATTCCAAAAGGTTAATAAATGAAAAATATTGTATTTGTAATTATCACATTCGCATTTTCAAAATCAGGTTTTTCTCAGACTCAGGGAATTTTGTCTGATCCCCTACTTTTAAAAAAAGCCGGAATTGAAATCTTAGCCCAAGCCAAAAATGTGGAAGTCGCTTTTGCTAGAGCTGACCAAAGCGAAATAGAAAAACTTTCCCATCTGGCACATGATTCCGGTCGGTGTGCAGGTTTTCAAGTTTTGGATGCGCAAGAGAGCCAAAGTTTAGAAAAAGTTGAATTGGTCTTAAATCGACTCAATGACCAATTTATGCTCGAAAAAATTTACGAGGTTAAGTTTGCCTCAAGACCTCTAGAAATTGAATCTCACACAGAAATTTTGAATGCCCTTGATAAAGTAAATCCAGAAAGCCTCAAAGAATGGGTGAAATGGTTTTCAGATTTTAAAACTCGATTTCACAAGGGTGAAAATCCGAACTTTTTCGTCAGCCAACTGAAAACACGCATCGAAAATCTATTAAAACAAACTCAGCTTAGATTTGAAATCACCGAAATTTCTCACCAAAAAACTCCTCAGAATTCATTGAGAGTGCGTATTTTGGGAAATTCAAATCCTGATGAAATCGTAGTCTTAGGTGGACACATGGATTCTATTTTAGGCTGGGGTTCAAATGGACCCGCTCCTGGAGCTGATGACAACGCTTCCGGAAGCTCAAACTTGCTCGAGGCCCTACGAATCATTGCTGAAGGAGATATCCAGCCCCAACGCACCCTAGATTTTTTTTGGTACGCCGGAGAAGAGGGCGGGCTTCTTGGCTCGTCTGAAATTGCACGTGCCTACCGCAAAGAAAATGCAAATGTCATTGGGGCCCTTCAACTCGATATGACACTTTTTCCTGGGAGTGGATTCAACTCTATCAGCTCAATTGAAGACTTCACCCACGCAGGCGCTCGTAAATACATTGAAAAACTAAATGAAGTTTATGTAAAAGCAAAAATTATTCCAGGTGATCGATGTGGTTACGCCTGCAGCGATCATGCATCTTGGAGTAGCCAAGGTTTTCCGGCAGTGTTTCCCTTTGAAGCACTCTCTAAAGACATGAATAAATCTATTCACACCAAAAACGATGTTATTTTTTCAACTTCAGATTTTGTGCACAGTTCAATATTTACGAAGCTCGCCCTAGCCTTTGCCATTGACTTGTCAAACTCGAATCTCAACTTTGAAAACTAGAATTCTTTCGCTTCATAAATTTTTCAATTTCGTTGGCGGTGCGAGGCAAGTCTTCAGTTAAGTTCTCATAACCTCGTGAGGTGATGAGAATATCATCTTCGATACGCACCCCTAAACCGCGCCATTCTTCGCTGACACTTTTTTCATCTTTCAGAAAATAAAGCCCGGGTTCAACGGTAAAAATCATTCCGGTTTCAAGTTTCAGAGGATTGCCCTTGGAATCCAAATAGGGGCAGGCATCATGAACATCCATTCCCAGCCAATGGCCCGTTCCATGTGGATAATAAACGCGGTGTTCGCCGCTACTGCGAATAGCCGAAGTTTTTCCTTTCATAATTTTTAGGTCTTTAAGGCCATCTATGAGTGTATCGCTTACAGATTCATGAATTTTCGCCAAACTTTGTCCGGGTTTACTCATTTTAAATGCCGTTTGCTGGGCGGCAGAAACAATCTCCATCAATGCTCTTTGTTTATCCGAATACTTTCCTGAAACAGGTAAAGTTCTTGTGATATCCGAAGTAAAAAATTGATATTCACATCCGGCATCGATCAAAAATAGCTGCCCCTCTTTCATTCGACTGGAATTAAAATTGTAATGCAGAATTGTCGCGTTTGACCCCGTTGCACAAATTGAGTTGTAGGCATTTGCGGCGCCATTTTTAACAAAAACATTTTCAGCCAAGGCTTGAGCCTCGTACTCCATCATGCCTGGGCGAATCCCCTTCATCACCTCAAGATGAGCCTGCACATTGATGTCCGAAGACTTGCGCATGTTTTCAATTTCTTCTTTGGATTTTACGAGTCGACTTTTTCCAATCCAATGGCGACAATCCAAAATTCCCTCGAGGGGCTGAATTTTACTTCTGTGAGGCGGATGAAAATTTTCCACGATTCGGTCCAAATGAATTTTCCATTCTGGATACTCAAAACAGTTAGAAAAAATTCGAGGCCTTTTTCCGGGCGACGGAACCTGTGACAACCAGTTTTGAATTTGAGTTTTCAATTCAGAAAAATCAAAAGCATCATTGGCTTCGCAAAGTTTTTTTGCACCTTCCACTCCATACCGATAGCCATTCCACTGTTCCATTGTTCGGTCGCGTGGAAGGACCCCCATTTTAAAAATAATTTTTGAGGATTTACCTCGGGGCGCTCCGTCCTCACGCCAAAGAAGCATCACAGATTGGGGCTCCGCAAAACCTGTCAGATACAGAAAATTATTGTCAGGCCTGAAAGGAAAGTGTCCATCAAAACTGCGTGTTCTCTCGGGCTGCGTAAAAAGCACACACAAATCTCGACCCGGTTCGAGATTTTCTGAAAAGTCTTTTCGGCGTTTTGAATAAAGCGATTTTTTAAAAAATAGTGGTATCATAATAAATATCTATGAAGGTTATCACTCGGTTGAGTCCACTTCTACTTGGACTTTCTAGCCAAATTTTGGCATCGGCTCCCATGGGTAAAGATCAACAAACTGCTGAAACGGCTCCCGTTGTTATTGAGGGAGTTATTCTGCCCAGGGCCAAAGAGCAGTTTGGGCAAATTGTTGGAAACGTCAAAACGGTTCGTCAAAGCCAACTCTTGCCTCTGAATTTTGGGGGCACCACCTTCATGGGACTCGTCGGCCGCTTACTCGGCGAAGCCCCCAACCGCCACCACGAGGGCATTCAAACCAAAAGAAACATGTACTTCGCTGAAGGCGAAAGCAAAAATGTTTTGGCCCTTGCCCATGGTTCAAAATTTGAACACGGGCGAAATGGCACCACCGAAGAAGTTTTTGATGTTGTTGTTTTTTATACCCCCGGTGGAACTGTTTTAAAGGTAGATGTGACGCCGCTCCCAGCCTCCCTCGCTGAGGAGTTTAAAAAAGATAATATCTTAGGGCAATTTGAAGGGCATACTACTGAAAGTTTTGAAGTCATAAGGGGCCGCCGAGGAAGGCTCGTTTCCAAAGGCCATTTTTTAACGAAGGCTCGAAAACCTAAATCCGCAGAAGGTCGCGTTTTGTTTGAAAAGATTCTACGCTCAATTCGCTTCAATGCGGCCTTCATGGACGTCGCCTATTTTATCACCCAGCACCCTGACCGAGCCGATATCTCGATTCAAGAATTTCCTGATCAAATTGAGGTGACAAAAGGAATGCCCTCAACGGGTCCCGAGGCTTTTGTAAAAAATAAAAATTTGAGTTCCCCAATTGATGGCAAGGGAAACCAAGATCAACTATCGACCGGCGGGGAAGATTAAATTTTCGAGTTTTCCAGCTTGATCCAGAGCTTTCAAATCGTCGTAACCGCCAACTCCAATTTCACCAATAAAAATTTGGGGGACAGTTTTTCGTGGTTGTGCGCGCTTTAACATTTCTTCAGCCTTGTCGGGGTCGCGCCCAATATCGAGCTCCTCAAATCCCACTCCCCTCTGAGTCAAAAGATTTTTTGCGGCAACGCAGTAGGGGCAATAATCTTTTGTGTAAATTAAAATATTGGCTTGCTTTGGATTCTTCGGAAGGGACGGAGTCATGGGCTTGTAATACACTGGCTTTTAAATGTGGTCGATTATTTTAAGCCAAGCCGATATCTACTCTGAAATTGAAAAATGGGGTCTCAAAGAAGGGTTGTTTTTAAAACCTCCCGAGGGAAAAGAACAAAAATTCCTTAAAGCCGCCCACGAAGGAGTCCCCCATTTTTTTCTGTGCTCTACCCAAGACTCACCCGAAACAAGAGAATTCGAAATTTTAGAATTTTTAAAACAAACTTTGCCTAAACTCGTGATTTCAACTGGAGCTCGAGAAAGTCTTGAAACAGAAAAAACCACCACAAACCCTATTTTTGTGCCCGTCATGTGCAGGCGGCTTGCGGGTCCTTGTGATTTTGGCGGTGGCCCGTTGCTTTACCAGGATTTAAAAATCAATCCCGAAGCACAGGCCACACTTAGAAAAATTTTTGATACGAACCCTTCCCCGGGGCAGGCTGAACAATTTTTGGACCAAACCAAAAACCGCCAAACGCTGAGAGCTTTGTCCTCTCAGTTTTCGCCCGCTGATCGCAGTCAAAAGGATTGGACCTATGTCCACCTTTTTTGCCAGTCTTGGGATCCCATCTTGGGAGATCTTTTACTCACTGGCGAAAGATATGGTTTCTCAGTGGGATCAATGCTTGTTGTTGATTCTACCGTCCCCCAGGCCAAAAAAATATTTTTTGAAGCCTGGAAAAAAATTCTCAAGGACCCCGAGTTTGTTTTAAAGAATTTATCAGAAGCTCACTTGTTACCAAAGAGTTCGCCTCCAGCTTCTCTGTAAAAATCGGGAAAAGCCGGTGATACCAGTAGGCATTGCGCAAAATAGAGGGCACATAGTCACGAGTTTCGCGGTAGGGCATTAAATCTAAAAACAACTGAGGATCGTTTACAAAGGCGTAGCGTCTTTCCCATTTTTTTAGAGTCCCCTGCCCCGCATTGTAAGCAGCTAAAGACTTTTCGGCTGAACCTTCAAAGAGTTTTAAAAGCCGCATAAAAAATCGAGAACCTACTTCAACATTTTTTTCGAGTTCATAGAGTTCGTCTTTGTGAGTTCCGCGCCTTACATCACGCGCTGTCGTGGGCAAAACCTGAAGCAAACCTCGAGCGTTTACCCCAGAAGTTGCTGTGGGATCAAAGCCCGATTCCTGCCGAGCGAGTCCTAAAAGGAGGGCAGTATCTAGCTTAGGCGAGGCACGATCGAGTTCCGCAAAAAATGGCATCGGAAATAACAACCGCAGAGTCTCAAGAGTCACCTGGTCCGGAAAATTAATTGCCACTTGAGACAAAGTTAAAATTTGCAAACGATGAAAGCCAAAGCGATCAAAGGTGCGAGCAAGAAACTGAAAAAAACCTGGCTCAAAATTATTTCCAGTCAGTCGAATAAAATACTCCCCATAGCGTTTTATCGTGTATCCATTAGGATCCGGGGACTCAAGAAGTGCCAGCAACCAGAAAAACCGCTTCCTAGGCATATCCTCTTTTGGCGAAAGGATGTCGGAATAGCTTGGGCGCTGAGCAAATTGCTCTAGGGGATCTATTTTTTTTTGTGCCTGAATTAAAAGAGTAAACCAAGATATAGGAAATTTATTGAGTAAATATTTTTCAGTTTCTTCGAAGTCGCCTGTCTGTTGGCTTAACTCCATTTTGGACCGCCTAAGCCAGTACAAAATTCGATACTCTTCACGCAGTTCACTTGATTTTAATGCCTGATCAAATCTTTTAGCTGCAGACTCCCATTTGCCTTCGGTGACGTCCCAAAGTCCGCCTCTAAAAAAACCAAACTCGTGAGCAGGATCATCAGGCTTCAGGCATTCAAGTCCGTGTGATTCAAGTTGGCGCATGAGAGCCCAAATGCCCTCCGGTTCTTGAATTCTTTTTTCAAAAACTTCTCTATCTAAATGAATTTCCCACTTCCGAGATAAGGCTAGAGAGAAACTTCGGGGACATTCTTGGGTTTGCAAAGCGAGGGCTGAAAACTCTTTGAGTCGTTTCTTATCCCAATCAGGAATGCGCGAAACAAGACTTGCGAAATCCTCTTTTTGCAAATACGCCACTTTTGATTTTTCAATCAGAACCCGAGGCTTTCGGGGGCCGCGTGATGAAGAAAAAAACTGCCCCTGCCTTTCAAAATAGTCATCCACAGCCCAACAAAAACTTTGATTTTTTTTTCCGCTCTGACATTCTTCTTTGAGCTCAACTCTATAGACACCGTTCTGAATAATTCCCGCAAATTCTTTGGAAATTTCATCAAGGCCCGCAACACCGTTGACCTTTAGCTCGTCTGCAATTTCTTCTTTTGACCAAGGACGCAAAGCAACCTTGGAGAGTTCTCTGGAAGGGGAGGCTAGAGAGGCCGATTGATCAACCTCTTTAAGGGATTCATCGGCTGATTTTTGAATCGCAAAATAAGACAGCGTTGCTGCCAATACTCCCAACAAAAATCCCGTCACAACTAGAAACCTATGCGCCGGCAAAAATTTTCGAGATGGCTTTTCTACTGGATTCAAGGACACTTTGATGATTCCCCTTAAAATTGCAACCTGCTGCGAGTTTGTGTCCACCGCCCTCGGGATTTAAAGTCCGAGCCAGTTCGGCAACATTCCATCCCCTTGAACGAAAAGAAAGTTTCCACTCTCCGGGTGATTTTTCAAAAAACAGGGCCGCAATTTCGCAGCCCTGAATTAAAAACAAATTATCAATCAGGCCTTCACGATCGTCCGCATCGCCGCCGGCTTTTTGAAAATGGCTGTAATCCAAAGCGCCCCAAACAAAGCGCCCTTCAAACTCTTTTTGTGCCCCTCCCAAAACATTTTTTAACATGTCAAAGGCCCCTGGGCTTCGAAGTAACATCGCTTTTTCGGCAACTTCAGTATGATTAAAACCGGTCTCTAAAAGCTCAGCTCCAATGCGCATGGTTTCGGGCCGTGTATTAGAATGTTTAAAAAGTCCGGTATCAAAAATAAGGCCTACATAAATGGCCTCGGCAATAGTTTTTGTGAGTTTTAGATTGAGCGCTCGCAAAAATTTAAAAACAATTTCGGTGGTTGAAGCCGCATTGGGATCATATAGCCTAAACTGATAAACATTCCCTTCACCACCCAATGCATGGTGATCAACCTGACCGTGTTTTTGGGCTGCATTCCAAAGTTCGGTAGTTTTTGCACCAACGCGACTGAGGCCCCCGTCAACACAAATAAAAGTATCAGGCCAACTGGATTTAGGAGACTTTAAAATGTCGCTAGAAATTTCGAAGGCTTCTGCATTTTTTAAAAATTTATAACGTCTTGGGCACGGTTCTTCATTTACAATTCGAATTTTAACGTTCGAATCTAAAATTTGTTCTAAAATTTCTTTAAGTGAACATTGAGTTCCAACTGAATCCCCATCAGCTCCTGCCGGAGCCGTAATGGCAATATTTTTGGCCCCTTTGAGCGAACCCACAAAACCCGCATAATCCATCATGTATTTAAGTGTACTTCATGTTGTGCCCGCTCGGAACTTGTGGTTTCAAAGTATTTCATGTTTGAGCGCATCACTTCAGAACACTGGATTTTTATTCCTGCAATTTTTGTTTTAGGCTGGGTGCTTGGCTTTTTAATGGCGCCCAGTCAAAATCAGAGCCAAAATCAAACAACAAACCAAAGCCCCAAATCATGAAAGCACCCCCTGAACCCATGCCTTTTCCGGCCTTTATGGAGGGAATAGTTTCTTATTTAGCTAGCAGGTCATTAGACTGGTTAGGTTGGAGAATTTGGGTGGCCTCGGAATCTCAAAATTTTTTAAAAGGGGACTTTGGTTTTGAAATCACAAAGCCCAATAAAAAAACTGTGAGAATGGCAGGGACTTTTGGCAAAGAAATTCCTTCAGCCTTTTTATTGGTAAATGAAATTTTGAAACCCAAGTATAAATCTGCCCCCTCAACAACAAAACCTAAGCCCTTAGCTTTTCAAATGGAAAAAAACTCAACGGGCCAATTTTTTCAGAACTTTTGAAGGAATAAATTTATGGAATCTAAATTCAATAATTTTTTAGGACTCGATGAAAAACTGAGCCGTCTTGAGACAGCCAAAGTTGGAGTCGTTCAAGCTCCACTCGAAAACTCAACGAGTTTTCAGAAGGGTACGGCCCTTGGCCCTCGCGCATTTATTGAAGCCAGCCAACAAGTCGAGCTTTACGATATTGAAACCGGAAAAGATTTTTCTGAGGTCGGAGTTTTTACATTTCCCGAACCCGATTTTTCAAAAATCACTAGCGAAAACGCACTTAACGCTATTGAAAAAGAAATCTCTGCCTGCATTGAAAAAAAATTATGGCCCATTACCGTAGGTGGTGAACACACGATTTCGCTGGCACCCATTCGCGCTCTTAAAAAAAAATATCCAGATTTAAGTGTTCTTCAAATCGATGCCCATGCCGACTTGCGTGAAAGCTATGAGGGAAGCCCACTATCGCATGCTTGCATTATGAAACGGGTTTTTGATTTGGGCATTCCTTTTGCGAGTGTGGGAATTCGAAATTATTCACGCGATGAAGCCACGTTAATCAAAAAAAATAATCTCAAAATTTTTCATGATCACGAAATTCATCGTGAGGGCCTAAATCCTGAAAAAATTTGCAAAGATTTAAGCCCAAACCTGTATATAACTGTCGATATTGATGGTTTTTCACCCTCAGAATGCCCCGGCACCGGCACCCCCGAACCAGGCGGAATCACCTGGTGGAATGCCTTAGAACTGTTTAAACATGCCTTTTCAAAATTCAATGTTGTGGGCATGGATATCAACGAAATCATGCCCCTAAAGGGTAGCGCCCAAACCGAATTTTTTGCTGCTAAACTGGCTTACCGAATGATAGGAATGAAATTTTTCAAATAATTTCAAATACTTATATTTGGAGAAAAAAATGTAGATTTAGTCGAATATTTTTTGTTGACGCGTTACATTACTTTCACGTATAACAAGCCGCGTAAGAACGGGCTCTCGGTAATTTTTTCTGAAAGAATTTTTTAGAAAAGAATGTCTGGAGTTCGAAACGATTTTAGACTTAACAAGAACGACCGTTTAGAGATAGGTAGTAAATCGAGCGACCAAATAAATTGGCCAATAAGAAATTGGAAAAAACGCTCCGGAGGAAGAAAAAAAATGACTTCAACAAAAACTTTAACTTTTGCAATTGCTCTTATGGCTGGATCAGCAGCACAAGCAAATCCTGTCTGGAAAGCGCTCATCAAGGGTGGAGTGGATGCCGCTACCGCCTTAGGAAAAATGGGTGCTAAAGAAACGGATAAAGCGGCAACCATGTTTGCTGATTCACTAGCTTCAATTGGCTTGAAACAAGGTACTGAGGCCTACGACAATGCCTTTGCTGCTCTCGAAAAAAATGCTGATTCTAGAATTCAAGCAATCTTAAAGAGTACTGAACTGCCTAAAGCAGATTTAGAATATCTTGTAAGTGCCCTTGCTAAACAAACCGGTAAACAACTTGACGTTTCTTCAATTTTCAATGGAGTTGACGGATTTCGAAATACTTTAATTGCTGGTCTCCCTGTTTTGACAAAAGCTGAATCTTTAGCCTCTTTGCAAAAATCATTGGGTGCGGATGTATTTAGCAACAGTGGTTGCGAAAAATTAGACGCTTCCCAAGCCGAAGCTTTTGCTTATGTTTTAAAAATGGCCCGAGCCCGCCAATTAGTTGAAGAAAAAGGCGCAAAAGCTTTAAACAAAACAGCCACGGATTTAGCTGCTAGAATGCCAAAAAAGGCTGCTGACCTCGTTACTAAAATTGTCGCAAATCCCAAGTTTAAAATTGGTCAACTTGCGCTGGTAACGGACTCGCTGTCTGATTCCCGAATGTTGGGAGAAATTGACAACTCTGTTACTGAGGCTAACAAAGCTGGCAATGGCATTTACGATAGCTTCAAGAGCAAAGTCTCTAAAACTGTTGACGCAGATGATGATGCAGCTCTTAGCAGGCTTGAAGCCAACAAGTGCTACGACCTCATTTAATCTTAGGATCCTGTTTTTAAACTAAACAGATAGAAGTTAAAAATCTAAACCGGGATTGGCCCTAAAAGCCAATCCCGGTTTTTTTTATTCATCTTGTAAAAAAATAAAGATTTAAAACTGTTGTCTTACAGCTTCCCTAAAATCTTCCAAAGTAAGGTGTTCAGTCGGCTTGAATTTATTTCTACGAAAAAAGCCAAGTGCATGCCAGGCTCTGAGATCCATTTTTTTATCGAGATAAAAACCTAAAAGAAATTGTGCTTTTTCAGATGTTAGCTTGCCGGAATTCAATCGGCCAAGAATCTCTTCCTTAACAAATTTATCGGATTCATCGTTTATAATTTCTTCAACCAATTCTTTATGACTCTTCAACTCCAGCTCGATTTGCTTTGATTTTAGCTCGTCTGGGATCTTGGGGTCGGAACCTACCCTCTGGCGAATGAGCTTCTCCAAATCGGCCATCCCATTGGGTGTAGTTAAGGCTGGAACTAAATTGAGATAATCGTGTTTTCTTACTTTTATTCGAAACGCTGATAAAAACTGTTCATCCTTGGGCCTTAGGTAGGTGTTTCCTTGCTTGGGAATAAGGTCCTCGATGCCCTCAGTAAGTTTTTCCTGCTGCCCCCAAAGAAGCGCCATATCTGAAAATTCTTTGGCCATAAGCGATCCGTAGAGTTTTTTTAGGGGCTCTGGAATTTTACCTGTCTCCGAATCATCGGCTTCAAAAACCGTTTGGCTAAAATCACCGTTATAAAATTTGGGGCTGAAGATGACCTTAAACATTTCTGCAGGGTCTTCGGGCATAGTATCCAAAGTTAAAAGCCCCAAAAGATCGATTCTTTGTTCATTAATGCCTTCCTGAAATTTTACCAGTTGCAGTATCTCTTGATCATTTGGCACACGAAGACTGGTAACGTTCTTCATTTCTACTAACTCAAGAATTTCTCCGTCGGAAAGTTCACCGAAAACGGTGGACCTATGGTTATTCAGTAAATCCAGGTCTAGGATTTTTTCATCCTTATCACTATCCTCGAAATTTTGGGTACTCACGAAATTCTGAATCTCGAGTAAAATCTCTAGCTTTTTTGGGTCTTCTACGATTTTACTAAATTTCTTTATTTTATTGATATGGCCTCTTAATTCCAAAAATCTGTAATCCCATTTATAAAGCCGCCACTGATTATCTATAGCCAGTTGCCTATCTCGCGCTTCACGCCAGGCCTCCTTGTTGCTTTGCGCTTTGTCTGCCGCTTGAGTGAGGGGATCGGAGGTACCCGAAACCACGTAAAACCCCATGGCTGCCATACCCAGAGTGAAACTCGAATACAATTCAAGGCCCTGGGGCGTATGAAACCCAGAAAAAAACTGTCCCACAAAGGCTCGGTTTAAATCCCGGACATTCTCTAGTACCCCGGCAAGTGGAGTGAAGACATGGGGTTCTCTGAGCTGGCGACCTTGGGCTAATAACTTATAGCCTTGGCCTAAACTATCGGCATTTAAACCTCTCCAGGCTGCAACAAATCTGTTGGAAGGCGGAAGGCTTGATAGCGGCCTGAAAAAATAACCATGCACCCTTGCAGGTGAATTTGTATCCCCAACTCGCATAAAAAGGTTCACGCCGCGAGTCTGAACAATATCCATTAGATAACTTGAAAGTGTTTTATGAGCCTTCTCAGCTACCCCAAACAAGCCAGAAGCAGCTTGATCAAATCGTGCCAAAGCTCCAACACGCGAAAAACCAGGGCCGCAATCGTTAGCAATTGCAGTTCCCGAAAAGGACAAATAAAGGAAAACTCCGACCACAGAATAAAAAAAACTAGAAAGTCTCTGAGATTTGAACCCTTTAAGCTCGGTCAATTGATCTCCTTTATCACCAGGACCCCTAGGGCATGGCTTCATTTGAGGATAAGCCCTAATAACTAATATTCATTTTATCGGTTAATGCCTTTTTCTTCTTTAAGTCGATTGTAAAATTCAGCCTCCCGATAAACTGAAGTTGTTTGAATAAAATTGCCCAGCGACCAAATTAACGCGTCGAGTCCAGGGCTGCGACAAAAACAGAAAAGGAAATTTAAACATTCTCATTTTTTGATTTTGAAAGTCCGATAAAAAAAAGTAATGCACAGTTGTGTTTTCAAATTGAGCGCAAGAGGGAGAGTCCAAATGAAAAACTCTAAACGAAAATTTTTCAAAATCCTTACAACGTTTACAGGGTGTCTATTTTTAAATTTAATTTTGGCCACGCCATCCGCATTGGGCCAAGAAGGGGAAATTGTGGATCCCTCCCCAGATTCCGCCAATACCCGAAGAAAAAATAAATTGCCCCAACCCGAAGGTGAAACTCCGGATCCCTTTCGTGATGCTCCTGAATTTTGGGGCTGGGGAAATATAAAAGACGGAAAATTAACGGGATGGCAACACACCACTTTGGGTCTGGTCGAGGTTTTTTACAAACCCATGGGCTGGATAGCCTATCGCCAACTAAGAAAATTTAGAGCCCTTAAACTTGGAACAACTCCCGAGCTTATGTTCAAGGCAAAAATAAAAGGGATTCCTGAACTCGAAGACCTTTTTACGAAAAAAGAACAAATCTTGGATCTCCTGAAAACACCTTTGGATTCCTCACAGATCACATCTAAAACGGGTCCTCTTAGAGAAATCTTGGAGGAAGTTAACGAAGACCTCGCTCAAAAGAAAAAATTTTTTAAACCGGAGTACGGAGAAGCTCTTCAGAAAAAATTAAATAGTTTTTCTGCTTTGGCCGCCCAAGACATTGGTCAGGTTCAAAAACAACTTCAGGATCTAAATGATGCCTTTGAAATTTCTACCCGTAAAGCCCTTAAAAATTTAACTGACGAGAGTCGAACCCTTGTATCGGAAATACTTAATGATTTTCATCATGAACTTAAAGATTTTCCTATGGACGAAGCGGGATTTGACGCCGTACTGAAGCAAAAAATCCTAAAAAGAAAAGAAATTTTAAAAGAGCTAAAAGCAAACAAACCCACTAATCGATTTACGGACCTTGCTGATATTGACGACGAAATCATTAAATATTCAAGACTGAGGGGAGCTGATCTGCCTTTAGTAGAAAAGAGCCGCCTTCTTGGCACTGGTCTAATCAAGGAGTTTGGGGATTTCACGGCTTCAAATCCCATAAAATTCTCAGCTAAAATGAAGACTGCTCTTAAAAAAACGGGAACAGGGACACTCAAATTTCTGAAGGTCGCGGGATCACTCTTTCTTTTTCTCGATGGCCTGGACCGCCTTCAAACCTATTGGTTACTCGATCAAGACCCCACACTTAGCCCGGTTTACACCTCTTTTGACGCCTATCTCAGAAACAACAATGACAAGAAAACTAAAAGAGACCTTGAAAATTTAATGGAAGAAAACCCCTTACCCGATGATCGGGCGCCTAAAAGTCTGGGAAAACCTCAACCACTCAAGAATTCCAAGCCCGTTGATCTCAAAAAAGTGGGCTCCAAAAAATGACATCACCAAAAAATTTAACGAAAAGAATTTTTAGTTTTTTTATTTTAGTGGCCCATCTCACCGTCCAAACGAGTTTCGTTTGGACAAGACCTGTTTTTGCAAATCAGTTACCAGACCTTTTAAAAATTGAAGATCTTTTACTCAGTCGACATATTAATTTCACAGGTGGAAAGGGTCGGAATCCGGCTGCTTCGATGCCTTTATTTGCGTTGCAGGACCCGGTTGCCCAAGCAGTAGATCCAGCGGTCATTGCGCAACTTAACTCACTTCTTCTTGATTTTGAAAAATTTAGACTTGAGGTTATGGGCGATGAGGAAGCAGCAGCGAAACCTACAAACGGCCAAGCTTTGCAGCAGGGACAAGACCCCAGCAAAAATGAAGGCCCGAAGGTAGCAGGCGGCAAAATTGCCGAAATTAGCGAGCAGTTTGCAAAAATTAAGTACGAGAATCGTCATAGACGAATAAATAATGAACCTACTGTTTGGTCACACAAAACAACTCTTTTAAAGGGTTTTAAACTCAGGAAAAGAGCCGAAGAGTTATTGTTTAATGAATCCATTGATCCAAAAGATCGAGCAAAACTTCTCACGGCTTATGCCTGGGGCGTGCTTATCCCTGCCCGAAATTTACTTTGGGTTTTGACTCACCGAGACCCTGAATCACCGAGTTTAAATAAATTCGCAGCTGAGCACTATTCGTGGGTAGGTTTTCCAAACAGAGACGGCGATTCTGTTCGGGCATGGGAAAACTTTTTCAAAGAAAAGGGGGTTTGGCCAACCGAAAACTCAGGGCTCTCGGCCCCAAATCCCTCAAAAATTAAACCCCTGACCCCCGATGACTTTAGACTTCAAGTACCTCGGAGTCTTGCCAGAATTAAACCAAAACTCACTCCGGAGCAGCAAGCAGAGTACGAAAAAAGACGTGCGGCCTTTGAAAAAGAACAAGAAGAATTCAAAAAAAAGTATATTGAATTTTTCGAAAATAATTTAGCTAAATTTACTGGAAACAAGCCCGCCCTTCTGGGTTTCCCTGCGGCTGAATTTTCTAAAGTGGTCAGTGGTCAAGGCCTTCTTGAAAAATTTGAATCTGATAGGAATGAAAAAGAAGCTGAAGCCTTGGCATCGGCGTTAGATCCCACTCCGTTAACTGATGCCAATGGGAATCCCGTTGGAGTGAAAGTTGTTTGGCCCCAGCAATCCGATTCTCCTGGCTCCCTGGTTCTTGAAAAAAATGCAAACCAGATTACCCAGCCTTACCTTGAGGTTGTAAAAAATGTAAAAACACCACACTCCTATGTTCAGAGTTTAAAGGTCCTGACTGTTCAGAACATTCTTTTGCAACACCTTATGCTTTCAAAGATAACTGGAGATCAGTTACCTATTTCGATTCCCCAACAGTGTAAGACGGGTATGTTTTCGGGATTTCCCGACTCGTTTACTCCTGACCCCATAGATTTTAGCACTTACGATGAGGACCTCGAAGACATTGTGGCGGCATTAGGTTTGGTAATTAATGTGGTTCCTCGCCCCTTTAATGCCACCAACACTGTACTTTCGAGCGCGGGTGACGATGAATTTTATGCCAAAGAAACTCCAACTGAAGTCCAAAAACCACCCGAAAAGACAGAACCCGCTGCGGCAGTCACTCCGGTTGATGACTCAGAAAGTAAGAGTTCGGATCCCCTCCTATCTCGCCTCACAGCTAATATAGTCATTTCTCCTAAGGGCCTCAAAATGAAGAACCCTTATGGAGCAACCCCATTTGAAATTCTCCGTGCTGCTGAATACGGCCTTGACCCCAAACGAGATCATCGCCTTGAACCCGCGATTGACGACCTCACCCATTTTGAAGAAATTTTTGACCTTCGTGCTATTAAAGCGCGCACCTATTTGAAGAGCTTAGGAATTGACCAAAGAGTAGGACCCGTTTTCACTAGAACCACAGGAAAAATAAAATACACTGACGATTCGAATACGATTCGCGAAGAAACTGCAAAAAACTGGCCCTTGTATCTTTTAAATTTATTCAATGAATCCTCAACAAAACTTCTCACACCTGACGACGTCATGTGCCAAAAGGGGAAAAATTTTTTAAAGAACTCTGAGATTACAATGCCGGGACCAAATTTAAGAGGCCCGCCGGCTTATCGCGACTGGGCACTCCAAACTCTAACCTTCAAAATTGCCCAGCTTGTGGAACAAGCCGATAACCCAAAATTCGCTCCCTTTTTTGAGGACCTCGGAAAACTGGAGGGGGTTTGTGAAAACGATCTTTGCCAACAAGGTACTCAGGCTGGTTTAAAGAGATTGTTAAAAATTCTTTACCCTGATTTGAAGGTAGAAAAATCTGCGCCCCTTAAGGCCAATTCAACAGCGCCAGAAAAGGAACCCGCTCAGTTTATTCCGCTTTATCAGGCCTCAGCTCTTCCTAATTTGTATCGCTACGAAATTAACCTTCGCTCCCTTTGGGATGGGCTTAGTTCAGGTGGACATTACTTAGGAGAAAAAGACGGAGTTATCACTTCGGAGTGGGATTATCTCACTGAAGATTTTTTTAGTGATTTTACTAATCCTTGGAAAAGATTTCGCTTTGCCATTGTTCACGCGAGCCTTTGTACAGAAGCAAAAGTTTTTCCTAAAGCTTTGACCGAACATGAAGGTAAAATCGGTCTAGATATTACTACAATGAAACTTGGTGGCCAACTTTCACCCCTTAGAAAACCCGGTGCACTCTTTGGACTCATGGGCGACCCCACTTGTGAACCGTATAAGGATCCCCTTTTGTGTGCCCTTTTCAATGGTCAACTAAAACCCTTTCATGGGAATCATTTACTTTCGCGAGCCGAGAAAAAATTTCTTTGGACTCAGCAAACTGATAAAACCAAA
>CAXNEW010000034.1:0-19960 GCA_964201665.1 Bdellovibrionota bacterium
CGTTGATAGGCTGGGTGTGTACGCATGGTGACATGTTTAGCTGACCAGTACTAATCGCCCGATTGGCTTGCATATATCTTTTGTTTGAGAAACTCATCAGCTGCAGTTTGTAACAAAATTGTGAATGGTGAGTGGTTTTCAGCATTACGTATGAGTGGCAACAACCTTGATCTTGAAAGATACAAGGTGAGTGATTATGAAATTTGTGGTTTTTGAACTTTTAGTTGTTCTCTTATTGGCCTAAGTTTTTTTTTAATATGGATACAATTTGGGGTGTCCATAGAGCGAGGGAAACACCGGATCCCATTCCGAACTCCGAAGTTAAGCCTCGCATCGGCGATGGTACTGCAGGGGCAACCTTGTGGGAGAGTAGCACGATGCCCCTTTTATTTTTAACCTGCTGTAGAAAGAAATTTCTACAGCAGGTTTTTTTTTGGATAAAATTCATCCAATTGAGAAAACACCCAACAAATGCCTGAACTTAAACTTTGGACTTTGAGAGTTAAAACCTCAGGAAAACCAAAAAATAAAAAGTAGAAGCGAAAGTAGAAGCGCTAACCCCTAAATCCCTTGGTCTAAAAATGGTGAGTCCGGGCTCCTTCGTTCTAAGGAAATTGAGAAATATTCAATAACAACCAGGCGCTGATTTTTTTATTAAAACTTTCCAACTATATAGTTTCTAAGGTCGGATGACAGTTTGAATGGAATTTGTTGATATCCATGTTTATGAATTTTCAATGGCCACGGGTTGATTCAATTACCCAACCTGATTCTTTAAAAGCAATTCGCCAAACAATCTTGGAACAGATTTTTTTGGCCAAATCTGGGCATCCCGGAGGGTCTCTGTCTCTTGTTGAAATTCTTGCCTCAATTTTTGACAAAAATTTTGAACATACTGTTACAAATCCTGAACGGCCCGATCGAGATCGGTTTATTTTGTCCAAAGGCCATGGAGTTCCCGCGCTTTATTCGATTCTAAGTTCACTGGGGTTTTTTGCTCCTGAAGAACTGCGGAATCTAAGAAAGTTTGGGCATTTTTTGCAGGGACATCCCGACAAAAGGCGTTTTTCGCTTATGGAAACCTCAACTGGAAGTTTGGGCCAAGGGGCCTCCGTTGGTTTGGGATTGGCTTTGGGGCTTCGTTTGGCTTTTTCTAAGGGACAGATTTCGAGGCTCCCTAGGGTTTATGTAGTACTTGGAGACGGGGAAATGCAAGAAGGCCAGGTTTGGGAATGCCTCATGGCAGCTGGAAAATTTAAACCTGGGAATTTGATTTTCATTTTAGATAGAAATCGCGGGCAGATTGATGGGTCAGTTGAAGAAATTATGTCCCTGGATCCGCTTGAGGATAAACTTAAAGCATTTAATTTAAATGTAAGCACTTTAGATGGGCACGATGTGTCGGCCTTAACCCGCTTTTTTGCAAGTCTTGAGGTCAAATCTGAATCGAGGCCAACTTTTGTGGTTGCCAACACGCTAAAAGGTAAAGGGATTTCGTTTATGGAGCACCCGACAGCTTGGCACGGGGTTGCTCCCAAGAAAATCGAACTTGAGCGGGCGCTTTGGGAGCTTTTTGGTGGGCTTCCAAAAGAGATTCCCGAGGGGGAACCAATCCCTGATTGTATATCTCCCTTTGGTAGATTGACTCTCAAAGGAGAAGTCTAAAATGAATAGCGCGAATGTTTATCAATCTGCTTTTGATAAGACTCAAAAGGCCAAGGCCTCAAGGCTGTCCTTTGGTGAGGAGCTTGCTGAATTGGGATCTGTTGACTCCAGGATAGTTGTGCTTGATGCGGACCTTTCCAAATCGACTCGGACAGATATTTTTGCGGGCAAGTTTGCGGATCGTTTTTTCAATATGGGTATTGCTGAGGCCAATCTGATTGGGACAGCGGCAGGACTTGCCAATGCCGGAATGATTCCTTTTGCGGCAAGTTTTGGTTGTTTTCTAACGGGACGTTTTGATCAGATTCGCATGAGTGTTGCCTTTGCTGGCGCCAATGTGAAATTAGTGGGTACCCATGCAGGCGTTGGAATTGGTGAGGATGGTCATTCTCAAATGGCGCTTGAAGATTTAACTTTAATGAGAGTTTTGCCTGGAATGACTGTGTTTCAACCCGCAGATGATTACGACACTAGGTCATTTTTAAAGTGGAGTGTTGCCCACAAGGGCCCCGTTTACATGCGCCTTACTCGCCAAAATTTGCCGGCATTGGCCCGCAAAAAGGATGCACAGCAGTTTAGTGTTGGTAAGTGGCAACTTTTGACTGAAGGAAACTCAGAAAGCCCAATTGTTGTATTTGCGACTGGAAGTTTGGTTGGGCCTTCGATTGAGGCCGCTGAAAAACTCAGCCAAAAGTTGAATGCTTCGATAGAGGTTGTGAACGCAAATTGGATTCAGCCTTATGATGAGTTCATGCTGAGTGAATTTGCTGAACGAAAAGCGAAATTGTGGGTCAGCGTTGAAGATCATTATGTCACCGGCGGTTTGGGGGGATTGATTTCAGAGTGGATGGCGTCACGCGGCTGCCCTGCTAGACTTTTAAAAATTGGAGTTTCGGATTTTGGCCAGAGTGGGACACCTGAGGTTAACAGTCAGGCCTATGGATTTACCCCCGAGGGAATATTTGAAAAAATTTCTTTGGCTTTTGAAAACCTAAATTCAAGGTAGTTTAACTTTGCCGGAAGAAAAAAAGTTTCATTTAAAAGAAAAGTTTTTTGGATTTTTAATTTCGATTGTTTATAAACTTTTATCGTTTACTTGGAGATTTGAATATTCTTCGATCCCATGGTTGGAATCCGAAAACTCTTTTGGCATTGACCCTAAAAAAGGAACTTGGGTAGGGCAGATTACAGAAACCCCTCCGCCCGTTATTCTTGCCCATTGGCACGAGGATGAGTGGGTTTTGATTCGAGTTTTTGCGAAATCAAAAATGAAAGTTATGGTTTCGCACTCAAAAGATGGGTCCCTTATGGCTTCATTTTTGGAATTTTTGGGCTTTGAAACTGTAAGAGGTTCCTCCAGTCGAGGTGGGGCCGGGGCTTTAATTGCTCTGATTCGCAAAATGACAGGAAATTCTCACCCGCTCTGTTCGCTTGCAGTAGATGGACCGCGTGGGCCCAGGCATGAACCCAAAGAAGGTATTTTTAAACTCGCTGAAAAATTAAATGCCCCCATTTATGTTATGGCAGCAAGTGCCAATCATGCATGGGTGTTTAAAAAATCTTGGTCGAATGCGTTTTTGCCTAAGCCCTTTGCAAAAGTTAAAGTTAGATTTTCTGGACCATTAGAACAGTCATCTCCTGAAGCGCTGAAATTGGCGCTTTTTGAACTAAAATAAAAAACTGAGTTTTTTATTGTCTCAAGTCCTTGGCCTCAGCATCGATAATTTTATCTGCGACCACCTTGTTTTCCTTGGGGGGGGGGTAAACTTTTCTGGGAGGAAAAAAATTAGAATGAAAAATATTTTGTTGGGTTTTTGTTCATTTGTATTGGGTCTAGGATTTGTGTTTTCAGGCGGAATGTCTCATGCGCAGGAAAAAGAGGGGCACTCGAAAGAAAAGGGCGAAAATGCAGAGGCTCATGTTCCCTATAAAGCTGATTTTGGCGGATGCAGCTGTGGTGAAAAAGGGACTCCAGAGGAAAGAATGGCTGATTGTGAACGGGTGTCCAGATTGGCTTCTGAATATAGAAAAAAAACTCGTAATGGAACCGAATGGGCTTTGGTAACCCGAGCAAACAGTGGGGCACAGGTTTGGAGAGACGGTAAAACAGGGATGCTTTGGAATACGGAGGCCTTCGCTTGGGAGTGGCCAGGCGGCGTTGTTAGTGGATCCAAATTCCAGCAGCAAGGACCCGTTGTGGGAAATCCTGGTCATGGTTTAAACAAAAACTGGAGAAGTCCCACCCGAGCGGAAATTCAGTCTGCTCAAGAAAATGGTTTGTTTGAGGTAGCGGGTGGCCGTTTTTGGGGCTGGGTTGGAGATTCACGTAAGAACAAAGATCTAACGGCCACGCGTGATTGGTTGAATCCAGCCGGCGAATTGATCAAGGATAGTAATGTAGGTTTCGGCCCCGTGATGAAGATCGCAAAATAAAAAATTTATTGATTGTACCTTCGCTGTTGAAGGGCCTCGCCCATAACCTTGAGAAGGTATTCCAAGGATCGCAGTAAAAAACCAAGCGAATTTATGTTATTGCTTTAATTCTAATCGAGTACAGCCTTTAAAAAAGTCTTGGTTTTTGAAATTGTTACAGGAGGCGAAAAAGTAAATGAAATTCGGCATCCGTGGTTTGATTTTGGGTTTTGTTTTTTTTTGGCGAGGGACGGTTTACGGGATCACATTTGATCGGGGATATGAAATATTTTCTAAAGGGGAGATCCCCGGGAAAATCCCGATGGCTTTTTTGAAAAATCATGGGGCCGTTAGATTAAAAGAAATGGACCCTGCCTTTGGGGAACTTTTAGTTCGTTTGCAGGCTCCGGAAGTAAATATTGTTGAAAAGGGGGAACCCACTCCGAGAGATCGCACCAAAAAATTTGTATTACCTCCTTTGTTTAAAAAGTTAACCTGGAACGAAGTGGATGTTTTTGGGCCTAACGATAGAGCGGAGGCCAAAAGAATGTTTTTTGAGGAATCCAGCTGGGCTTTTGTTCCAACAGATAAATCTATTCTGATTACCTATGATAAACGAGGTCGGGAAGTCTGGAACTATCCTGAAGGGTTTTTTGTTCTTCATGAAATTCGATTTAAGAATCAGTTTCGGACCTTGTTTGAATTGAGAGTGGTTGCACGAGGTCAAGAGAGTTGGAATTACGGCGTATATGAGCCCGCTGATTGGGAGGGGAAATCAGAGTTGGAATTTGGATCGAAGTTAGCCACGGGCGAAAATTCTAACAGCTCAAAATCATTTTTGTTGGAGCGCGGGTTTCAGTCCGAGTCCCGAATAGAAAACCGGGCCTTTTTTAATTTTCATTCAACTCACAAAAAAAAATATGAACAAAAGTATTTAGGAGAGTTGAGTGTTTTAAGTTCGAGTCTTGGAAAACCCGCTTTTCAGTCTTGTAAAGCCTGCCATTTTTCTTCGTCGCCAGCTGCATATCAATACTCTAGCGCTGAAGCTGCAGGGCCTTGTGGATTTGTTCCACCTAATCCCTATTTAAAAACCCAATGGCATAAAAAATATAAAGAAAAGTATCCACATGCTGTTGGTCCCTTTAGAAGTCTCTGAATATTTGGAATGTTTTCTTCGGCTCCCTTTAGAATTCTCTATCCCTTGTTTTTGAATGGGACACAACCTAGTCTTGTCCTTAAGTCATGACTTATTCCGTCGTTAGTTTCAAAAAGCCTGGGGAATTTGCTCAGCTAGCGGTGCCTCTTTTGTTAAAAAACGAGCCTTTAAATCAAATTCAGTTATCCATGCTTAACAATTTAGAAGGTCTTTTAACTCCCTTTGAGTGGATGTTTGGAATTTATTCGAAAACGGAACTCATTGGAGTTGCAACCAAAACTCTGGGGCCTAAGTTTAAACTTCTTGTTTCTCCTTTGTCTTTAGAGGCCATTGAATTTTTGGTTAGCGAAATTGGTGTTCGTTTTGAATTGAACCTAGTTGGGGTCTTAAGTGAGCGAAATACAGCCGAAAAATTTTCTAAAAATTGGGCTTGGTTGAAAAAATGCGAATTTGAAAATGAGATGGAAATGGGAGTGTTTCAGTGCACTCAAGTTAAAATTCCAGATGGGATTTCGGGTTTCTATAGACCGGCCAAAATAGACGAAATTGAAACTATTTTGGAGTGGAGGCGAGATTATATGATCGAGACTCGTTTGCCTGAGGAAACTCCAAAGGAAGCCCATGTTGCTACTCAAAAGATCATTGAATCCAGGAATTTGAAAGTATGGGAGAGCGAGGGAAAAATAGTTTCAATGGCTAATGCCTCGCCAGGCACCCCAAACGGGGGGCGCATAAGCTTGGTTTATACCCCGCCGAGCTTAAGAGGAAGAAATTTTGCCAGTGCTTTGGTCGCCCATGCCACCCAAGAATTTTTTGATACAGGCAAAAAGTTTGGGTTTTTGAATACGGATTTACTAAATCCCGTTTCAAATAAAATTTATGAGCGGATTGGCTATAAAAAAGTTTCTGAGGCTTTGAGCTTGAAGTTTAGTGGGGGCAGCAGCCTGCCGGATGACTAGGGAAGACAATATTTTGACTTTGAATAAGAATTAAACTGCAGAAGATTGTTTTTTTTTTTTTCCATCCATACTTAAAGTTCGTTTATTAGGGCGTGTCCTCATTTCGAGATGAACGGTCCCAAATGAGCGAATTTTTTTATGCCGAGGCAGAGCGACGAAGCGCTATACGGAGTGTCTGGCCTAAGGCCAGCCTAGCGGCTGGACGCGAGGAGCTCTAACGAAGGCATAGAAAAATGCAGCCATTTCGGACCTTTATATCGAAGTGAGGACACGCCCTAGTTTAAAAAAAATAATTTGGGGGATTTGATGAAAAGACATTGGCTTAAAAATTTTGGCTTGTTTGGAGTAATCGGGTTGGGCTTAGGGATCGCAAATCTGTCATGGGGTCAAAATGAGACCCATGAGAAAAAAGCTACTTCCGAGGGTGAGGAGACTGTGTATGATAAACATGTAAATCACTATAAAAAAATAGATAAAGATTTTAGTTCTAGTTTTAAAAATATTTCGGCGACCAATGGGAAATTTGAACTCGAATCGCCCGATGTAAAGTATCGACTTTTAAAAGGTAAGGCGGAAAAAGTCCCGCACTACTTTAAAGATATCAGTGAAGTCGCCCTTTTAGGGGTTTCAGGAAAACTAAAGAAGTTTAGACAAGAAGAATCAAAAATCTTGTTTGATACTAAGGTTGGTAGATGCACAATAGACTTGGGAGCATCGTGTATGGACGGCCAATGTGAAAGTTTGAATCCACTCACGGGAAAAAAAGAAAAAACAGGTTCAGGGATTGCAAAAAAAATTAAATCAGTGAGTTTTAAGGTTCCGCCCAACCAAGTCGATGCGCGTCCTTCGGTGGACGTAAATACTTGGGATCACTTTAACTTAAAATCGGATAAAACAAAGCCTTTGAAGGGTGATAGTTTGAGCGTATCGGGCCCTGGTGTTGGTGGTGTGTATGCTAGACCCGAAAAATGGTCGGCTACAGACGGGTGGTCATTGTCGATTGGTGGAGCCACCGTTTCGGTAGAATACATGGATGGCGAAGTTCAAGAAATTTTTACGCATATGCAGAATGGTTATCCGGGTATGACATGCAATGCCACAGCCTTAGATTTCAAACCCGCAAACAAAGAAATGGGTCCTACGGTTCAGGATTTAAAAAATATGCTGAGCGGTGCCCTAGATGTGGATTTCGCAACTTATCAGGCTCAATATTAAAATTTAAAACGGTTCTGCAAAGGCATCGGAAAGAAATTAAATTTCTTTCCGATGCCTTTTTTTTTAGCTCAATCCAGAATTTCACTTACTTTTCACATTTTGGGGTCTTACAAAAAAATGACCCGTCATTTGCCTTGGAACACTTTTCAATCACACGTGCCTGTGCAACCGCTTTTGAACCTCCCGTAGCTGAATAGATATTTCCCATTGCCTTAACGGTACAGATCCATGAATCAGCCTGGGCGGTTTTTTCCTGCAACTCAAAAACTTTTTCTTGTAGCTGGACTACGGCCGTTTCTAAGCTCCAGATTCGCCTGCGCAGATCCGCCTCAGAATAATTCTTATAGTCGTTCCCAATCTCAATTCGAAATACAGATTCTCCGTGCGCAAAATTTGTAAGACAAAAAAGATTCAACAAAAAAAATAAATTTATTCTTTGCATAGAAGAGGGTTTTTAACATGGTCTGGGGACTCTGCCAAAAACTGTTGGAAAGTCGAGATCCCAAATTACTTTGCTATCACCGTCCTAATGTAGGATAAAGCCGCGAGATGAAATCCATTTTTTATAGCTCTCATAACTTGTTCAAATCCGTTGCCTTTTTTGCTCTGGTTTCGTGTTCAACGACACAAAATCCCGTCTCATCAATTCCTAAAAATTTGCAGCCGCGGGAAGTTCAGGATCGGAAATTTTCTAAATTTGTCGCGAGCACACAGAACCCAGAAAGCAGTCGAATAGCTCGGGAAATTTTTGAAAAAAGTGGCAATTTAGTGGACGCTGCAGTCGCGGCGTCTTTTGCGATTTCTGTAGAAAGACCTCAATCAACGGGTATTGGGGGTGGTGGGTTTTTTGTTTATTTTGATGCCAAAGCCAATAAAACTTATGCGGTGGATTTTAGGGAGCGGGCGCCTCTTCGAGCCAAAGAGAAAATGTATTTGGATGCCAAAGGGGAGATAATCCCTGATCTTTCGCTTGAAGGTGGCTTGGCAGCTGCAACTCCTGGACTCGTGAAAGGTCTTTGGGAAATTCATCAAAAATTTGGAAAATTGCCTTGGAATGAAATTGTTGAGCCCTCTATTCTGCTCGCTGAAAAGGGGTTTCCAGTTTATCCCCACCTTGCCGCCTTTTTTAAAATGCAGGCAGAAGTTCTTAAGAAATTTCCCGCGTCCAAGTCTCTCTTCTTTAAAAATCAAAACGAAACACTCGTTGTTGGTGATTTGTTAAAACAACCTGGCTTAGGAAAAACTCTGAGGGAAATTGCGAAGTTGGGTCCAAAAGGATTCTATTCAGGATGGGTTGCACGCGAATTGATTGAGGCCTCGAGCGCCTCTGGCGGGATTCTCAGTCAGAGTGACTTGGATTCGTATCGTGTTCGGTGGTTGGAGCCCTTGCGGATAAAGGCTGGAAACTATGAGCTGGTTACAATGCCTCCACCGAGTTCGGCCCTTCATGTTTTACAAGCTTTTTACCTTGCCGAGAAAACGTTTGAATCTCCTCTGGACTATCAAAGCAAAAAACACTTCTTGGAATTTGGAAAAATATTTCAAAGGGTTTTTGCCGATCGGGCCGAGTTTTTGGGTGATGGTGAATTCTATAAGGTTCCAGTGCAAGGGTTGATTTCAAAGGGCTATCTTGATGAAATTCAAAACTCCCTTAAGGTTTCTGAATATAAAAAATCGGAGTTTGTAAAAGCTGGAAGCCTAAGTCAGTTACAAGATGAAAGTGTTGAAACCACACACATGTCATTTATGGATAGCTTCGGGAATGCAGTTTCGACGACTCAATCTGTGAATGGACCCCTAGGTGCAGGCGTTGTGGCCGGCAAAGCGGGTTTTCTGTTGAACAACACCATGGATGATTTTTCGGTAAAACCTGGTGTGCCTAACATGTACGGTGCTATTGGCGGCGCAGCCAATGCCATTATGCCTAAGAAAACGCCGTTAAGTTCAATGTCGCCGACTCTTGTTTTTGAGACCCTAGGCCAAGAAACCAAACCTGTGATGGCTGTTGGAGCTCCTGGCGGGACCCGGATCATCACTTGTACTGCACAAACTCTTGTGAACTTTCTTTTGTTTAAACGAGATTTGTACAGCTCGGTAAATGATATTCGTTTGCATCATCAGTGGCTTCCAGATGTTTTAATAATTGAAAAACCGGGTCCCCGGTCGGAAATCCTTTCCAAACTTGAAAAAACCGGTCTTGCTGTAAAGATTGATGATATTCCTTGCCGAGTTATGGCTACAACGTTAGAGGGTAAGCAACTTCATGGTGTTACTGATCCTCGAGATGGCGGGATTGTTGAGGGACTTTAGAAACTTAAGTGTTGATATTTTGACGCTCGCTTTGGCGTGGTCTTTGCCAAACTCATGGCGGATTTCACCGGATTTGCAGAGGCTTTATAAACTAAAATAGTTGAGTGGGTTTGTTTTTTTCATCCAAGAGACTGGCTACGCTGGGGGTCTTGTTGTGTTCTGGTTTTGGCTTTTCTCTTCAGTCCCAAACTCCCAAGCAGAAAGAAATCCTTTCAGAGCTGAAAACATGGTCTCTTGATGAAAAAATTGGACAACTTTTTTTTGTGGGATTTCGTTCTATCGACCAAGTAAAAACCCTTAAGCCCGGCGGTGTTGTTTTGTTTTCATGGAGCCTTAAGGACGTGCCGACGGCCCACGGACTTCTCATGCAACTTCGGCAAACGGCAAAAAATCACATGAAGGCTCCTTTGTTTTTAGCTACCGATCATGAAGGTGGAAAAGTTTTAAGACTTCGTAAGGGTTTGACTCAGTTTCCTGATGCTCTGGCAGTTGGGGCCACTCAGGACCCCATTATTGCTTTTAGAGTTGGAAAAATCATGGGGGTTGAGCTTGCTTCATTGGGTTTCAATATGAATTTTGCTCCAGTTATGGATTTAGGAAATACCAAATCGTTTTTAGAAAATCGCGTTTGGAGTCATGATGAAAAAAAAGTTTCCGAGATGACACGGCATTTTATTCGAGGGCTTTCTTCATCAAGAATACTTTCAGTGGCCAAGCACTTTCCGGGTCACGGTGGTACCAGTGTCGATTCCCACTTCCATCTGCCAGTGATTTCAAAATCCTGGCAGGATCTTTGGAAAAATGACCTTTTGCCCTTTAGGGAGGCCGTAACTGAAGGGCTGGAAGCCATCATGACTGCACATGTGGAGGTTCCGGCCATTGACCGGGGGCCTGCTTCTCTTTCTTCGCGATTTTTAACTGAAATTTTACGAGAAAAAATTGGATTTAAAGGACTGGTAATTTCAGATGACCTTGAAATGGGCGGCCTCTCTGACGAATTGAAAATGAGTGTCGAGGATTTGGCCGTTAAGTCGCTACTTGCGGGTACAGATATGCTCATGGTTGTGTGGTCGCTTGAAGTTCAAAATAAAATCGCAAAACGTCTGAAACTGGCAATCGCCCAGGGAGAGATCACAGAAAGGCAATTAGACGAAAAGGTAAGTCAAATTGTATCTCTCAAAAAAAGGTGGCTTGGAACTCTTGAACAGGAAAGTTTCGAGAATCCATTTTGGAGCGAAAACCTTTTGAGATCCGAAAGTCAGAATTTAGTTAGTGAAATTTTTTCGAAAGCCATTGAATGGAATGCCGGAAACTCGGAACAACTTCGACTCCAGTTTAGGTCATTAGACTCAAAACCCTGGATTGTGCTGGCCAGTTCTACGATGATAGCCCGTGGTTGGAAATCACTAGGACGAAAAGATAAGGTCCTTGTGACATCAAAGAGGCCCGACGCGAATGAGCTGCGAAAAATATCTCAACATTTTGCTGAAGCCAAAAAAAACAAAGTCCCGGTGGTTGTTCTTACAAAGCCCCAGGCGAGTTCAAGTCCAGAGACACTCAATTTAGTTCGAAGCGAGCTTCGAAGCCTTGAAAAAGAAATTGGCTCTGAGGTCCCTCTGATTTGGATTCATTTGGGATCCAAACCTGTCGAAATTAGGCGCGAACCCGCGCAGGTTTCAATGGGGATCGTTTCTTTAAACACAGCAACACCCGAGGGTTTAAAAAGTTTTCTGAAAAGTTTTTTTAAACCAGAGGGTATAGAATAGCGGATTCAAAGTATGGAATTAAGTTTTTCTGAAATGTTTCTTGTTGTGATTATAGCCTTCCTTGTTTTAGGCCCCGAGGAACTTGTTAAGAGATCTCGCCAAATGGGACAGTGGGTAGGGAAGCTACGAAGTGAGGCTCGGAATTTCGGAATCATGGCGCAGGAGTCACTGCTTAAGAAATCTGAAATTGAGGACGTGAAGAAAAAATTTTCAGAAGCTCAAGCGAGTCTGGATAAAATTCACACCACGGGATCAGAGCCCCTCGAAATTTCGATTGAAAAAAATTTACTCAAACTCTCGCAAGATAAAAATAAGACGAATAACTCTGGAGAAGGTTCATGAGTACTTCCTCCCCTGTTGATAAATTCAAAAGGCCACTTTGGGAGCACATTGATGAGCTCTTGATTCGGCTGAGGCGCGCCTTTTTGTGGTTATTGGTGGGATTTATGGTGGGATATGGGTTTTCAGAAAAAGGAGTGGAGCTTCTTAAGTTACCTATTGAATCCATAAGACAGTCCAATCCGGAGTTCCCTGTTCCGCAAATTATTGTTACAGAAATTTTTGAGGCTCTCTGGGCCTATTTAAAAATTGCTTTTGTTAGCGGCTGTACTTTGGCCATTTTGCCAATTGGAATTGAAATTGCTGGATTCGTAGGACCCGGTTTACGAGCGGTAGAAAAAAGAAGAATTCTTTGGCTTACGGTCTCTTTTTTTTCGGTTTTTGTAGGCGGAGTTTATTTGGGCTACGAGTTTGTACTGCCTGAGGTTTTGAAAGCGGTTTTGCGATTTGGAGGAGACGCGGGTCAACCCCATTGGAGAGTCATTTCTTATATCAATACCAGTTTGGGAGTTTTACTTATAACGGCATTGATACTCGAGCTTCCGGTAGTCATGGTTTTTTCTACCTCTTGGGGTTGGGTAGACGCAAAAACATGGGCCCGCGGTCGTCGGATTTCCATAGTTGGAAATGCCTTTGTATCTGCAATTCTGAGCCCGCCTGATGCCATGAGTATGATAATAATGATGGTGCCTGTGCAGGTCCTTTACGAGGTTGGAGTGCAGCTTTCGGCTTTAGTTGGGAGCCTTAAGAAACAAAAAGAACCTCAGCCATCGTGAGTAGAGCGAAAGGAATAATGTGCCAAATTTAAAACTCAATAGACTTTTAATTTTTTCTTTTCTTCTTGGGGCCTTAGCCTGCACCAAGAAAAATGACCCTAGCCTTTCAAGTGAAATAACTCTCAGCATTGGGTTTCAGCCCAATGAGTCCCAAAAAGATTTAGAACCCCTGCGCCTAGATTTAGAGAAACGCACGGGACTCAAGTTTTCTTTCGTCAAAACGCAGTCGTATGAAGAACTCGTCAATATTTTTTCTAAAGCAAAAATTGATTTTGCGTTTTTTTCGCCACTCACTTTTATCCAGGCTGAAAGAGAGGGCGGGGCCAAGGCACTTTTGAAGAAAGTTTATGGCAATAATGATTTTTATTACTCGGCCCTTGTTGTTAAAAATGATTTTAAAATTAAAAAATTTTCAGATCTAAAAGGAAAAAAGGTTGGCTTTGTAGATCCGAAAAGTACTAGCGGTTTTTTGTATCCACGAATGATGTTGTTGCAAGAGGGTTTTGATGCAGGTCCGAATGCCAATTCAGGAGAAATTTTAAGCCACGAGTTTTTTGGCACCCATGAAAAAGCCCTTGAGGCTTTGAGAGATGGCCGGGTGGATGTTGTGGGCGTTTGGGCTGAAGATCCTAAAATTGGAAAGGGTGCATGGACTGATTCTAAGTTTTCAGGAGGGGCGACTTTGCCCTTTAAAGTTCTTTTGTATTCAGAGCCGATTCCAAATGATGCCTTTGCCGTTAGAGAAGAATTTTACAAAGCCAATCCCATTTTTGTTTTTAAAATCATGGAAGCTTTGATTGGTGCAGGCGAAGATCCCAGCCAAATTTTAAAGAAGGTCTTTGATGTTGACCGCATGGCCACCGCGACCTCTAGACATTATGACAGCGTGAGGGGGCTCGAGAACATGGTGAGTATTAAAAAATGAAAAATCCTGGAAGCAATTTTAGGGTTCTGATTTCAAGTGGGCAGATCAAAGCTATGGTCGACAAGCTGGCAGCCGAAATAGACGCGGCTTATCCGTCCGAAGAGGAGCTCGTTTGTGTTGGTGTTCTCAAAGGAGCCTGGATTTTTCATTCGGATTTAGTGAGAAGCCTTAAACGAGACGTGTTTATAGATTTTATTCGTGCCACAAGTTACGGAAACCGAACTGAAAGTTCTGGAGTTGTAAGAATTTTAAAAGATATTGAAGTGGATATCCGCGGGAAAAATGTTTTGCTCATAGAAGAAATCATCGATAGCGGGCGAACCCTCGATTTTATTAAAAAGAGACTCGAGCAAGGTGGGGCCAAGACCGTAAAAATTGTGGCTCTACTGGACAAAAAAGAACGCCGCGAAGTGGACTGCTCGCCCGATTTTTTTGGAGCCGTGGTGCCTGATCATTTTGTCGTTGGCTATGGCTTAGACTGGGGCGAAAAATATCGCACCCTTCCTGATATTTATCAGGTGATTGACGTTAACAAAAAATAAGTACGTTGGAGATTCCTCACTCCGTTCGGAATGACAGGCGTGCAAAAAAGCGTCCGTCAAAAAGGCCCTATGGTAGTTTACAAATTTGCAAACTCGGGGGGCATGTCGAGGGCTGGAATCACATCGGGCACTGCGAATGCGGGTTCTTCTACTGGAGGGTTTAGCCTGAAACCTTCGACAAACCATTTCAGCGCTGGACCTACATTTGTTTTCCAGCCCGTGTCGCGAATTTCATCAAATGTTTTTTTGGAAGTATCAACTGAAAAATCAATCCAACCTAAACCCTCAACGGAGCACCAGTTACCAAAGCTTCCTTCTACGGGATCGCGTTCAATGGCGATGCCCTCAGAATTAAACTCCTGAGGTTCGCTGCCAAATTCATAGTGCGGTTGTTCGCTCAGTTCGGCCAAGCGCGAGACAACTTCACTGGGAATATTAAGATAACGAATTTTGGGATTTCCAAGGGAAAAACTTACAATGACTTTGGGACCAATTCCGCGAGCCCACCTCATGAGGGTTTTAGTCTCGATCGAGCTTTTAACTTCGTGAAGAGGAAAATCGGCCACTCTAGGAAATGAATTCATCACTTCAATACCATGTCGATTGTTTTTTGCAGTTTTAGAATTTGAGTGAGGATTGGCGACAGGGGTGAGATAGACGTCTACCGCTGGATTAAAGGTAAGTTTGTCGAGGGCACGGTGTACGAGACTTACGAGATGGCCATCGTTTCGGGCGGGTCCCTGAAATCCTGAAACAAACCAAAGTGAGCCCGTCGCGGCTTCTGGTGAATGCCCTTGAAATTTTAAGAGTTGAAGAGGGATTGTTTCAAAATCATCGGAGCTGGCCCCATTCACACTTACCATTTCTTTGAGTATCCACTTACGCGAGGAGTTGCTTAGGTTCATTTTTTAAAGCCCTTCTAGAATGTTAAAAATTCAAATCAAAACGTTAGACATTTAAACACAAAAAAATCGGAAAAAGTTTTTATTGTTCCCCTTTTCATTTCGCTACCGAAGAATGCTTTCTCATTTGAAAGTGAAGTTTTTTCAACCCAAAATTTCTAAAATGCAGTTCTCGAGTGAAAAAAAGCTATTTGACAAAGTATGCGAAGAGAGTTTCGTGAAAGGCATCCCGTGTGTTATCAAATGTAAAAATGAGTGATCAGCCAAGTCCCCCAACCTTCAAAGATCTTGGAATTGATGGCAGCATTTGCGAAAAACTTTTGCAAAAAGGAATTGTAAGCCCCACTCCGATTCAGAACGATGTCTATGTTTCGATTTCTGAGGGACAGTCGCTGATTGGATTTTCAAAGACCGGAACCGGTAAAACACTTGCCTATATGGTTCCGCTTTTGACTCGAAATTCTCAAGTTTTAGCTATTGAAAATCAGTTTTCTCCGCGTGTCTTGGTTTTGGTGCCTACGCGCGAACTGGCTCTACAAGTTTACAAAGATCTTGAATATCTTGGTGGCGCTGCCCAGCGAGGAGTCGTTGTTGTGGGTGGCGAATCTGAGGATGAGCAGATTAAACAGGGGCGCGGAGTTTTTTGGCTTATTGCGACTCCGGGGCGTCTTTTGGATTTGGCTGAGCGAAGACTCGTGACTTTGAATGCTGTCACTACTGTTGTTTTTGATGAGGCCGATCGACTTTTAGATATGGGATTTGTTGACGACATGCGCCAAATTCTAAAATACATACCCAAAGGCAATGCCCAGCTTTTATTTTTCTCGGCGACCGTAAATTTTGGCATTGATGAAATGGCTTACGAGTTCGGCATTGAAGAACTGAAAAGAATTGGTCACCAAACTGATGAGCTCACAGTTGCGGGGCTTGATCATCGCCTGGCCTATGTGGGCGATGACGAAAAATTTCATGTTTTAGCGGGCTTGTTGGATCAATACCGCGGGCAACGTGGAATTGTTTTTTCAAATTACCGGGAGCGAGCTGCGCAAATTGCCTCAAGGCTAAGAGGCCTTGGCAGTGCCTGTGAGGTTTTGACCTCACAGGTTTCGCAATCTCAGCGCATTCAAATTATGGAAAAATTCCGAAATGGAACAATTTCAGTTTTGATTGCTTCTGATTTGGCCGCCCGCGGGCTTGATGTTTCGGATTTAGATTTTGTTGTTAACTTTGATTTACCCGAGGATTCTGCAACCTATGTTCATCGTGTGGGTAGAACAGCGCGTGCTGGAAAAAAAGGTATCGCGATATCTTTTGTGGGATTTGAGGATTCATTTCGATTGGAACGCCTTCAAAAGTTTTTAGGTCTTTCGATAGAAAAAATTCAGCTGGACCCAAAAATTTTTTCAGGGCGACTTCCCCATTTGGGTAGCACTCCGCGACCCCAACAACGACCGCAATCGAGGGAAGTCCCAAGGCCGGGTGCGCAGGCACAGGCTCGCGGCCAAAATTTTTCTGCCAACTCGCACCGAAATCATCGAGACCAACAAACGCGAAATCAACAAATTGCGCGGCCAAAGGCTCCTCGGGTGGAGAATCCAAAATTTCCTGCATCCTGGAATCTTCCCAAGAAAAATTTTGCTCAAAAACTTTTTGATAGAATCTTGAACTTTTTGGGTTTGGGCCAAAAAAATGCGAATACTTCGGCAAGACCTGGTATTGACGGCCCGCAAAAAATTGAAGGCCAAAAAAATTCTGAGAGTGCTGGAAACTCAGGAATCAGAGCCTCAGGAATCAGAGGAGGAGGAGGAGGGGTCTCCCGACCCGATAGAGGGGGCCAAGGAGGAAGTAGCAGAGGCGGAAGGGGATCCCGAGGCCGCCCCTTCAGATCTCGCGGGCCCAAACCCCGATCCTGAACCGCCGCCTCGTCGACCACGTCGGCGCCGACCTCCTGATCGACCTCGGCCGCCTCCAGAGCGATCACCACCAGATTGTGAGGGGTGAGGCCTCGAGCGCTGAACAAGGGTAAGGAATTCTTCCCAAGGCTTTTTCCAGGCATTCCAAGACTTCAAAAATTCGCCTCCGAAGGTTTTTGCCAAAATGTAGAGACAATAAAAACTAGATGCGAAAATTCGATAGTGTTTTGGTCCCTGATAAAAAAATCGCCCGGCATGTTGGGCCGTTGGATCTCTTAAAATTTTTGAGATTTGAATACGAATCTGGACCATTTCTTCCCACTCTGCTCGCGAAACTTTCAACTCCTGAAGCAGTGGGTGCTCAAGGCTGAAGGAATGTCTTGGGTTGCGGGAGGTGGTGGTGGCCCCATCGAGACTTGCATAGCAAAAAAGGTAAAATAACGGGGATTGGTTAGGGCTTGGCCAGGGCGACTTTGCAAGAACTTCTAGTATTTTAAAAAATTTATCTTTAATTTGGGTTCGATCCAAACTTTGTTCAAGGTGAGGACTTATGGAACCTAGAATTTGTTCTTTATGAAGTTTTGAGAAAACTTTTTCAGGGTGCCCCTCTCTTAATATTTTTAAAACCTCTTCGCGGATGCGTTCTTTTTTTGATTCTTTCAGAAATCCGTAACTTTGTTTTAAGATTTTTCCGGTTCGTGTAGAAAAGTCGAGCCCTGTACGAGCCTGAAACCGGAGAGCCCTTAGAATACGAATGGGGTCCTCTTTAAATCTAACGGCTGGGTCGCCAATGACCTCGATTTTTGATTTAGAAAGGTCTGAAAGTCCCCCAACAAAATCTACGATGCTACCTTTAACGGGATCTAAAAAAAGCGCGTTGAGTGTGAAGTCCCTGCGGTGGGCGTCGTCCTTGGCCGATCCAAAAACATTTTCATTTGTTAGACCGTTTACGATGACAGGATCTCTGCGAAAAGTTGTAATTTGAATCTCACGATCGGGAAGTTGATCGTAAAAAACAGGGAATAGAGTTTTCGTTTCATCTTTTTTTAAAGTTTGGTCGGAGCGCAGTCTTAGGGGGCGCCGTTTTGCCAACACAATTCTAAAGCGTTTTCCAATAATGAAGGCTCTTTGGATCAAGGACTTTACTTGCTGGGGGGTGGCGGCGGTTGCGATGTCGAAATCTTTTGGACTCTTACCTAAAAGAATATCTCTTACACAGCCGCCCACGAGATAACTTTCGTGGCCCGCTTGTTGAAGCTTTTGAACGATGGAGACAGCATCAGGATCTAAAAAATCACGGAAATTTGCAGGAAGCTTTTTTTTAGATGTTTTTCCAATCAACCAACTCAACATAAGGGTGCTGCTAACTTTTGATGTGCAGAAATCAAGTTTTGTCTGAGATAGGGTCAAAAAGCAACCGAATTTGAGGGAGTTTGTCGTAATTGTAGGCCGCAGACGCTGGATTGGACAAAATTTGTCTCGAATTCTCTTCAATTTGCTCAAGGGAGCGGCAAAGAGGCTCGATTTCTACGGAACCGCCATAAACAGGCTGATTGAGGCTTAGAAGTTTTTTTCGGGCCTCGATCGTGAGTTTTAGAGCTCCCTTGGGATTGGCATTGAGAACATGGTAAAGGGCCGCGGAGGCCTGGATGATTCCCTGATAGAGAATTTTTAGGGGGCCGTGTTCTTCGAGCCAGAGTTTTTCGAGTACCTCGTGGGTCTCCCAATAATATCTTCGATTGAATAGACTGATGGCTTCTACAAATTCAAGTGGAGGTTCCCAGCTTGGTTGCGAGGGATTTTTGGAGTTTTGATCATTGCGAGTTTTGTCTTCGATGTTCTCGCGAATTAAACTTTGAATTCTAATTTTGCAGGTTCCACCACAGGGACCAACTCCGGCGCCAGTTTTTTCATAAACAGAATCCAGTGTATCTGCGTTTTGGTGGGTTATGGCTTCGATGATTTTGCTCTTGAGAATTGAATTACAAAAACAAATCAGGGGATCGGTCGGGGAAATTTTTTTTTCTGCACCCATCTTTTTAAGACTAACACAGGGGAGGGGATTGGGCCCTTTAGGCAACTTTTTTTGCGGGGGGACTTACAAGGTTTTTCCGTAGGGCTTCCTCGTAAAATTTAATGAAGGCCGCGGTGGCATTGGGATCAAATTGAGTTCCAGAGCACCTAAGAAGTTCTTCGTAGGTTTTTTCGAGGTCAAGTTGTTTTCGGTAAACTCGATTGTTCGTCATGGCATCAAAGGTGTCTGCAACTAAAACGATTCTTGAAAAAAGTGGAATTGATTCTCCCGAAATTTGGTCGGGATAGCCTTTGCCATCAATCCGCTCGTGGTGAGCGCGAATAGGAGCAGCGAGGTATCCGATGTCTGAAAGGGTAGCTACAAGTCGGCCGGAATCAACCGGATGGAGTTTAATGATTCCAAATTCTTCTTGTGTCAGGGGCCCAGGTTTTTTGAGAACCCTGTCTGGGGTGAAAAGTTTGCCGATATCATGCAGGAGTCCACACAGGTAAATTTCGGACCGTTCCTGGGGGTTGAGGCCCATTTGTCCGCCAATGGCTTGAGAAACGTCGGCGACCCTGTGGCAGTGCAAATAGGTTTCGGGGTCCTTGTTCCAAAGTTGATCTAAAACTCTTTGAATTTCGGGGTGAGATTCGATTTTTTCCATGGACCGGGTCACCATAGGGGACTCAATAAATTGAGGCTTGGGTCTTTTGGCTGAATCCAAATAATGGCGAGCCTGCTCAATTGGAATGGCGGAATTTTGTTCTGCCAACTCCGGATTTTTTTTTGACCCCTTGGTCATACAATCAAACGTCCTTCCTAATTACCTTTTGATTCTACAAAGTTTAGGGGCTTCCATGTGATAAGATTGTGCGTTGAAAAGGTTAAGAATTTATGAAGACAATGCAATTTTTATTAATTTTGATGATTCTTTCAGGGTGCTCAACTCAACAAAAAGTTGGTCCAGAACAACCCAGCACAGATACAAATACTAAAAAGCCGGACTCCGGTTTTGGTATGGCCGGCACTTTAACTTTTGAAGGTATTAAAGATAATTTTTCTT
>CAXNEW010000035.1:0-19758 GCA_964201665.1 Bdellovibrionota bacterium
ATCCCGTGCTGGGCGAAATTGATCGTTAATTGAATTGTTGATTCATAGGAGCCGAATTTATGTCGAGTCCATTACCGCCAACTACACCCAAGCCCGACAACACAAAACTCACCATTGATGGTGTTGAGGTCGAGTTCACTCCGGGCACCACCCTCATTCAAGCGGCAAAAAAAATTGGAAAATATATTCCGCACTTTTGTTATCACGAGGGTCTCAGCATTGTGGGCCAGTGCCGCATGTGTTTTGTCGAGGTCGAAGGCGCACCTAAACTTGCAACGGCTTGCTCAACCCCGGCAGCACCCGGAATGAAAGTGCACACGCAGAGTGAAAAAGTAAAAAGTGGGCAAAACGCCACTCTCGAATTCACGCTGCTTAACCATCCCTTAGATTGCCCCATTTGTGATCGCGGCGGCGAATGTAAACTTCAAGATTATACCTACGAGTTTGGCCCGCCCTTATCGCGCATGATTGAAGAAAAATACGAGCGCGATAAACACCGTCCTGTTTCGGAACAAGTCTATCTCGACCAAGAACGCTGTATTTTATGTACCCGGTGCGTTCGTTTTAGCAGTGAAGTTGACGGCAGAAACGAACTGGTTGTGAATCAACGCGGGCACTCAAATGTTATTGATGTTTTTGAAGGTCGACCGATGCAATCAAATTTTTCGGGCAATGTTGTTGATCTTTGCCCGGTGGGGGCCCTCACTGCAAAGGATTTTCGTTTTGCCGCCCGCCCTTGGGAGTTAAAAAAACACGAAGGCCTTTGCACGGGATGCTCACATGGCTGCAATATCGAAATTCACACCAAGCACCGACATCCCGGAATTGTGAGGCCCGACAAATTGCCTCCAACTCCGACTATTCAAAGGCTGATGCCCAAAGAAAATCTTCAGGTCAACGATTGGTGGATGTGTGACAAGGGTCGATGGGGTTATCATTTTCATAACCAAGCCGAAGAAAGAATAACTGAAATTCAAATTCGAAGATCACCGGGCAGCTCGCTTGAGCCCGTAAGCTTGAGAGAATTTCAAACTCTTTTAACTTCAAGTCCCCAGGCCCAACAGGCTGACTGGGAATTTTGGATAAGCGACGATCAACCCCACGAAGGGATTTCTTGGGCCAAAGAACTCATGGAATCTTGGAAATCTCGCGGCCGAAAAGTGCGCGGCCTAAATCCAAATGGATTTTCAGATAAATTTTTATCAACCTGGAAAAACAAATCCGCTGCGCCCTTGTGGGCCGGGGTAGCTGATCTCAGTCAGCCTAAAGTGATTGTTTCAAGTTTCGATTACCGCGAACTCGAAAAAATCGCACCCCTTGTTTCGCTTAAACTTGGACAAAGGTTGCGAAAGGGGCAAATTGCCTGGGAAAAGCGCAGCTCTGAAGCTTTGCATAACTCAAAAGATAACCTCGAAGAAACATTGTATTTAGTGAGTCCGCCCCGCGATGAATCCTCTCTGAGAAGCTTTGAAACCCTGCCCGCTAATTCTAAATTTTTGATTCTTTGGGAGCGATCAAATGCACGCGGTTTGGTTTCAGAAGGCATTACCCCTATTGAATCGCTTTTAAATTCAATTAAAGGCCAAAGCCCCAAGGGACCGGTGTTTTTGTTTTCTCAGACCACACAAAACGGAATGCCCCGAGAGCTAGAAGAATATTTAAAAAAGGCCCCCTTTGTGATTGTTGCGGACTCAATGAATTCTAATTTGGTGAATCACCGAGCAGATGCTGTACTTCCCTTAGTTCCGCTCTATGAAACCCGCGCCACGCTCACGAATTTATTGGGTTTAAGACAGGTCTCCGAAGGCGTGCACCTAAACCACCCCAACGTAGCATCGGTACGCAGAGGGGGCGAGGCTGTCGCTTCGGCCTTAAGGCTTCTATAACCAGACCTCGTTGAAGCTTTTTTAGGGTGAATTCTGCCCCAAAAAAGTGATAGGCCTTTAATTATGGCAACACTTTTGTCTCAAAGACCCGATATACGGACGCTCGACATCACTCAGTTTTATTCGGCGAATCCCGCAGAGCGGGCAATGTTTATTGAGAATTTGGGTAAGTCCTTTAGCGAAATTGGTTTTGTTGTTATCAGCGGCCACAAAGTTTCAAACGAGCTTCAAAAAAAATCTTATGAGGTTATTGGAAAATTTTTCTCACTTCCTGAAGCTGAAAAAATCAAATTCGAAAAACAGGGAGTCGGCGGATCTCGCGGTTACACCCGATTGTATAAAGAGCACGCAAAAAACACATCGGTAGGTGATTTAAAAGAATTTTTTCATGTGGGTGTTGATCTACCCGAAGGGCACCCCCTTGAAAAAGTTTATCCCGCCAATGTAGGGGTTCCGCAAATTGCTGAATTTGATGCCACCCTTCGTGCCCTTTACCAAGGACTTCTTGATTTGGGTTGTGACCTCCTCAGGGCTCTTTCGCTTTGGCTTAATCTTGACGAGGAATTCTTTGAAGATTTTGTAATTTTGGGTGATTCAAAACTGAGACCCATTCACTACCCTCCACTTAGGGGTAGCGAACCTGCGGGAGCCATTCGTTCAAGCGAGCATGAAGACATAAATTTAATAACGCTTTTAATTGGAGCCAGTTCGCCTGGCTTGCAGGCAAAATCAAAATCAGGCGAGTGGATCGAAATCACCACAAAACCCAATGAAATCGTAGTTAATGTGGGCGACATGCTGCAAAGACTTACAAATTACCGACTCATAAGCACCACCCATCGGGTGGTAAATCCCCCGACAGGAAACGAAGGCACAACTCGTTTTTCGATACCGTTTTTCTTGCATCCTGTGCCCGAAATGTCACTGGCTCCACTAAGGGCCTGCGTTTCACAAAGCAATCCCCCACGAGATCCTCCGACCACCGCAGGGGAGTATCTCAGCGAAAGGCTTCGTGAAATCGGCCTGACTTAGGCCCTATTCAATTAGCTTTTCGAGCTAACCCGTTCTTAACAATATTTACTTTAGGGTTTTTAGATAAATATCCTATTTTTAACTCTATTTTGTGATTTTTTTGCCGAAAAGCCTAGATGCGGCAGGCCCTTGGTTTTTCACTTCTATTTCATGCAGCGCTGGCCTTGGTTTTGGCGTTTTCTGAAATCACCCGCATTCAAAATGGCGCAGACTTTTCGCAGCCTGCAGCGACTCATGTTCGCTCCCTAACTGAAAGAGAGTTTGCTAAGATGTCCAAGCTTTCGCCGCAAATAGTGGCCAGTGACGACCAAATCAAAAATGAAAATGCGGAGCTGGCTTTTCCGATTAACCAAAAGATTTTTCTTTCTAAAAACAACCAAACCGTTGACGCCAACACTCGCGCAGCTCGGGTCGGCTCGTTTAAAAATATTTTAAAAGAGGGATTAAAAAATCCTGGAGCCCAACAAGGCAAGGCCTCCGAAAATAGATCCTCAACAAAAACCCTTGAGACGCAAAAACTATTTCAGCTTGCAAGAAATCCCAAAGATTTGGAGCAAGAAAAATCCCTTGAAAACAAAACAGGTCGTTTGCGCGCGCCTGCAAGTGAGGGTGAGGGTTTTTCTCAAACAGACGACTACCTTGAAGACGTAGCTGTCGGTGCTCACACGTTGCTCAATACCCGCGAATTTGTTTTTTATGGTTTTTTTGAACGTCTACGGGTGAAGCTTTCAAACTCGTGGAACAGTCGCCTCGAATCCGAAATCGAACGGCTCTTGAATGTGACAGGAGCCCTAAGTCTTGATCGCCGCACTCAAGTTGAGGTGACCCTTGATGAAATAGGTCGCATGAAAAAGATAAAAATTTTGAGAAGTTCAGGTCTAGAAGAGCTTGATCGAGCTGCAACCCAAGCTTTTGTAGATGCAGCTCCATTTCCAAATCCACCTCGTGGAATGTTGGAAGAAAACAAAAGCGTTCAGATCCGGTGGGATTTTGTGGTCGTGGCTGATTCGGAGAGGGCCATAAGAGTCAACGTCCGCCGCCTCCCCTATTAGCTTGGTTGCCTTTGACGGTGCACCGCAAGCTTTTCCAACGAGCGTCGCATTAAATGAATTTCTCCGGTCCTCGTGTGGCCTCCGGCCACAGTCCGGTCCTCAAAATCCATTTACCGCGCCTCACGTCGAAAAATCTTGCTCTAGCTTCGCGGGCGCTTGGCTCAATAGTCCACCAATGAGCTTGGTTGCCTCATTAAAGTCGGTTTTGGGCTGCGCCTGGAATCGTAATATTTGGGATCAACGATGCCGGGGGCTCTGGTTTTGCACTCTTTTCACTAACTGATTTTTGTTTGTAGGCCTTTGTCCAAGGCAGACTTTCTTCTGGGGGTAATTTTATTTTAGTGGCCAGTCCAAATATTGACAAAAATTTAATCGTAAGCCAGGTCAAATCAAGCTCCCACCACCTAAGCCCATGTCGAGCCGAAGTCGGAAAAGCGTGGTGAGCATTGTGCCAACCCTCGCCAAAGGCAAGTAAACCCACCCACCAACAGTTGGTGGCTTGTTCGTTTTTAAAATGACGGTAACCCCAGTAGTGAGACGCAGAGTTTACAAACCATGTGACATGCCAAAGTACAGTTTGCTTTAGGCAAAAGGCCCAAAGAAAAAATCCCCACCCGCCCACAAGAAATATACTGATACCCATGAGCCAAACAAAGGGAAGGGTCATTCTTTCGGCAAAAACCATGAAGGGATCTTTCATAAGATCAGGCGCATAAGTTTTAAACATTCCGCGCGAAAACCACTTGGGACGCGTGCGAAACATCCATCCCATATGGGCCCACATGAAGCCCTCGTTGATATTGTGCGGATCAAGCGCGGTGTCAGATTCCGCATGGTGAAGCCGATGCTCAGCCACCCAGTCAATTGGACCATTTTGAATAGCCGTCAGGCCAAGAATCACGAATACACGCTCAAGCCATTTTGGAGTCTGAAAACTTTTATGGGTGATGAGGCGATGAAAACCAAAGGTAATTCCTAAGACACCCAAAGCATAAAAAACCCCAAAACCTATGAGATTTGTCCAACTAAAGTGCCAAAAAGCAGCAATGGCTCCGACATGAATTGCCGCAACAATCAGGGCCGTTGGCCAATGGAGCTTATATTTACCAAGTTTTTCGCGGGCTTCTGCAATTTTAAAGGGGGCCGAAATTTCAGTATTCATAGTACCTAGTCTTCGTCATTTTTCGCGTAAATGAAAACCCCTAAGGAGTAAGAGTTGTGTAAGATAACCCGTCGATTTGCCGGCAGCCTAAAGTCCCCATATGCTGTGGCGTGCAAGCATATGTCGGAACCTCTTAAAAAATGGGCAAATGAGGTTGCTGCCCTTCTGGGGCCAGAAATTTCAATAGATTTAAACCTTTGCTGGCCCCACCCTAAATTTAAATATCCCGAGTATCCCAGGCTTCCCACCGAGGAAGATCAAAATCCGGCCCTTTATTTGAAGACTTTGATTGCCGGGCCTACAGATGACGAAGTCGTTCTTTTCCCTTCACTCGAGGGCCTGCTGCGTTCAAGTCTTGGGTTTTTTAAAAAGAATCTTTTGAGTGGGTCACAAGGCCTTCCTTTTTTAGTGTGCCTTTCGCCGCCCAGCCCCGCACTTTTTGAAATTGCGCGTGAACAAAAATTCGAAATTTTTTTTCTGCCTAAAGATCCCGAACACTGGCCCGACGCCTGGGCCTCACTGCGCTCCATGAATGCAAAGTCAGTGTTTTTTCTAAGCCATCCCAACGCCGGAGACGGCTTTGGTTTTCCGCCTATTTTTTTAGTGCAATTGGTTGACGCCATCGCACGTGAGTTTCCCGATTGCCCGCTTATGATTGACGAGACTCTCGCGCTTTTTTCGTTTGAGGCTTTTCCGCCGGGACGCGTTTTAGATATTCCCAAAGACAACCCCATTCGAAATTCCCTCTTTCAAATTAATTCTGTTTACCCAGGAATGGCCCCCACCGGACCCGAAGTGGCCTGGATTCGGTGGAGCCGAAACACCCGTTGGAATCGAGTGTTTTTTCCGGCTGAGGTTTTAGATATCGATTCGGCCCGTATTGCGGCGCGAGCCATGCTTGCATTTTCGTCGCGCCAAGGGCCTGCAGTTTCTGAATTTCATCGCCGCATGTTGGGCGTGCAACGGGGTCTTAAGGGACTTTCAGATGCCTTGGTTCCTTATGTTCATACCAAAAAAATTCGGGTTCCCTACTGGCCCACTCAGGGTTTCACCCTTCATTTTGAACTCAATCTTAACAATCCCACACTTTCCAAAAAACATTCTACGGTAAGGTCTTTTGCCCTTGAACTCGCCCGTGATTTCAGAATTTTAGTAATTCCCGGTGACCTTTTTGGGTCTCCCAGCGGCATACAAATTTGTTATGCATCACCCCTGGCCCTAGTAGAAAAAGCCTCAGAAAGACTGCGCCGGGCCTTTGAAGCCATGCTATAATTTAAATCGCTATGTTTGATTACAGTGACGAGTCTAATAAACAAGGCGAAAAAATCCGCAGTGATTTGGCCGATAAACCTGCACGCAAAATTAAGATTCCCAAAACCCTTGCAGTTGTTGATCAAAGTGGTTGCACCGGCTGCGAAGCCTGTATTCAGTTTTGCCCTGTAGACTGCATCGAACTCGTGCCTGGTCCTCAGTATCCCGACATGAATAAACTGGTCGAAATCGACCTCGACCGATGCATCGGATGCAAACTTTGTGCAAAACATTGCCCCTGGGACACCATTCATATGATTCCCAATGCCGAGTGCGAAACTTTGGCTAATGACTGGACACTTAGAAGTGTTATCAAGCCCGATGCGGTGTCAACACATTCCATTTGGCCCAAAGTTGTTGAAAGTTCAGAAACCACGGCTTCTGATTCAGGCACCCCAGGACAATCGTAAATTCAGTGCTCGAGTTCTTAAAATCCTCTCTCGAAAAATCTAAGGAAAAATTTTTAACACCCCCTCGATGTGTTGTTGCTAAAAACGCACTAAGCCCAACTGCGATCGATTGGATCAACGAGCAGTTTGTGCGATCACAAGGAAAAGCCTGGGGCATTGAGTGGCCTTTCATTCAAGGGCCGCTCCTATCGAGTTTAGAATTTGCTAAAATTCTCACAAAAGAAACCGAGCGCAAACAGCAAAGATTTTTAGTCCCCCGAACACGGGCAAGCCTTGTAGAGGTTTTTGCAGAGCTTGCAGTGTTAGAGCAAAAAAAGAAATTATCTCCCCAGCAGCTTCTTAAAGAAATGCGATTGCAACTTAAATTATCACCTCTAGGGCTGTTGGGTTGTGATCTCAAAAGTCTCATTTCAGATTTAGAAGAACGTTTTTCACAAGACGATTCAAACGAAGATTTTAATACAGTCTCGCAGCAACTTCTCGATCATTTGAGCCTACGCAGTTCTTTGAATTCAAAAGGCCTTAGACTCAGCGATTGGGAATGGATGGAGGCTTTTGTCGGTTTGCAAACGCCGTTAAATCAGGCACCCCAACATCTCGAAATTTACTGTCGACTCGGAGACGACGATATTCTCGAAAATTTAGAAAGCCAGTTTTTCAATTGTTTAAATCTCAAAATTGTCGATCTCAGAACTCTGAGTGGGGTCCAATCCCCTTATTTTTGGGCCTTAGACGCTGAGCTGCCGGGCCCCTTGGCCCTCAGATCCTTTTTTGATTCCTCGCGCGACCTTTCACTTGACCTCTTAACCTCGGCACACGAGGATTTTAGTGAAATCGAAAGCCACCCCGTTCATCGAAAAAAACTTTTCATCTCTGAGTTACTAAAAAACAAAGATCCCGCCTTGGTTTTTCCTGAATTTGAAAAATCTTTAAGTCAAATCAAACAAGTTGGATTTGGTTATGAATCATTTAAAAACCCACAGGAATATATTGATTTTCTCGAAACACTCGAAATTTTCCGAGGCACCCCTTCGAATAAATTTTTAAAACAATATGACCCCAATCTTGGAGGTCTGTTTACCTCTGGTGCCCCTCCACTACTGGGCCTCACCGATTTTGCGTACTTTCCGAGTTTAAAACATCCGGTTTTTGTTTGTGGCCCACGCGGACCAGAGGAATTTTTAAAGGCCGGGCACACAGGGCTTCAATGGCCCGATCCAAGTTGCTTGGGTTCTTTCCTGGCAGACGAGATTTTATCGTCAAATAGAATTCATTTACCAAATTTCAAAACCACTTTCAAACTTCTGACGACTCGACTTTCTCAATTGCCATCTGTTGAGAAACCTATTTTTGCACTTCAAAACTCGAAGCCCTTGCCACCCCTAAACGAAAACGATCGACTTGCCCCACTTCAGATACCTCTGAATTCCGTCACCAGACCTTCCCGTTTATCTCCATCGGCATTGGAGGGGATTTTAAGATGTCCGCTGCAATTTGGACTGGAGCGCCGTATGCGCCTTTCTGTCAGCCCCGTCGACGACCCCTTAGCTCTTGATCCGTTAGGAGCTGGAACTTGGATCCACGCAGGCCTCGAAAATTTTTTTAAAAAATGCCAAACTGTTACTTTAAAAAATTCACCCGAAGTCGGGTTGATTTTGGCTGATTGTCTTAGACAAACTTATGCTGAATCTTTTCGTAAAAAACCCTCTGCTGAATATTCAAAAATTATTGAAGCCCATATTCCGGGCTTGGTAGCAGCCCTACAGCCTGCCCTTTTGGATTTTGAATCACGGGTCCTCTCGGGCTTTGAGCTTGCACCAAAACAATTGGAATTTGAAATTCAGACCCAAATTTTTGGCTCAAAATTTTTAGCCAAACTTGATCGCATTGACACCTTGCGGATCGATTCTGATGACCCTGGTGGATATTTAATAATTGACTACAAAACCGGGTCGCCCCCGCGCGAAAAACCCCTTACCCAGGTTTTAAATAAAAATTTTCAGTGGTTTTTATATGTCCACCTTTTAGAAGAATTTTCCAAAATCCAGGAAAATCACAAGAGGGTTCGTGGAGGTGGCTACTTTCAACCTCTCAAGCCGCACCAAAGCTGCTTTTTTGTTTTTAACTCCGAAGATCCACACGGAAAACTTTCACGAGCCCTTTCGGATTTTGCCACACGGTGGGACTGCAAGTTTTACAGTATTGATTTAGAAACTGAAACCCAACTTAAAAACGAAATCAAACAGAATATATTTACCGCCGAGAAAATTCTCGAAGGCGAAATGCTGGCCCCCAAACCGCTTAAACCGGCCACCTGCAAAAGCTGTCGAGTGTCCACTCTTTGTGGTTTACCGTTTCTAAATCCCAATTTTTTTGACAAAGGCCTGGCCACCGAGGAGGCACCCGCGTGAGCCCACAGAGAGAAATCGTCGAGGCTGGCGCAGGGTGTGGAAAAACGACCCGCCTTGTGGCTCGCTATATCGAAGCCATCAGCACCTATTCACCGAGCAAAGTCCTCGCCGTTACCTTCTCAAAAGAGGCTGCGGCCCAGATGCGACAACGCATCGAAAAATCCCTCATCGAACAAGGAAAATCTGAACTCGCTCAGAGAATTAAAACTGAGGCTCAGATTTCAACCTTCCATAGCCTTTGCTTTAAATTGCTTGAGCCTCATCTTGAAAGTCGCGGCCTTTCTAAAAATTTAAAAAGTTCAGCCGAAGTGCGGTATTTACGAAAAACTTTTCTGCTCTCAAAGCTTGCAGGACTTAACGGCACAAACACACAAGCCTTCTCAGAAATTTTGTCGGCCATAAATTTGCAATCATTTTTAGAAACCTGCCATCAATTTTGGAATCTTGCAGGATGGACGGGTTCAGAGCCCAGCAATAACGGCTCTGAAAGCGACTTCTTATCCAAAATGGTCGAAAAAGAATTCGCGAGTTTAAATATTAGATTTCAGGACTTCTGTGCCCAAACCCGCACTGAAATGAAAGGGGTCCTGGCTGAGTTTCCAGAATCTGCCACTGAGGTGGCCTGGATAGAGCAAGTTGATAAATTTTTAAAAAACCCTTTTTTAAAAGTTTCTGATGGCGGACCTGATCCGAGTTTGATTAAATTTTCTAAGTCACCGAAAATTAAAAAAGCTTTTCCAAATTTTGCACTCCGGGCTTACCAAATTAAATCGGCCCTTGAATCGCAAATACTTGAAGGTCTGAGTCCAAAGTGTCTCGACTTTGAATTGAAACTTCATGCCAAACTTGGTCAGCTGCTAGAAACGTTAAGAAAAGAAGAGCCTCAAAGACTTCTTGATTTCGAGATTATCGAAAAAGAATGGCTTCAAATTTTCAATCAAAACTCCGAAGACAAAATTCGTGAAATCATGGGGCCAGCCCCCAGGGTGTTACTGGTTGATGAATTTCAAGACACAAATCCCGCGCAGTTTAAAATTCTAGAAAAACTTTCAGACGAAAAAACAGAGTGGTTTTTTGTAGGCGATCCCAAGCAGAGTATTTATTTTTTCAGGGGAGCCGATGTTTCGCTATTTTTAGAAAGTAAAGAAAAACTCACGGCCCGAGCTTTGGATACAAATTACCGATCTGACCCTGGACTACTTAAATTTTTCAACATCGTACAAAATGAGCTTTTCACTCTCTCTGAACGCTTTTCTACCAGTGGTGGCAATTTTCAGTTTGACCCGCCTCCGCAAATTCTTAAGCCTAAACCTGAAGTCAGCGATAAGCTTGAAAATCCCGTTGAAATTTTTGAATTCGAAAACCCCAGAAAAGGTCGAGCCGCGGTTAACTCAGATTTGTACTTTGATGTTTATTTAAACATTAAAAAGAATCAAGATCTGCTTGGTGAAACTTCAACACACGCGGTGTTGTTTCAAAGCTGGAATGAGCTCTACTCATTTTCGGAATATCTAAATAATAAGGGATTAGCGCACGGTATTTCAGGTGCCGACAATGTTCTTGATCATCCGCTAACTGAAATTTTTATAGAATTTGTGCAGGTTTTGGTTAACCCTGAGGATTCTTACGCGAGGGCCCTTTTGGAGCGTTGGCTAGAAGGGAAAATTCCATTTGAAAATAAGTCCTCAGATTTTCTTTGCAAGTTTTTGGAAATTTCAAAAAACCTAAGTGTTTTAGGCAATTTTCACGAAGATATTTTAGGCGCTTTTTGCCAGCTGATGGTGCCGGGCCGTTTTGCAAACGGTTACACCTGGAGTGCCACGATTGAGACCTATTTAAAATCTTGGGACAAGGCCATGCCGCCCGAGTTTTTTTCACTTTCCGAAAAGCTTCGAATGCTTCGAAGCACCTTCCCAAAAAATGAAACAAAAATTGAAATTTTGGAAACTGTAAAAACCCGCCACCCCCTCACCTTGCTTACGGTGCATGGCTCGAAGGGACTGGAGTTTGATGCCGTCTATTTGGCTCAAATGGGTGGATCCGCCAGATCAAACTCAATGTTACTAACGGCAGACTCCAACAACACAAGCGAAATTGATACTAGCGAGAATTCTGAAAGCGACGAAGGCCTTTCAAAAAAAGTGGGTTTTCAGATTCGCGATCAGGATTCAGGAACGACTCGTCCCGGACTTCTTTATAATTTTGATCGGACTATAAACAAAACCCGATTAGAAGCCGAAAAGCGTAGACTTTTTTATGTTGCCTTGACGCGGGCAGTGCATAAAGTTTCGTGTTTCTACTTTAGGCCACAAAAAGATATTTTTGAAAAATGGGATACTGAAAACCAAAAGCACGCGGAAGCCCTACTCGGCTGCCCTACACCTTTTTCAACTCCCTGGAATTTTGTCATGGACTATTTGAAAAATGAAAATGTTTTTGCCGAGCTTTTGACTCAATCCAAAGTGCTTTCCTGGACTTCAGGGGTGTACCCCCAATCCGAAGAATCCTCTGAATCTAAGCAACTCGACCCAGGGGCCTACCCCAAACGAAACGCTATTCTAGGTTTAATGTCACCGGTTAGGGATGTAACGGAGGCGGGGTTTGTGCGAACAAGCGTGACTCGTTGGGTAAACTCTTTGGAAGCCGAAAACTCCAGTGACAAAATCAAAGCGCCGAAATGGAGTCAGTCGCAAACTCCTCAGAACAATCAACTCGATTTCACCCAGCTGGGAATTGATCTACATAGTTTTATAGAGATCTGGTCTGGAGAAAGTCTCACTGATTTTTTTAAAAGTTCTGACCTCACAAAAACCAGACCCCAGGCGCACAACGAAGTTTTGAAAAAGGGTCTCGCAGAAATCCGCGCATTGCCTGAGCTCAGTGCGTTTTGGGCAGATGTGAAAAGCTGCCCAAACCGAGTGATGCGCGAGTGGCCTCTTGAAATTGCCCTACATAACACCCATTTGACAGGTATCATTGATGCTGTTTGGAAAAAAAGTGAAACCGAGTGGGTCATTATCGACTGGAAATCTACCCGCCGTATTGAGAATCTTTTAACAGAAGACCGAGTGAATAAAATCCAAAATCAGCTTTCGATTTATTCCAAGGCTCTGAAAGCTTCAGTAGGAAATGAAATAAATATAACTTGTTTAGCTGTTGCCATGGCCTGGGGCCCACGGCCGAAGGCTGAGGTGCTCTTTTCGCACCTTGCCCCAAAAACAAATTTACCTGCTAGGACTGAGGAGTTTCTTGAAAGGGATTCCAAACCTGAGGCTTTTGATTAATTTGATCTCCGGCTATCACGGAGCGGTTGCTTTCCTGCCAAACTACGGGAAGCAGAGGCAAGTTAGATTTTGAAATCAGGGGCACCCCCAAACAGGCACTGCGAGTTGCAACCTGTAAGGAATCAGCTCGCCCTGTAACTAAAATACTATGGGTTTGAAGCTGGAATTGTTCGATCAGGTCGAGCCCCGTCGGACCGTCCGAGGACAATTCGTAGTCCATCAAAAAAATCGTGTTCTCAGCTTTAAGATTTTTGCCTGTAGTTTTGATCCACTCTTCGAATTCAATACTGCTTTTAAAGAGCCTAAACATTCCGTCTTTTTGATTTTTGAGACCTGCGCTAAGTCGAGTTTTCCAAAGTTCATGAATAGTAAAATCATCATCAACAACAATAATATTGGACTTATTTACAAGATTAATTTCACTAACAAAGATCCGCGGCAAATTACAAAGAGGGAGAGAAATTCGAATTGTCGTACCAAGCCCCACTGTGGATTTCACTTCAAACTTGCCTCCCCATTTTTCGGCGTGAGTACGTGCGTGGTAAAGCCCTAAACCCGACCCTTGAATTTTTCCAAACGTAGCGCCACGGGTGCCGAGGCGTGGCAAAATTTCAGCCGGGATACCTTTACCAGTATCACTCACCTCTACAATGAGTTCCATGTCGTGGCCGCCAAGAAAGATTGAAACCTGTCCACCTTGAGTGCCCATAGCCTCAACCGAGTTATCAACTAAATTAGAAACAATGCGTTTAAACTCAACGGGATTTACTCGGGCCAAAATACCTTCGGCTCCGTTACCTAAATTTGTGACAAACTCCAAATCCTCACGGCTTCGATATTGAGTGATTTTTTCGCTCCAAATAGATTCTATCAATCCAAAAATATATTGTGGCGCAAGCGCCAGATTCATCGACCTTAAACTTTGCCGATCTTTTGGAAAAGCTCCTTGATTTCGGGCCACGACCAGATTGCTTGCGATATCACGAATTCGGCTTATGGCATGCCTTAGAAGTTTTCTTTTGTCGTCGGCCAGAAGGGAAAGTTCGCCCTCGACCACCTGTAGTGCTGCAAGGGGCGAACGAATATCATGGGCAACTTGTTCGGCAAGTTGCGAAACAGCAATGGCTCTTTCCATTTGGTTAAGCCTGCGACTGGCTTCGGTGAAGGCTTGAATTTCGCCTAAGCCCTCTGAAGTTGCTGCCTTGAGTTCTTCCATATTATTTCCAGTTAGGGCTGATGTTGCCGACTTTAGGGGTGCAATAAGATGTCGGTCGATTTTTTTAAAAAGAAGAAAGAATACCAACCCCACTGAAGCCACAAAAACTAAAAATATTGTTGTCGTTGAAAGCGCGAAGGGCTGCACAAAATATTTTAAATAAGAACTCAGGTAGTCTACCTTGAGCTTTACAGTCCAAGTATCAAAGCCATCACTCAAAAGTGTTTCAAAGGGCTCGAGTCCCATAAAACCCGCCAATGCGAGCAGTGCTTTGGAGTTTTGACGAGGTCCTTTAGGGTCATTGACTACCACAGGCCCCTCAACCAAGGGACCTGTGTCTCCGTCAAGTTCAAGGGAATCCACTTCGAGCTGACTACGAATGACTTCAAGGTGATCAGCCAGACTTTGCCGATCCTCAAGAGCCAATTCATTAAGAATTTCGTTGGTATGAATCGAAACAATTCGACTGATTCGCTCTAAATATATTTCGTGTACCGATTTTAACTGAAATCCCGCTATAGACAAGGCGAGAGCTAAAGATGAGCCCACGGCTAACAAAAACAAGCCCGCATAGTTTTTAAGTAAAAAGGATTTCGTGCTTCTCATTTTTTAGTTCACCTAACATTGACCTGAAGATTTGGATCGTCAAACAAAATCATTTTTGTTTGGATTTCGCGCTTTATACCTAAATTTTCGTGAGTCTTGAGGAGGCCCATCGTGGACGAAATGGGTAGCGAGCGACTGAGGCAATTTGCGACGTTTGTCCGTGCCGTTAGCTTGGGACAATTCTGAACCAACGCGTGAGCAATCAGCATGGAATCAAAACTAAAGGCCACAAGATCGGTGGGAAGTTTTGATCCATTGTCTTTTGCAAACTCACTTACCAGATATTGGTTTTCGGCAGTTTTGAATTCGGGATCATAGATTTTCGGAACCATTGCCTTAAGTTTTTCATTCTTAACCAGCCGCCGAATGACTTTGGAATAAGTGCCCCATGAATCAGTGCCTACGTATTCGATGTTTTCACTATGCCGAGCCACAGCCGCTATAAGGCGGGCTGCATCCACCTCAAAAAGTGGGGCAAAAACAAATTGAAAATTATTTTTTTTTATTTTTTCAACGACCTCATTAAAATTACTATTTTGGGGACGGATTGAAACGGTTTCCAAGGTGCCGCCACTACGAATAAACTCATCACTAAAGTGACGATGCATGTCTTCAGAGTACCGACCTCGACTAACATAAACAGAAAGTATTTTTTCGATTCCCCTAGCCCGAGCCTGTTGAGCCAGGGAGTGACCAATGATTTGATTGGTCGGATAAACAACGACGATGCGCCCCTGTTGACCCAGGAGCTCAGTTGATGAGGCTGTTGGCGAAATTAAAATTGCGCCAGTTTCTTCGAGTACTTTTTTTGCTCCCATGGCCTGATCAGAAATTCCAAGTCCTATAAACAAACGAAATCCGTTTGCAGCTGCATTTCTAATAATCCTTGGTAAATTGGCCACAGAATTGTCGGTTTCAAAGTTTTCAAACTCAAAACAGACCGCCCTAGAATTTTTTTGTTTTAGCCATTTCACGGCGACTTCAGCCCCACGCCGAGTTTCAGTACCAAAGTGTTGATAAAATCCTCGAGTAAGAGATTTAAACTCTCCAAGAATCCCGATCTTAGTGCAGTCAGGTGATTTCGTAGCAAACGAAACCTGCGATGCGAGGGCGATCCCTAGAACAAAATGTAGAGCGAAATAGCGAGCAAAATATAGAGCAAAATAGCGAGCAAAATAAATTCTCATTGGAGCTTTTCTCGTGAGTTGGTGTTTAAATTTTTTTGGAAATTTTCCCAAACAAGCTGGGTAGCAAGGCCCGCGTTTTGGGATGCAAATGTCAGAAAGTTTTTGTAGTCTTCAGTAATTCCCCCAGCGGGACTAAGTCTATCGGCTACGGTTTTAAGAACTAAAAACGGGACCTGCGCCCGTTGCGCAACAATGGCCACCCCAGCAGCTTCCATATCAACACCCAAAACATTGGTATGAATTTGGGAAAGATTCAATTTGCCCCTGATATTGGCCTCAAAGCGACTACCCGAAACTAAACAACCTTTGACTATGTTTTTTGGAAAGCGTCTTCTAATAGCGGAGTCTAAAATGAGACCTTGAAGGTTGGAGTCGGTTTCAAAAATGGGTGATACCCGTTTTTGCAAAGGGGCAGAAACGTAAAGAGAACCTGGTGCCATGAGGTGGTCTCCGGATTCATCGCAAAAAAGGCTGTCATGCTGCAAAACACTTTCAGCAACAATCAAATCTCCAATTTCAAGATCCTCTCTCAAAGCTCCTGCCACTCCTAAAAGTAAAATTCCCGAAAATTTTTCTTTGTCCAAGGCACAAGCTGTCGCCAGGGCGGCATTCACAAGACCTATGCCAGAGTGAACTAAAAAAATTTCGCTTATTCCGTCTTCTGAGCAAAACACTCGTGCCCGTAGCTTAAGATTTTCACTCAAAATGATTTCACGAAATTTTCCCAGCGTTTGTGTAACCGAATTTAACTCCGCCTCCATCGCGACAATCGATAAAAGCCTTTGGCTGGATTTCATTGGAAAGGCGGTATCTATCAGACAGATTACGCGTTGCGCAAACTAAATTTCATCGGATCGCTGCCTCCGATTAGATTCCAGTATTTGACAGCATTTTCATCACTTCACCCAGGGGCGAAAGGGCGAGGCGCCCCATAACCGACTGGGCTTCTTTTTGTCCCGACTCGACCAGGCCCTTTTGAAGAATTTTAAGCAGGTCTTCGGTAGTAATGATTCCGGTTACGATTTTTTGATTTTGGGTAACAATCAGACTCGAAATTTTTTCATCGATAATGCGTTTAACAATTTCTGTAAGGACCGTTTTTTCATCGATAAAACGAATAGGCCAGCTCATCACATCGCGAACGACAAGCGAGGGGTCAATATGAGTGCTCTGCACCCGAACCGAATAGAAATCTTCAATCTCTAGCCGCAGAGCCTTCATGAGATCACGTTCTGAAACAACCCCTAAAGCTCTTTCATGTTGGGTAACTAAAAGATGTCTAATTTTTTTGTCACGCATAACCAGCAAGGCCTGACTCGCAGGTTGATCAACGTCGATAGTCAAAACATGGGGAGTCGCAACTTCAAAAGCAAAAGGATTTTCCATAGTGGAGACAATCTACTCCCGCCCAGGGCCTCCAAGCAAACCTCTGGGGGCAACGGGGGACTGTTAAGAAAGTGTTAAATGTCTAAAGTTTCAACACTTTGGTGGGAGAGGTTTGGTGGGCAAAACCCCACTTGCCCGTGTAATTTCAATTTGTTAGCTCTATTTCTACTGGTGGCTCGATTAGGCATGGTTGTTGCAACACTTATTGCAGAGCCTGTTGCGGCAGACGGACGAGCAAAAATTGCTTGTAACCGAGGCGCATTTACACCAAAAGAGGGTTTAGGAAACTTATGAATATGAAGACGCAACCAACAAAACAAACTTTAGTTAGTCGGATTTTCGCGCGAGCCTTTGTGGCCGTAGCGTTTGCCTCAGCCTTAGGTGCCGGCCAGGCCGTGGCGGGTGAACTAAAGCTTGATGATATTAAGTGGAATGGGCATTGGCAGCTAAACAATCAGGAACAGACCCATAGTGAGAATCTTTGGGTGATTAAAACTCAGTTAGATGCCATTGATAAAATTACTAAAAAGGCCACAGGTCTTGATCCTAAGGTTGTAAATCAAAAGGATTTAAAGGAAAACGATCGGCTGTTGATGCTAGTTCGGGATAGGGATGCCGGCGCCAAGAAAGATGCAATCGTCGGCATGGAATTCGTAAAGGCTGAAAGTTTTGTTCGCGAAACTGTGGATGGCCCTCTCGTTAAAAAACTGCAAGGGCATGTGATTGTGCATTCGGTTGGCCTAAATGACGTTCAGATTAAATCCAAGACCTACACAATTGATTCAGAGAATTCGAGACCAGGATTTTTGTGGCTCAACAACGGACCTGAGGAACTTATTTTGGAGCAGATAGACATGGCTCCCGGTCAAATGGACAAAACAAAACATTAGTTGGTTGGGTTTCTCCCATGGGAAACCCCTAGAGTTTCGTCGATAAAATTTGGCCCTGTCCTTTCGTTGAATTTTTCATGTAAATTCTTTTCTCGTCTCACCGCCCCTAAGGCGACGTGGTATCTAACCATAATTTTCTCGCATTCGGACTTATTTGTTTTCGTAGGGAATCCATTTTTAAGTCCAAGTCCATAAACAAGATCAAGTGAGCTTGGGGCGCCTGATGGAAACGGATGGTCGCCATCGGGCTCAGGAACTGGGCAGGTGGCTTTGTTTAAACTTTGTTGTGATGTTGTGGATTTTGAGGATTCAATCGCAATTTGAGTCCATTTTGATTTTTTCTCAAAATTTGACCGAACTTTACTGGTTAGTTGCCGAGCCTCTTGCGATCCGCAAGCAGCGGCATAGGGGCGAAGAATTTGTTCAAGATCTAGAACGAATTTGCCAAGCGAATTGGGGCCCGTGCAAGTAAGGAGTCGTGAAAGTTTACTTCCATTTTCATCTTGCTGAAACAATAACCCCTTGGCCTTATTGTAGGCCATATGCGAATCATTAAGCGGGGCATTTATACCTAAACCCTTTTCAAGGATGTTTGGCGCAAGTCCATCAAAACTGTTTAGTAGGGTGAGCATTTTAACTTTATCGCGCGCCGTTGGAGAGGCTGAATTTTCAAAGACGTTGGGACAAGGATCTTGGCCTTTTCTTATTTTTTCTGGAAAAATAGAATTGCCCTTTTCTTGGTTAGCCATCACACAACCTGGGTTTTTGTTTAAAAACAAATCATAAACCTGATCACGATTTGACAGCATATGGGCGCCCAGTAGGGAATTTGAAAGGCGCTGAAGGGCTGAGTCAATCCAAGTTTTTGGTGTGGGATTTTTTTCACTTTGTGTCGTTGATACTGTGCCGCCGGAGGCTTGCGTTGCTTTGGCTTTGTCGATGAGATCAGGGTCATAGGTGCAAGAGGAGGCCCCGGCATAACTTTGCAAAAACTCGCCGTAATTTTTAACAAGTCCCTCAAAGGTTTTAACTGCGATTTCTTTTTTGCGAGCAAGTTCTGGAATGGCATCGATTTCTTTTTGTGGAGCTTGGGCAACGCCTAAAAGAATTTCTTTTTCGCGACGGTCGATTTTGCCATAAATCGCCATGCAAGATTCAATCAAAGTATTTTCGACGTTTGTAGTTGGGCCTGTTTCGATGCAAGAATTTTTACTTGCATCAATGGTTGTGAGCGAGGCGATGAAATCCTTGCAGGTAAGCCTAAAGTTTTCACGTTCGGTTGCTAGCTGTTCGACCTTGTCGCCAAGGATTTGGAGTGAGCGAGGAAGTGCGGCGGCGCTGGCTTCATCGCGAATGAGTTTGCCCGAGGAATCTTTTTTAAAACCAAGAATCGAGGTTGCAACCGAATCAACGGCCTTGGCTTGTTCAGAATGAGAAAGGGGCTGTGAGTTTGGCTCCTGAGGAATTTGTTTAGGCGCCGGAGGCGTCTGTCCGCCACTAGCCAGCCCCCTGCTGCTTGCTTCCATGGGTGTTCGTGCACCGCCAGCAGGGTTGCTCGTACCCTCGGGTGTTCGTGCAGATTTTCCGCTCGAGCTGTGCCCAGGCTGTGTTTTGGGTGTGGGCAGATAGCCTGCTGTGGGATCGACTCCTTGTTTGTTCCCGCTGTCGGCAGGAGTAGTTTTAATTTTGGAGTTGGACCCAGCCCCCTCAAGCGAGCTTGATTTGTTCTGCGTGGGGTTTGGAGTTTGTGCTGTTGCAACAGGAGCTTGCGCGATGGGAGTAGCCGGCGCAGGCTCTTCGCTCGAAGCAGGTAAACGAGGAGTAGTTAGCCAGGTACCAAAGCCAGGCGACTCCGCAGGCGCCTCAGGCGCAGCAGGCAAGTTGCTAACAACAGCGCCGGTAGCGGAAGCTCCACCAGTGACGAG
>CAXNEW010000036.1:0-19580 GCA_964201665.1 Bdellovibrionota bacterium
TCCTTCTGAGTTCATCAAGATCGGCATGAGATAAGCAAAACTTTCAGATTTAAGCTTCAAGATTTCTTCATTGATGATTCCGTCGACGACATCTTTCCAGCTCATGCGATTTGACCACACGCCAATAATTTTTTGTGTGGCGGGATCAATAATCGGAGACGTAAAACGCATTGACTTTCGATTATCAGTCCAAACTTTTTCGGTCAGAATATCGACAATTGGGTCTTCAACAAAAGCCGTGCCCGCTGCGATTTTGCCTGCAACGGCCTCTTTAAACCAAGATTCTTCACCCACGGACTGGCCCAATATTTTGCTTGTTTCGGCAAGGGGTTTGCCGTCTTTGAATACGGTATTGGCGGCTACAATTTTGCCCTCAAGGTTTGCCACCACCATGAGATCATAAACAGGAGCATAAATTCCCATCATGTCATTAATAAAGGGAACCAACCGAGCGGGGTCCATACTTCGAGCGGGTACCGAAACTGCGAAGGCCTGAACATCGCCGTAACGTTCAAAAAGGTTACGATCAATTTTATCGAGAATCGATTCACTCGACTGCCTTACAGTTTTTGCTTTGGTATCAATGAGGGCTTCACGTGTTTTGAGTCCAAAGGCCACCAAACCACCGATTCCAAGAAAGGAAATGCCCAAAAGGGCCACTTGGATTTTTAGACCGAAACTTGCAGATTTTTGCCATGTTGGTTTTTCCATGAGAGTTATTTCGGCTTTTTAATTGGACTTCTTGAGTCCTTTGACTTTCACGGTTTACGCGTAGCATAATTTAATAAAAGGGGACCTAAAGATCAAATTGTTGTCTTCGCTTGTGGTTTAGAAACAGATTATGCTAGAGGACGTCTTTGACCTGCTAGCTTAAGAGAGTTCTCGTTTTGGTTCTGGCATTGTGCCTAGTCCTCGGTCCTCTTTAGAGCGGCAAATAGTTGTCGAACTTTTAGAGGAGATTAAATGGCAACAAAACTATTCGTAGGAAACCTTTCTTTTTCAACAACCGATCAATCGTTGCAAGACGCTTTTTCCCAATTTGGGAGCGTTGAGAGCGCAAAGATCATCACCGATCGAGTTACAGGCCGTTCACGCGGTTTTGGATTCGTCGAAATGGCTTCACCTGATGAAGCTAAATCTGCAATCGACAAACTCAACGGAACCCCCCTTGATGGTCGTAACCTTACTGTCAGCGAAGCTCGCCCTTCTGAAGGCGGCGGCGGTGGTGGCGGCCGTTCTGGTGGCGGAGGATTTCGCGGTAACCGATCCGGCGGTGGCGGCGGTGGTGGCGGCTTTGGCGCACGCGGCGGTGGCGGCGGCGGCCGTGGCGGCGGTGGTGGTGGCGGCGGTTGGGACCGATAGTCCTCGACCCCCCAATGTTTAACTAAAATGTTAACCCCGGGTAGCTAAAATGCTACCCGGGGTTTTTTTTTGCTTAAGGTTTGTTTGGAGTATGACGATGAATAAAACTAGCTATGCTTGGATCATCATCGCCCTCTAACATCGACCCCAGACAACGCCGCAAATTTGCACGCTATAAAGTTTCTGATCTGAGTAGTCTGGCCGCAATCATCGATAAGGGGCGTGAACAGGAAAAAATCATCACGCTCGGACAGGGTGGCTGTGGTTTTTATGGCTTTGATCCTAGGTGGCCCTTTAACCCTAAAAAAAGAATTTATTGCCAACTCGCATTTGAAGATACAGCTGCGAATTTTCTAACTGTGGAATCGCAAATTGTTTATATCAAACATGTTTCAAACCTCGGAAAACCCGTAGTGTTTTATGGGGTTGAATTTTTACCCTTTGAGCGCCCTCGCATTAAGGACCTCATTGACCGTCTCGAGAGACTAAGGGCTGAGGGGCGAGTCGACCTCGCTTAGTTTTGCCCCAACAAGAACTCCTTCTGATTTTGCTAAGTAAAGAGCGCCCACCATATCGCCCGTCACATTCACAACTGTTCGCCCCATATCAAGAAGCCTATCGACACCAAGAATAAGCGCTATACCCTCGACGGGAATTCCCACCACGGCCATGGCCGACATTAAAAGAGGGGTTGAGCCTCCGGGTACTCCAGCCACCCCCACTGAAGTTACAAGGACCAACACAATGAGAGTCATGTGCTCGACGGGGCCCAAATGAACTCCAAAAACCTGGGCAATAAAAATGGCTGCCATCATTTCAAAAAGGGCCGTTCCGTCCATGTTCACCGTGGCGCCTAAGGGCAAAGCAAAACGAGCAATACTGGGAGGGACTCCAAAAGAGTTTTCCATGGTTGCAATCGTCGTAGGCAAGGTTGCATTGCTGGAACTTGTTGAAAAGGAAGTCATAAAAACCGGCATCGATTTTTTAAAAAATGTCTTTGGCGAAATTCCGAGTCCTAAAAAAGACATCACCAGGGGGTAAAACACAAAGAGATGAATAAGATAACCCGCGACTACTAAACTAAAATAAAAAGAAACAGATTGTAGAATTCCAGCTCCAAGTCGAACAACCGAAACCGAAACAAGGGCAGCGACCGCAATCGGAGCCATCTTCATAATCCATCCCACAATTTTAACTGAAGCGTCTGAGATGGCATCAAAAAACAAAATAACTGAATCACATTTATCACGCGAAATCTGAGTTAGGCTCAATCCAAAAATGAGCCCAACAAAAATTACGGCCAACATGTCCCCTGCAGAAAAAGCCTGGATAATATTTTTCGGGATAATGGACGAAATGATCCCCGGCCAGAGTGATTCAGGAACAGACTGACTTTTTTCGATAAGCTGCCCGACCTGCGCCCCCATGGCCAAGCGCGCGGACTCCATCATTTGCGGGTCCAGCCCCTGCCCGGGCTTAAAGCTAACTACAAGAATTTGCCCCAAAAGAATCGCGGCCAGTGTTGTGGCAAAATAGAAAAGGCCAAGTCTGAGGCCCATTCTGCGAATATCGGCCATATTTCCCAGACGTGCGACACCAACAATTAACGAACTTAAAACCAGTGGGATCACCACCATAAAAAGGCTGCGTAAAAAAATCTGCCCAATGGGCTCCAATAAATTTTTTAGCAGAAATTGACTGAGCCCTGTCGGAGCGAAGTGCCGAAGCCACAAACCGAGGCCCACCCCGGCCAAAAGTCCCCAAAAAACGGATGGGATGCTAAAACCGAATCGAAAATTTGCTGATGCTTGAGATGTCTTCACCCCCCATTCACTAAACCTTGCACCCCAACTCGTCTATAAAGCGGACACTCGAGGAGCAAAAATTGTCTCTCCACTTGAAAACCACCAAAAAGAGGGCCTTAACAAAGGCTACAGCGCCCAATGTAAATATCTGATTTTATTTGACTTTCAGTTGGTCTTGGAGAATGTGAAGATTTGGCATAGGACTTGTAATGATTAGGTTAAGAGGGAAAACAAAATGTCAGCAAAAATCGATAAAACACAACCCATACAGTTCTACTTTGGAAACGCAGCTCGCGACCTAAATCACTTGTTGCCCCCTGAAGAAATGAAATCTATTGACCTCACAGCTGACAAATCAGTTGTTGAGATGGAAGTGATTTCATCCCTCATCGATCAAAGCCTGATGCACTTAAACGCGATTCAAGACAATCGTCGTCAACTTTCGTTTCTTTTAAAAGATATCAAACGAATGATTGGATAAAACTCAAGTTACTTTTTAAAATTCCTTGGCCTCTCCCCCCTTGGCCAAAGGAATTTTTTAACGAAGACCTCTAAATTTATGGGTCCCCCCCCCTAAACCCCATAAATTTAGAGGTCGATTTTTTTGGGACTTAATGTATTTGAACTGAAAACACACCGAGATCTTTCCAGACTATCTCGACTTTAACGAATGAATCCAAAAAATTTTTTAGCAAAGGTGAGTGAGATTTTACATATTCTAAAAATTGATCTGGCCACTCAACAAAAACTATTTTTACGTCGGATTCCATAATGCGCTCTTCTAACCCAAGTTTTTCAAGGGCCTTCACAGATTCCAATTGATAACAATCCAAATGAATCCCAACTCCCCACTCGGGAATTTCGTACTCCAGCATTTTTAAAAAAGTCGGGCTTTGGACTTGTTGAGAATCTAAGCCCCTGTCTTGTAAAAAGGACTTCACAAAAGCTGTTTTTCCAAGGCCCAGGTTTCCCCTGAGTAAAAACAAAAAGCGTTTATCACTAGCCTGAACCTCAGGCGTGGACTGCTTTAACTTTTTCTGAATTTGGCCCCAAACCCACGGGCCTTGTTTGAACTGTTCCAATTTATTTTTCCGGGCTGTTAGGACACGCCCTAGTTAATGTGGGTAAGTTGTTTTGAAATCATGCCGGCGAGTTTGTCTGCGTAATCTTGGATAGCAAGCTCATCTTCGCCTTCAATCATGATGCGACACAGGGGCTCGGTACCCGAATATCTCACCAACAGCCGGCCCTTATCGCCCAAACCCTTCGTAATTCGATTAATTTCATTTTGGATTTCATCAATTTCATCCAAAGGTGGTTTTCGCTGAACGCGTATATTGCGCAAAACCTGCGGGACAATTGTCATCAAAGATTTCAAAACTGAGAGGGGCTGCTGTTTACGCCTCATAACTGAAATCACACTGAGTGCGGCAACCACGCCGTCGCCGGTGCTTCCGTTTTCTAAATGAATTACATGTCCTGATTGTTCGCCGCCTAAATTATAATTTTCGCGAAGCATGGTTTCGACAACATTCCGGTCACCAATTCCTGCATACACTACATGAATTCCATGTTTCTTAAGAGCAATTTCAAGCCCCATATTACTCATCGGTGTGGCGACCAGAGTTTGCCGCGAAAGTTTTCCTCTTTCAGAAAGGTCTACAGCAAGTATGGCCATCAACTGATCGCCATCTACGCGCTCACCTTTTTCATCAACAAGAATGACTCGGTCAGCGTCCCCATCTAGGGCAATTCCCAAATCAGCACGGTACTTTTGAACCTGCTCGGCCATGTGTTCCGGATGAAGGGCCCCACAATTAGAATTTATATTTGTCCCGTCAGGGTGATTGGCCAACAAAACAAGCTCGGCTCCCAATTCTTCAAAAACTACAGGAGCAAATTTATAGGCAGCTCCATGAGCACAATCTAAAACGATACGGAGACCCCTTAAATCCATGTTTTGCGGAAACGAACTTTTTGCATGTACAACATATCGCCCCATCGCATCGTCGATACGTTTTGCTTTTCCAAGTTCCGCACCGGTGGGCAAAGTTTCGGCCAACTCGTCAGACAGAATCAAACGTTCAATGCTCGCCTCAATCTCGTCGCCAAGTTTAAAGCCCTCGTGGCCAAAAATTTTGATGCCATTGTATTCATAAGTGTTGTGAGAGGCGCTCACCATAATTCCTGCATCTGCGCGCATACTGCGAGTTAAGAAGGCCACTCCTGGAGTGGGCATCGGACCTACAAGCAAGGCGTGAGCCCCTTGGCTGGTGATACCAGCGGCAAGAGCCTGCTCAATCATATAAGAACTGCGCCGAGTATCTTTACCAATTAAAACAACGGTTCGTTTATCGACTCGGTTTCCGCTTCCTCGAAAATAATGTGCCACGGCGCGCCCCACCTGAAGTGCGATTTCGGCAGTCATCGGATGACGATTGGCAATGCCACGAATTCCATCGGTTCCAAAAAGTTTTGTATTCGACATAAAAAAGGACTCTCCTAAACACCCGGCTTGGGGATGGTCACTTCTATGCTATCGGCGCTTCTTTTAACAACACGAACATCAGGGGGGAGGCGCCAAATCGGCCGAGAGGTGTAGGTACCGGGCTTAATTTCCGGAATTTCTCCCCAAACCTCAAGCCCTCCTTGTTTGAGTTCCTCAATCAGGCGGGCAGGTCCCTCCAAAAGAAAACTGACCTTACTCGGGCGAACGCGAATTCCAAGAAGTTGTGTATCCAAACTGGTTTGCCGAACTCCAGTGCCCACTTTAACTCCAACGCTTAGGCCTTTAACCCAGCGCCTTTCAAGATTGCCCTCAAGCTCGATCACGACCTGCACACTTCTTTCATTCTCGTTAATCTCAACTCCATTGTGCCCATCGAGCTGAACCCCAACGGTGACTTCCTGACGAAGCGACGAAGAAAGTAAGGTGATGGGCTCTGTCGGAAGGGCCTCGATTCCCTGAATTCGACTTTGAGGTCCTTTGATTTCAATGGTGCTTGGGCGCAGGGTTACTGAACTGATTTTATATTCCGGAGGCAAGCCAGGAGCAAAGCTGGGTCGCAGGGGTACCCGTTTGACAGTAAGGCGTTCTAAACGAACCTTAATTGATGAGAGTGAAAGCGATGTCAGGCGCAAACCCAAGGGTAAATTCAACGAATCTTCGCGAATGGCGATTTCACTTTCACCCGATTTTTGATTTTTAAGATCAAGATTTATTGAAATTTTTGAATCCTGAAACTCCCTTAAGAAAACCGGAGGGCCCGAAACTTTAATTGAAATTGACTTTGGGGGCTGATTTCCAAAAGCGACTCCCACAGGCAACTGATACTCAAGAAAAACTTCTTTTGTAACTTCAACTTGTTTACCACCAAGAACAAAGACCCAAAGTACGATGGCTATAAAAAATGCAACAATTCTTAAAAGCCAAGTTTCTCGTGTTCGCCTTTTGTAACTTTTTTCACCGACTAGTTTTTTCCAGAGCGGTAGGGGATTGTTTTTCATCAGTTGGCCCCGCCCGATTCTGTGTTTTCTCGAATCTTCTCGATTTCAAAGGCCCTAAACAGAGCCGATCTTAACTTTCCTGGGCTCAAATCTCGTTTGAGCTGCCCTCTTTCGGCCACACTCACCTCGCCCCTCTCTTCGCTTACGACAACTGCCACGGCATCGGTTTCTTCAGAAATGGCCATTGCGGCTCGATGGCGGGTCCCTAAGTTTTTATCCATCCCAGAATCCAACGTGACCGGGAAAAAACACCCAGCAGCTAAAATTTTTCCTTCGCGGATAATTGCCGCCCCATCATGGATAGGTGACGTGGCCTGAAAAATAGAAACCAGAAGTTCAGCAGATAATTGGGCATCCATAGAAGTCGCCCCTTCTGTATAGTTTTTTAGGCCCTGATGCCTTTCAAGTACAATAATGGCCCCTGTTTTCTTTGTAGCCAAAACCTGACAGGCTTGCACCACAACCTCAATAACTTGAACGCTTAAGGTTTTTGCGGCATTCCCTGAAAAAGGGTTTCGGCCCAAAGTTGCCAATGCCCGACGAATCTCATCCTGAAAAATAATCACTAGAATCAAAAATACATAATCAAAAAACTGCCTCAGCAGAAAATTTACAACATACAAATTGAAACGATCACTTAAGAAATAAGCGAGCGAAAAAACTCCAATTCCCGTCAAAACTTGTACCGTTCGAGTCCCACGAATCAGAAGCAGGACTCTGTAAACAATAAAAAAAACAATGATGATATCGAGGGCAATACTGACGGCGTCACCAAACTTAATTTGCCCTAAAACACCTGGAAGAAGAGATAATGATCCCACGCTCTCTTCCCCCTCCCATTAAACCTTTACAGGCTTATTTAAATTAACGAGGTTTGGTGCTTTTTTTTCTTCTTGGGTGTCAGCTACCGCTTTCTTTTCTACGGGCATTTTATTATCGGGAATTTTTTTATTGAGAGGTTTGCCCGCAACGAGGGCATCAATATCTTCGGCCTCGATCGTTTCATACTCTAACAAGGCCTCGGCCATTGCATGAAGCACGTTGATATTGTCATTGAGAATGGTTTTGGCTTTATCATGCCCCGCTTCAACAATATCGCGAATTTCTTTGTCAATGAGTCGACCCGTTTCTTCACTATGTCCGACGCTGGACTGCAAATCTCGCCCCAAAAAAACATTTTCACTTTTGGAGCTAAAATTAACAGGGCCTAACTTTTTGCTCATTCCCCATTCAGTAACCATTCTGCGAGCGAGCTCTGTGGCCCTTTCAATATCGTTACTGGCTCCGGTCGTGAGATGCTTAAAAACTAATTCCTCGGCAACTCGACCGCCCATTAAAAAAACAATCATACCTTCGGCTTTGTCACTTGTAAGAGTGAAACGGTCTTCGGTCGGCAATGTCATGGTGACCCCCAAAGCAGGACCACGCGGAATAATTGTTACTTTGTGAACAGGATCATTCCCCGGAATCATTCGCCCTACGAGTGCGTGACCGGCCTCATGGTAGGCGGTGTGGCGTTTTTCTTCTTCAGAAATGAGCATGCTTTTGCGCGACGGTCCCATAGAGACTTTATCTTTTGCGTATTCAAAATCTTCCATCGTCAGGGTTTCTTGGTTTTTACGGGCAGCACTCAAAGCGGCTTCGTTGACCAGGTTTTCTAAATCAGCACCGGCGTAGCCTGGGGTTCCCCGAGCAATGACTTCAAGGTCAACACTTGGCGCAAGAGGAGTTTTGGCTGAATGCACTCTTAAAATGGCAACTCGTCCCCGTATATCAGGCTTGTGCACCATCACCCGACGATCAAAGCGACCGGGCCTCAAAAGGGCGGGATCCAAAACATCGGCCCGGTTGGTGGCTGCAATTACAATAACTCCCTCGGTCCCCTCAAAACCATCCATCTCTACAAGTAACTGGTTTAAAGTTTGTTCTCGCTCGTCATGGCCCCCACCCAAACCTGCTCCACGGTGGCGCCCCACGGCATCAATCTCATCAATAAAAATTAAACAGGGAGCAGCTTTTTTTGCATTTTCAAAAAGGCTGCGAACTCGACTGGCTCCAACCCCGACAAACATTTCGACGAAATCAGAACCTGAAATCGAAAAAAACGGGACCCCGGCCTCACCAGCAATAGCCTTTGCCAAAAGAGTCTTTCCTGTTCCGGGAGGTCCAATCAATAGAACTCCTTTAGGTATTCGGCCGCCAAGTTTTGTGAATTTTTTTGGACTTTTTAAAAAATCTACAATTTCTTCGAGCTCGTATTTTGATTCTTCGCAACCTGCAACATCAGTAAATTTGATTTTACTCTGATTTTCGGCAAACATTTTTGCCCGGCTCTGGCCAAAACTCATGGCACGATTAGACCCTGACTGAAGCTGGCGAAGAAAAAGAAAGAAAATAAAAATAATGAGCAAAGTTGGAGCCCAAGTTAAAAGTACAGTCCTTAAAAGACTGTCCTGATTTTCTTTTTCGTAATTCGGAGTAATACCTTTTCTTTTGAGTTCTGCAAGATAGTGATCTGAGCGAGTATCCCCCAGGGATTTGAAGGTTTTTCCTTCGCGAAATCCGGGTTTGAATTTTCCATAAATTCCTGATTCACCCTTAAATGTCACGGATTCAACGCGATCTTCGTCAACGAGTTTCATGAACTCACTAAACGAAACGGCTTCTTCGGGTTTTTCTTCTTTCTGAGGAACTCGAGCAAGCACAAAAAACAATGAAAACAAAACAAGGACCCAAACCAAAAGGACTCTAAGATTGGATTTCATAGTTTAATTATTGTATCACGAGGGCAAATTTGCCTTCAAACGATCTCCAAAGAAACACTCAACGGAGACACAGCGCCCCAGCTTTTTTAAACGAAATTCTTCAAAAACTTCCAACCCTAAAAGTGCAATGATTCTGGCAGGATCTTGCGCACTCACGAGCAATGGCCAAGATTTCCAGAAGGGACGCGGGATGCGATTTTGAGCCAATATTTTGTCGAGACGATTGTGAGCATCTGAGGTTCCACGATGTCGAATCATGAGTGGCCATGGGATTTGATCCCAAGCAAGAATATGTTTTTGCTCAAGCCAACTCGTTTCTGGCGGTCGAAAAAGAAAAAAAGTAGAGAGTTGCAATGCTATAAATTTCTCGGGGGCTCCCGGTAAAAAACTCCAAGCCGTCGAAATTCCGAGACTCATTCTCTTTCCAAGCTCTACAGGAATCGGCTTCAACCATTGTCGCCCAAAATCCTTTTCAGGCGAAAATATAAACATATCTGATCTTCGCAAAAAACTACCCCGTGAATGAACAACTTCTTCGCCATCCACCAGGGCCTCAACCAGCGCAGGGTCGTATTCAATACCAAGCTTTGCCAGCCAAACTTTAAAAATACGCCGCTGCAGGGCCTCGGGCCATTTTTCAAGCCAGGCCCTTGGCAGAGATTCAAAGGGAGCCTCCAATTGATTTAAAATCCACTTTTCCCATTCGACTTCTTCTTCGTGAATTCTTTCAGCAATGGTTGCAAGATTCTTTATGGACCCCTGCCTCAGCCTTTCGAGGTTTGGCAGGACTTCTAAACGGATTCCGTTTCGTAAATAATCGGATCGAGAATTTGAGGGATCCTCTACCCAGCCGAGTCTAAATTTTCTGGAATAATTCTCGAGCTGATCTCGCCCCGCCCACAACAGAGGTCGAACCCAAACACGGTCTCGTGGAGAAATAGCAGCAAGCCCCGCAACACCGGTACCTCCGATAGCACGCATAAGAAAAGTTTCGGCATTGTCGTTGCGATGGTGAGCTGTGCAAATTTTTGTCAGTCCCGATCGCGCCGCGGTTTCAAGCAAAAGGCCACGCCGATAAGAGCGCATTTCATTTTGAGAAGATTTTTGATTTTCTCCAGCCTCGGCACCCAATTCAAGTAAATGGGTTTTGATTCCAAGCCGCTCACCTAAAACCCTCACCCATACACCCTCTTGGCGACTCGCAGTCCCTCGAGTTTTGTGGTCGACATGGGCAAGTTCAATTCGAATATTCAAAAGTCTTTGGGCCCGCGCCAAAACATGGCAAAGTACCGAAGAGTCAAGACCTCCTGAGACGGCAACGAGCACCCCTTCGCCCGAGTCAAACAAATCGTGAGCCCGACAAAATTTTAAAAACTCCTGCAAAAAAGAATCTTGTTCTTTTTCGCCCCCGAGGGGTTTTTCGGATAACTCACTCATATTAATTTCTATTCTTCCTGTTCGCTCTGCCCATTAGCTTCTTTTTTTGCTCCAGGCTCTTCGTCCGTCGAAGGATTTTCAACGGAGCCAGGATTCTCACTATTTTCAGTTTCAGCTGACGGGGGCTTTTCAGCCTCCCTATTCTCGCGAGAATCGTCAACATTTGAATCGCGCTCGTCGGGGCCTCGATCGGCATTTCGATCAGGGCCCTCCTCACGCGGCGAATCCCCGTCGTCTCGTTCATTGGCCAGTTTTTCAAGTGCACTTATCCCACTGGGTTCCACTTTTGGACCGGTCCTCAGCCTTTTAGCTGATCTACGACCCGAACGTGGCGACTCCGAATCTGAACTAGCTGTGGGCTCCTCTTTGGGAGCTCCTCGGGAGGGCTCCGGAACACTGACTTCTGGAACGCGAATCGACAAACTCGCCGGCGCGCGCGAGTCCTTTTGTGGCAAAGCTTGTGGACTGATACTTGGTCCCGCCGAACCAACTGGCGAAGCCGGCACCGGAACGTCTTTGCCTCTTTGGACAATTTTACTTAAGGGATTTCCACCCGGCCAGAACGGGAAAAAAACTAAACTCACAAAAAGAAAGGTCGCGGGAAACGCGAGAAGCCAAGCACTGCGACTCGGTGCCGTTCCGCTCTCAGGGGGATCGGCCGAGGGCCCCCCAACTGACGGAGTTCCTACCCTTCGAATTTGGCCACGGGTCGGAGAGAAAGGAAGTTTTCCAGTTGAAGACGGAACCGGAGGTCGATTTTGACCTCCCGGGATTTGAGTGATTCCAGTTTGTTCAGAACTTTTCTTAAGAAGTGTCGTTGAATCCAGCTCCTGAGCAAAAATTCTTGAAACTTCGTTGTTTAAAATTTCGTCGTCAGAAAAACTTCCAAGGAAACGATCGGCAACCACCGGCAGAGCCGGTTTTTTGTTTTTTTCAGATTCAGAGGTGTTTTGAACTTTAACTTGAGGAACCCACTGCGGAAAAACATCTAAAATTTTTCGGTATCGAAGGCTCCCCTCATCAGACTCTTCAACTCCGATGAGATAATCCTCACCGCTGGCGGAACCGCTTTGAATTTTCTGACGGATTTCTTCCTCAGAAAAAGGGCCTAAATGCCTTCGATCGACCAGCAAATACCATTTCATGCCGTCCTGGTATTTTAGGGCCTGGCCCGGTCAAGTCGGCCGTAAAAAAGATGACGCCCCGAATTTAAAGGCTTTCCACCATAAGATTTTGAACCTTTTGGCGTGCTTGGATCTTGGCTTTTCGAATTTCACCCAACCGTTTGGCTGTGGATTGGTCTTTTGCGCGCTTTCGAGCCTTTTCGGTCACGTCTACCAAATAGAGTTCGCGAGCATCTTTATAAAGTTTTGACGCAATGCTCTTGAGGTGGTTATGAAGTTTAGGGTCGTTTGAAGGAATTTGTTGGACTCTTTTTCGGGCCTCATTGCCCATTCCCACTGAGGAGGCGTTTTCAATTCTCTGAAATTGGCAAAGCTGAGAAACCAACAAACGATCAATCGGACTCTCCATCGAAGGATCAGTTTGTTCTTCGGATAGGGCATTACGAAGTTCCAAAACCGAAAACAGCTCTACGATGCCAGGAGAGCTCGCTCCACGCTCTACGGCCATTGCAGACACAGACGAATCAAAAAAATCACTGAAACTGGCATTTTCGACAAAAGGATTTCCACAACCCTCAGGCAAATAACGAATTTCTAGAGTGGAATCCTGCGCCCTGGCGCCTGGGCCGGTGAGGCCCAAAAAAAACGATCCAAGGGCCAAAAATAAAAATGTGTAGGTTTTGATAGTTTCAAGTTTCACAATCTTAATTCTAGGTCCAGATTGACTTTTTACCAAATCAGATTTTCGATGCCCTATATGGCAAAAAGAAATCCGTTTAAAGGACCTCTAGTAGTTTCACTCGTTGCTCTGGGTCTGATTGCCTTGAGCTATTTCGTTCTGGTGCCTCAAAAAGAGGCTAGCGAAAAAGAAAAAGATCGGGGCAATTTGCTCTTTGGCGATTTACAACGCGAAAACATAATCGAACTTAAAATCGACAATGCAGGTTCTCCATTGTTCATAAAAGAAAAGGCCGAACCCAGAGGCGAGTGGATTTTAAGTGATGGCCAAAAATCTTTTGACGGCGACAAAACAGCCATCGACGGAATCATATCAAGTCTCCTTGCTGCCAAAAGTGAATCTACGGTTTCTAATCAGGATTTAGTTTCTCTTGGTTTGGCGCCAGCAAAATTTAAAGTCGCACTCACAACAAATGCTCCGGGAAAATCTCAACCCGCCGAACTTTGGGTTGGTGAAGACACTCCTGTTGATTATCTTTCGTTTGCCAAATGGGCCGACAAACCTGAGGTGTTTTTAACCTCGCGCTCACTGAGATTTAGTCTCGACAAAAAACTTTCTGACCTTCGAAATCGAAAAATTTTAAAACTCCCTTTGGCCGAAATTCAAAGTCTTCGAATTCGGCCCCATTCTGAAACCGGGGTTCGACTCGAACCTCTCAAGCTCTCTAAAGATGCACAATCTCAATGGATAGGTGGCCTCGAAAACAACAAAAAACAAGTTCCCCTCGACTCAACCGAAGTTCAAAAATGGGTCGACACCCTCAATACAGTTTCGGCCGTATCCTTTCCGTCAGACAACCCGGCCGAGAAATCTAAATTCGGATTTGGCACCTCGGTGGCTTCACTTGTTGTTGAAACTAAAAATGACAAAGGCACTCAGACCCAAACTTGGCTTTTGGGCAGAGTTGCTGACCGCTCAAATCCAGAAAAAAAGAATGTTTTCAAATTTTATTTAACTCAAGAGGGAGAAGCTTCAACTTTCGAAGTTGCTGAAACCTTTAAAGATAATTTCAAGGTTGATTTGTTTAAATTTAGACCCAAAAAAATAGTTGATTTTGAAAAGGCATTGGTCTCCGCCTTTTCCATTCAGGACGGAAAAAATTCAATCGAATTCACTCGTGAAGGTGAAAACTGGAAAGTTTCAGGCGGCGCTGCCAACCTCAACAAAGCGACCGGAAAACCCGCTGTGATTAGTGGACTTTTGGACACACTTGTTGGCCTCAAAGCCAAAAGCTTTCAAGACGAGGTGGCTACATGGACATCGGGTATGCGCTCCCCCACTCGGGTCATTGAGGTCAGAGGTAAAAAGGGTGGAGAAGAAGTGGTCACACTCGCCACTTTGGTTGTGGGCGCAAAAGTAAAAGATAAAGATTTCTACATTCGAACCCAAGAAATGGAGTCCACTGCCACCGCTGAAATCGATATTGATGGAAAGTTTTTGATGGATACGAGCCTTTACGCAGAAATTGAAGAAAAAATTAGCTCGACCACCGCTCCGGGATCGGGTTCAACAGAGCCCGGGAAGCCAGAGGCTCCCGTTAAAGGAGAAAAGAAAAAAGTGAAACTCGAACCTACCGTTGGAACCGTAAAAGAAATTAAAAAACTTCCTGCTTCGATTGTGAAACCCAAACACAAGTACACAGCCGAAATGGAAATCAGTAATGGCACAAAACTCGAAATTACTTTTGCTGCCGAAAAAGCGCCCTATACTGTAAGTAATTTTTTACATTTGGCTCGAAATGGCTATTACAACGGAGTCAAATTTCACCGTGTCATTCCAAATTTTGTTGCCCAAGGTGGAGATCCCACAGGAACTGGAGCTGGTGGCCCTGGCTACGAGTTTGACAATGAAAATAACGATCTGAAACATGTCCGCGGTGCACTTTCGATGGCGCACCGAGGGGCTAACACCAATGGATCACAGTTTTTTGTGGTTTTAGCGCCTCAAAGTCACCTCGACGGAATTCACCCCGTATTTGGATCGGTAACCAAGGGCTTAGAACTTATTGATGGCATCAAACAGGGCGATGCCATGAAAAAAGTCGAAGTGTTTGAGGAGGCCCTCTAAAACTTCATGCTCCTTGAAAAATCGATTAAATTTTTGGTTTCTTTGTCCGCACTTCTGATTTTAGTGGCATTTTTTTCGGCCTGGTTTCAACACCAGGCCGGCCCGCTTTTGGGATTTGAATCGGGGCTACAGTTTCATGTAGCTGCTGCCGGAATTGCCGTTTTAACCAGTTTGTTTAGCGATACTTTTGTTATTTTTTATTTTGTGGGAACCGGAGTTTGGATGCGTGATCGCGCCAAAGACCTTGTTTCCGCCTCACAAAAAACTGGCGCCCAAAAGGTTTGGGACCTTTACCAGATTGCCAATAAACTCAAGGCTTCGAGCCTTCCCTTTGCTACTTTTGGTATTGTTTTGGCCCTCTTTAGCTTTATATTGGGTGGAGCTCGCCAGGTGGGGGCCATATCTCCTTGGATTCACCCAACCCTCGGTGCCCTTTTTGCCCTAAATGCCTTTTTTGGCCTGAAATTTCATTTAAGAAATATAAACAAGAACCTTTCATATTTAGATGAAGTCTCAATGGAACTTGACGATTCCAAATGGGTGCTCCAAAAATAGATTATGGCCGATAAAAGTCAAAAACAGCCCGAAAACATTACTGGAAAATTCTACGTTGATGTCAATTGCATTGATTGTGATGTCTGTCGTGAAACCGCTCCAAACAATTTTAAACAGCAATCAAGCAAGGGCTATAGCTTTGTTTATAAGCAGCCCGAGAATCCGGCTGAAGAAACCCAGTGCAAAGAAGCTCAGGACGCCTGCCCCGTTGAAGCCATCGGTAACGACGGACCCTAGAAATGCAATCATCCCGCGTATCGCCCTCAGTAAAGTGGGTGGTGGTTTCTGATTTTGACGGCACCTTTACGCTTGAAGATATTGGCAACGCACTTTGTGAGCGTTTTATTCCAGAAAAATTTCAAGATCTTCACGGCAAATACAAGTCAGGTGTGTTTTCATTGCGAGAATACCAAAAGCTAATTTGGACAGGTTTCCCACTTTCAGAAAACAAAATGTTTGAAGTGGCTCAATCGGTTTCGGGACTTCGACCAGGCTTAGAAAAATTTTTAGAAATTTGCTTGAATCAAACAATTCCCGTTTATATCGCAAGCTGCGGAATTAAAACCTACATAGAGGGCGCCTTGAGCAAGCATGTTCAATCTCGTTCTCGGGAGGCCATTCTAGGAATTGAAAGTCATAAGGGTCTTTTTTCAGATTCTGAAATGACTGAGATTGAATTTCGCGACCCCGAATCGAAAGTCGGCCCAAGGATTCCCTTTAACAAAGGACTCTTTTGTGACGACATTCGAAAAACTTGGTCAGAAAAATTCCCTGATTTTAGAATTAAATTGGTAGGCATAGGAAACGGAACGAGTGACAGAGAGTTCTTAGGCAAGGTTGATGTTCTTTTTGCAACCGAGGCTCTAGCAACATTTTGCCAGAAGCAAAACTACCCCTTCACCTATTTTGAAGATTTCAACCAAATTGCCCACTCAGCTCCTTTTGTAGAAACATGAAGCCCACAAAAAATAAATTTGTATTGTTAGGTTTTATTTTTTCATTTCTGTTTTCGTTTGGCACCCATGGGGCCACAGACATTTTAGAATGGGACCAGGTCCCACGTGAAATCCGAAATGCCCTTAGCCTTTTTTCGAAAGTCGAAAACAATCAACTCAAAAGCACTCTAACAGGCGATGCCAGTGGCCATGTCGATGTGGGAGTTTTCATTGAAACCCTTAACGATTTTAAGCTCTTTAAAGACAAACTGGAGTTTTTTGTTTTACCCGGATCTGAAAACTGGAAACTGGAAACTCTTCAATCACCGGAAATAAAAAAAATCTTTGATCCAATCTCCAAAGGACTTGTGGATGGTTACTCAGGACAGCTGCACTTTAAAATTCGATTGACCTTAAAATCACCTCAAAATTTTTCAGTTTCACCAAACTCAAGATTGCCCTTAGGAGTGGGCTTTCAGGCTTGCTCCAAAACCATTTGCTTGTTTCCTGTCAAAATCAGCCTGAGTCCGCCACTTGTCGCTCAGACTGACGAGCCAGAACAAAAGGAACTTTCGTTTTTTCAAAAAACTGAAAATCTCCTGAGTGAAAATTTTTCACTCTCCCAAACTCAAAATTCTGACCCCAAGTCAGCCCTCACATGGACCAAATTTTTAATTTTGTTTTTTGCTGGCTTACTCACTGCTTTCACACCTTGCGTTTACCCCCTCTACCCAATCACTTTAGGGATATTTGGGCGTTGGGCGAAGGGAGCCGGGCCTCTAAAAGGTTTTTACTTAGTGGGTTCCTACTGTGCCGGGATAATTTTAAGCTATGCCCTACTTGGAACCCTGGCGGCTGCTAGCGGAGCCCTTTTTGGGGCAATCACTCAAACCCCTGCATTTTTATTGTCAGTGGGGTTTGTCATTTTGTTTTCGGCTTTTGTGTTTTCTGGACTTATGCCCTTTCCTGTTTTTGATTATTTACAAAATCTTGCTTCGAAAATTCTTCCTGTGTCTTCAATGGGGGGGCAGCATCAAAATATTTCAAGTTTTCTTATGGGCTCAACATTGGGCCTTGTGGCAAGTCCATGCGTTGGGCCGGTGTTGATTGTTGTTTTAAGTTGGCTGGCGCTCATTTTGAAATCAGGAAGTTTAGAGGCCTATGGAATTGGCTTTTTGCTACTTTCGGTTTTTGGACTGGGCATGAGTTTGCCACTTTTTGTTTTAGGCCATTTTGCTTTCCGTGTAGGAAAAATTCCAAAATTTGGCGGAAAATTTGCCCCGTTGGCTAAAAATATCGGAAGCCTTTTGATGGTGGGCTCTTCGCTGTTCTTTTTGGTTCCTGGTTTTAAAATCGCCTTTAAGTCGCCTTCAGCTCACTCTGAAACGGCCCATGCCTACACTGTTTTTAGTTTGCAAACTTGGCCCAAAACACATCCTACGGTTATCGATTTCAGAGCTGATTGGTGTGCAGCTTGTATTGATCTTGAAGAAAAAACTTTTAATAGTGAGCTAATTTCGAAAGAATTCGAATCTGCAACTTGGCATTTTGTTTCGGTTGACCTCACAGAAACGAATCCGCAAACTGAAAAAATTATCGCAGACTTTGCTTTGGTGGGCCTACCCACTGTTTTAATCACAGATGCCAAGGGAAATATTTGTAAAAAACTTTCGCTCTTTGGCTTTGAACCGCCTGAGGATTTCAAAAACAGGATGGAAGCTGTTTCAACCACCGGATGCCCTTAAGCCAGACGATATTTAAAGTATCCGGAAAGAACGATTACGAGATCTGTCATAGAGAGCTACCATTGCTCGGCGGGAATAACGTAAAAACCGTTGCCGTCGTTTGATAAATTGACTCCTAAATATAGGCGCCCATTTGGTTGGTCTTCAATATTTAAGTCTGCAGGGCCGTTTCACGTCGTAGGAGCCATCTCTTGCCCGAACTTGGCATGTCCGATTTGAGCAGGCTCCAGTACCGGTGCAAAAGATACTTGAGTGCTCTTTTCGGGGATCATAGGGACATTCACAGGTGTTGGGTTCACAGGGCAAATGTAGTGTTTCCAATGAAACCAAGTCTTGGACGTGGCAGTCTTTGCGGTGACAATCTACGTTACCCGTACAATTGTCTTTTAGTATGACTAAATTTTCATCGATGGGACAAACACAATCCCCTTCCCCACAAACCTTGGGGTCGGATTGGGCCCAAGTTTGAATCGAAAGAAAAACACACAAAACCACCAAAAAATTTTTCATAAACTTCCTTTAAAAAAAAGCAAGAAGAGACACTCCCCCAAAACGTACTGCGGTGTTCATTATAACCCTGCGTTTTAGAATCTAAAGCCCTTCTTAAAAGTCTCCGGGTTCTTGACCGCAAGTTTCCAAAAAAAAAAAAAATGGTTAAACTGCGAGAGGCTCGTTCACCTGAAAGTCATTGAGCCCCGACTTTCTTTTCTTGGTCATTTCTTTGACGTTTTAGATATATTTAAAAGGGATTGGTCTGATGGCCCCCTCGGGGGAAGGAGGCTAAAATATTTTTTTTAACAAGAAAAATGAAGGGGATTTTATGAATAGATTTTTAAGACTCGGTGTAAGTTTAGTGTTTGGCGGCTGTTTTGTTTCAAGCGCTTTTTCTAAGGATGGTTTCTGCTATACAAAAGAAAAAGGAATTTATTCTTGCGCACCGGTTGAAATTACAACGGATGACAAATCTTTTTGCGAAGGGAAATATGTTTGTCAGAAAGACGGAGCTTACATCGATGCCGAAGGAACCCCTGCCGATTCCGATCAGAATAAAGCCTGTGAAGATTTAGGCGGTAAAATGGTCCCGATTTCTAAAGGAGAGGCCTGCGATGTTATGAAAGCTGTTACCTCCGACTTTTTTCTCAATGTCAGTAACGAATGCGCTACCGGTTGCGGCCCCGACCGAGTCGATATTTCCGAAAGCATAGTGGTAGGCACCTGCTGCCAACTAAAAATTAAAATCAACTGTGTAGAGATCCCTGCTCGCTTTTAAGAAATAACTAGGCCTATGAGGGGCAAAGGCCACTAATAAACGGTGTTCGTGCACGAGGTTTTCGATTACCTCGTGCGCTAACGCCTTTTGATGATAGCGAAAAAGAAACCGGGCCTGCGCCTTCAATCGTTTTTCAGGGCAGAAAAAACATAATAATCGAGAAGTCTTTTTTCATAGGCTTTAAGCCAGTTACGTTCAAGTTCTCCCTTATGAGAAGTCCCTACCATCCATTGATCAAAGGGCGACCAAACGTGTTCTCCAATGGAGTG
>CAXNEW010000037.1:0-17894 GCA_964201665.1 Bdellovibrionota bacterium
CGTTCAATTTCTTGAAAACTCATTGTGAACACTTTCCAAATCCCCGGTAGCGACCATTGAGTCGCTGAGTAAAATGCCCCGGTCGTGGCTAGAATCACAAGTGCTGAGATGAGTTCTCTTGACTGAAAAACTCGTCCTTCTTTTTTCCAGTCATCGCGACGATTCTGACTCGCGTCTTCTGTGCGGTCTTCAAGCCCACTGTCTTCACTTGCCATCTCAGCGTACCCCCACAAAGGTTAGCCAGTGATACTGAGTTTCTCTAAAACTTCGCATGAAGTCTTCAAGCGCGTCTCCGTACATCGGGGACAATAGGGTAAAAACAAAAACTCCAACGCCGATTGTGAGTGGAATACTAACTAACCAGACATTAATTTGCGGAATAAACTTAGACAAAACTCCGAGGGCCACCTGAAGCAGCAAGGCTACAGCCACCATTGGACCCGAAAGTTTCAACATCCAAACAAAAAAATCAGCGCCAATTTGAACCCAAAATTGAGCGGCCATATTCACGTCACTGAGACGAATAAAAATATCTTTTAGTGAGAACGTGTAAGAGTCTCGAAGGGCCTCTAGCAGCCACATTTGCCCGCCGACCGCAAAGAAAACCATAATTCCGAGCCATCCATTAAATTCAGTCCAAGCGGAATCTTGAGCGCCGCTTTCTGGATCGATAATACTCCCCGCTGAAAATCCAATTTGATTTCCGGCCCACTGAGCCGCTGCAACAATCGAAGTGAAAATCCATTTCGCGGCTAGCCCCATGCCGACACCGAAAAGAATTTCTCTAAGGACCTCTAAAATCAGGACCCCCAAAGCAGGAGGGTTATTGACAGTCCAAGTAGGTAAACCACTTTTAACAATAGGGTAAAGGGCAACAGAAAAAGCTAAGGCTGATGCTGTTTTTACAGTTGCCGGAATATTGGGGTGACTGAGCACAGGAAAAAAAATCCAAGCCGTTCCCACGCGAAGCAATATCCAGAGGATCTGGAAAACTACAGCTATGAGTTCCGGACCTTGAAACATTTTTACCTCAAATAGACATCGACGTTTTCGAACAAGTTAATGGTGAAAGTTGAAAGTACCCTGAGCATCCAGGGACCCATAATTAAAATTGCCCCGCCAATAGCTAAAATTTTTGGGATGAAGGTAAGTGTCGCCTCGTTGATTTGAGTTAGGGCCTGAAAAATACTTACAAGGAGACCCACAAAAAGTGCAATAAACAGGAGGGGACCACCAACGAGTAACATGGTCTCAAGCGCTTTTCTTGCGAGGTCCATAACCCAGCTTTCGCCCATAGTGAAATTCCTTTCTTAAATTTTTACGAAAAACTTTTTACAATCGAACCCACAATGAGTTGCCAGCCATCAACAAGAACAAAAAGCATCAGTTTAAATGGGAGCGAAATGATTACTGGCGGTAACATCATCATTCCCATCGCCATCAAAACACTCGCAACAACCATATCGAGAACCAAAAAAGGCAGGTAAATAATGAAACCCATTTGAAATGCTGTTTTCAGCTCTGAAATCATAAAAGCTGGAACCAATGTCATGAAGGGAACTTTTTCGATTGAGACCTGTTCACCTTGTCCCGCGAGTTTCATAAACAACTCAATATCCTTGGGACGAGTGGCTTTTGTCATGAAAGCTCGTAGGGGTAAACCCGCAGCCTCGATGCCTTCAGCCTGAGTAATTTTACCTGCCAAATAGGGTTGAAGGGCCTCTTCATTTAAGCTTTTGAAGGTAGGACCCATCACCAAGAAAGTGAGAAACATTGCAAGACCAACTAAAAGTTGGTTAGGTGGCATTGTATTGGTACCGAGCGCCATTCTCAAAAATGATAGAATCACAATTATACGGGTAAACGCCGTCATCATGATTAAAATCGCGGGAGCAAGAGTGAGAACTGTCAACAAGGCAAGGACTTGCAGCACCCCAACAACTTCACTTGGTTGCTGAGCGCTTTTAAGTCCAAGCTGAAGCGAAGGCAGAGCGATCTGAGCGAAACTTTGGTGGGATAACAAACCCACACCCACAAAGAGCAGAGTTACAAACAAACGAATCATACTCTAGCAATTTCCCTTAAATCAGATTTGATTTTGCTCTGAAAACTCTCAGTCGCCTTGGCCGGATCTTTAGACCTTAATTCTTCAAGGAATTGTCTAGATGACAAACTTGATTTTGCCCCTTTGTTTGATGAATCGCTTGTGTCTTGGGTTTCTTCTACAGATAGCTCGTCCTCAGAATCATAAACATCCATAAGATGCTGTACTGACTGCTGAGTGGCACCTACCAGAACTTTTTTTTCGAGGCATCGTACTAAATAGATTCCTTTTCCCGCGCCTAGACTTTGGTAAGCCAAAACCTCTAAGGGCCGAATCCCCAATTTTTTAGATTTCTTAAGGAGTCCGTTTCCTGAAACTGAAGAAAATTTTCTAAACAAGTAAAGTGACACGGCAAAAACCAAGAGCACTGCCCCTAGTGAAATTGTCATTTTAAATGCTAGCGATAAAAGTTCTTTTGTTTCCATGGTGCCCCCGCCCCTGCGATTCCTAACCTAGTTTTTCGATACGTTCTAACGGTGAAACAATGTCGGTAAGTCGAATACCGAATTTTTCATTCACTACGACTACCTCGCCTCGAGCGACGAGTTTATCGTTAACCAGAACCTCGAGAGGATCCCCAGCAAGTTTACTGAGTTCAATCACAGAACCCTGACCCAACTGCAAAAGATCGTTCACCAACAACTTCGTTCGACCCAGCTCGACACTTACCTTTAAAGGTATGTCGAGAATCATATCGAGCTTCTTAATTTTCTCTTCTGTTTTCTGCTCTTCCGTTTTTACATCTGCTTCTTGGTTCTCGGCGACCGCTTCTTCTGACATTTCCGAAATCCTCCTATGCGAGTTCGTCAACGCGACCATTCGCGTTTTCTTCTTCAGGACGTTTTTTCAGAAACTCTTTGTTTCTGTTTGCTACCACTTGTGTGACTTGAATCGCCCGGCTGCCACGGCTACTTCCGTAGAGGCCGCGAAAACGAGCTACGTCTTCGCAATCAACAACCAACTCTGCAGTTGCATCGGTGCGTAGAGGGACAACATCATTCAGTTTAAGGCTCAAAAGCTGGCGTGGGGTAATTTCAGTTGTGCCCAGTTCAACTCGTAAATTAAGTTCAGTTTCTTCAAGGTGACGAATCATCATGTTGACCCAATAGTGGTCAGTTTCGACAGTTTCTTGTTGAAAGCCACTAATCAGTTTTTGGCGAATGGGCTCAAGTGTGGAAAACGGAATCACAACTGATAAGTTTCCTGAACTGTTTTCAAGTTCAACACTAAAGGTTGTCGCAATGACAATATCGCTTGGGGGTACAATTCCGACAAACTGCGGATTTGTTTCGGTTCGAACAAAGTTAATCGACATTGGGGTCACAGGGGCCCACGCTTTTTCGAGATCCTCTAGAGCAGAGGATACGACTCGTTTCACAATACTCAGTTCGATATGTGTAAAATCTTTACCTTCGACTTTTGTGTAGGGGCGATCGGTGCCGCCCAAAAATGAATCAATCAAGGAATAGGCTAGTTTTGACTCTAAAACTACAATGCCAGAGCCCCGGAGTGTTTCAAATCGAATCACGCTCATGCACGAAGGCAAAGGAAGAGTGTTAATGAACTCTCCGAACTTGAGAGTATCCGTTGTGAGAATGTTAAGAGTTGCGAGCTTTCTAAGTTGAGCTGATAGATTCATTCGAAAGGCGCGAATGAATCGCTCGTAAACAATATCCAGTGTGGGCATTCGCCCGCGGATAATTTTATCTTGGGACGTCAGATCATAGGTAACGACGCTGTCGTCTACTGCGCCCTCAGGCTTGTTTTGCTCAACCGCAACATCGCCGCCAACAACGGCGTTTAAAAGGGCGTCAACTTCTTTTTGCGATAAAACCTGACTCATACTCTCTGGCTCCTACTGCACTATGAACTGGGTAAAAAATACGTTTTTTACCTGTCCCCGGGTTAGGTAGCCGTTAATTTTGTTTTTGATTTCTTCGCGCAAAAAATTTCTTCCATCAATAGATTCAATTTGATCTGAAGTCTTGCTTGAGAGCACCACCAAAATAAAATCCCGAATTTTTGGTCGAAGCCTTTCAATTTCACTTTTTACAAAGTCGTCATCAACTTCGATCTCAACATCGACTTTGGCATATTTATTTCCTTGAGGCCCGGTAAGGTTGACCGTGAAGGCTTCTTTAATGAAATGGTGGGTCTTAGTTTCAGCGCCTGGCGCCGGAGCACCATGTTCACCGCCATGTTTAGCTGCCGCTGCGCCGAGATCATTTTGGGCGGCGATATCAGCAAGTGTCACTGTGCTTGATCGCTTTGAGTTCCCAATGAAAACGATAGCTCCAACTCCAAGGATCGCTACTACGTTAAAAATGAGAACAATAAAAACGAGTTTTTGATTGGGTCCGGAGGCAGGGGCTGGGCCACCTTCGCCTTTTTTTTGAACTTCTGCGGCGACTTCTTCACCACCGCCTTCTTCTTTTTCTGCGTTTTCTTCTGCCACGGATTTGGACCTCCCCAACTCTAATGACAGCAAGAACGATGCCAGCCAAAAAAGGTCCTAGGGTTTTGCTCGGAAAACGATAATTATTTGATTTTTGTATTCAAAAAGTCAAAGTGGGTGGGGTTTTTGACACCCACCCACTTCTATTTAGGCCACGTTTTTTGTCAGTGCCAAAATTATCGCTTCAAATTGATAACTTCTTGGAGAAGTTCGTCTGAAGTCGTAATTGTTTTGGCGTTCGCTTGGAAACTTCTTTGAGTTGTCATCATTTTGACGAACTCTTGAGCAAGGTCGACGTTGGAATTTTCGAGGGTTTTAGCCTCAACGGTTCCTCGGCCCGCCTCACCTGCGCTACCAATCAAAGGCTGACCAGAATTCACGGCTTCTTTGTATCGGTTACCACCAGCCTTGAAAAGGCCTTCGTTGTTTTCAAACCGAGCTAAAGCCATTTGGGCAAGGGGTTTTGTGATACCGTTTGAGTAGGATCCCGAAATCAAACCACCTGTATCCACACTAAAGTTAGTTAGAGTTCCCGCTGTAAATCCATCTTGGATTTGACGGTAAACAGTGCTTTTTGAACCGTACTGAGTACTCCCGCCAAGTCCTGTTCCCTTTCGGGTCACAATGGAATCACCAAAATTGAAATCAATTTTCTGTCCAGCGGTCGCGCCTCTAAAGTTAAGTTGATTACTCGTCAATTCATCGGTGTTTAGCTTGCCGTCTTCGGTAAAAGTTAAAACACCTTCAGCGACGACTTGATTTTTTCCAGCTTCGCCACCCTGAAGAACCGCACCGTCTGCAGTGCCGTACCATTTCCACTCAGATTCACCTGTCTTGTAGAAATACATATTCATATTTTGACTTGTGCCCGTGGTGTCATGAACTCGAACGGCCGTTGTAAAATCTGCAGTTTTGTCGGCTGTTTCCAATTCGAAGGCTGAGGTGTTAACTGGTTTTCGAACGTCAAGATTGGCGTCAATCTTGATTTCAGATGTTCCTCTTGCTGGAATTGTATTTGAAGCAAACTGAATGTCTGAAAGTTCAGCTGCCGGCTTGTTCGAATCTGGGTTAATTTTATAGCCCTGAATTTGAAAGCCATCTGCTGACGTGAGTCGTCCCTTACTATCAAACCGGAAACTACCGTCTCGGGTATAAGACATTTCGCCCGAAAGTTGGTTTCGCATAATGAAAAACCCATCACCCCGAATAGCCATATCAGCGTCTCGTTCGCTGGGAGTCAGGTTGCCTTGGGCAAAAAGAGCAGTAACACCGTTGAGCTTTACCCCTCGTCCGATTTGGTTACCGCCAAGAATACCCTTGAGGTTTGATGCCACCACGTCTGCAAAATCACCGCGGCTAGCCTTGAAACCTGTTGTTGAAGAGTTAGCGATGTTGTCGCCAATAATTCCGAGTGCTGCACCTGAAGATTGCAAACCCGAAATACCTGTATAAAGACCTGCTAAAATACTCATTAGAATTTCCTCCAAATTCGTTTTTTGACTTGGGAGGATCTTTGACTGTGAACTTCAATCAATCCGTTCACATTTTTGAACTTCGCCGAAAGATTTCGGCGGCCAGCTCGTTTGTCCTATCCAAGTCTATATTTTTAAATCATGATCGTGCTATCGATATTCGTGAAAACATTTTCTTTCATCGAATTTTTATCAACGGCAGTGATCACAGTGTTGTTTTTTACACTTACAACAAAAGCTGCTTTGTCAGTAAGAATTAAACTTTCCTTCGCTCCTTTTTGACCGGCCTTCTGAATGGCTTCTTGCATTCGGATGATCTCGTCAGGAGTGAGCTCGATGCCTCGACTTAAAAGTCGAGATTTTGCATGAGCCGAAAACTTTAACTCCGGATCAAGAGCACTTTTCAAAGTGCTCTCGAACGTTTTGGCTGACTCTGGTGCTTTTGTTTCACCTTGAACCTGGGATTTTTTTTCAATCCCGACCTTACCACCAACATTCGAAGTGCTGTTAGTTTTTAGTTTCTCTATCAGCTCCTCTGAGCTAAGCGGCTGGGTCTTGCCAATTGATGTCATTTACTTCTGGTTACCTCCCTTCTACCGTAAGTATAACGGTGACAACGGATCCATGCGATCCGAACCTATTTTTTGACGACGAAGAAGCTGCCCCTTGTCAGTGACCTCTTCTTCTTCGGCCCATTCGGGTCCTACCAATTCACCTTCAGGATTCGTGCCAACCAATTTTTCGACGTCTGTAGGGTTTGCTGACACATTCGGAGCCTGAGGAGCGGCTGGATTTTTTGCGACTCCATTGGGTCCTTGAACCTGCCCCTGAGCAGCGGAATCTTTGATAATTTCGACATCTGAGAGACCAATTTTTTGATCGCCAACAAGAAGATAGACTTGGCCCTGAGCACTCGTAACTCCCGTCACCTTACCGTCAACTTTTGAGTTAATGTTGATGGGTTTCCCGTCAAAATCTTTTCCAGTTAGCTTGTAAACGTAACGACCGGACTCGGCTGGTTGGCCATTGTCTTTATTGCCGTCCCACTTCCAGTTGATATCACCCTGAGATTGAGCACCTAAGTTATACGCACGAACCGTTTCCCCAAAGGGATCAATGATTTCAACCTTAAGCTCACTCACATCTGTGGGTACCTTGAAGGACATCCCTGAAAACTTATTTTTCTCGTGATAAAGAGCCGCACGATCTGCAGTGATCTCTTTACCCACCAGCTGAAGAGCCGCAATTTGCATATTTCCCTGTTGGGAAATGATTTTTTCTAAATTTTTGTTTGTATTCATTTGCTGTTCGAGTTGCCCAAACATCGCCATTTGTTGTGAGAACTGTTCGTTTTTTACCGGATTCATGGGATCTTGATACTTGAGTTGCTCCATGAACATTTTGAGAAAGGCATCTTTGCCCATCTCATTTTTCTTTTCTTCCCAAAGATTTTTTTCAGTAGTAACGCCGGCCATGCGGTTAAGCTGATCGCCTAAAGTTTGTCCCTTGCGTTCAGTAACCTGTGTCGCATTTTTTGAAAATGGACTTTCGGGTCCTGTCATGCCGGGGACGGGTTCCGCTTTCGTAATTTTCAAATCCATATTCATTCTCCTAAAACATTGCCCGGGGACCGGCTCCCCGGACAAATCAAAAAACTATGCTGACTTTTTTTGCTCAAATAAACTCGACCATTGATCAAAAGCTTTTTCTCTTGAACCTTGCTGATTGGCGCCGCGACCTTCAAAACCTTTGTTTTGACCACTTAAATCTGGATTACGAGATTGCTCAAAGCCATTTGAATTTCTAAAATCCATTTTGCTGCCACCCTCCATCAAACCTTTAAAATCGTGCGTGCTCATGCCAAAGGCTAAAAGATCTCGTCCCTGACCTGCTTGAGAAACTGCACTGCGACCAACTTCTAAACTCGCCGAAGCTAACTCAGGCATAGGCATTGTTGATGCCGACTGAACCCCTAATTGACTTGCGTTTACTTGATTTATTCCGCCCACAATCGAAGAGATCTCAACGCGAGCGGAGGTTCCACTTTGTTCGATACGCAAAGCCAAATCGGATTGAGACGCGCCAAGCGCATCCCGAGTCGAAATTTTTTCAGCGCTCAGTTTCACCATGACCAACCCTGAGGGTCTTTGTGTCACGCGAATTTCAATGGCACCCAAATCTTTAGGCGCAAGCTCAACTCGCAAAGTTCCGCCACCTTGAGCTTTCAGGTTTTCAATCTTTTCAGCAACCAAACCCATTGTTTGTGGATTCAGCCGCTTATCACCAGGCTCGCCAAGACTTTCAGCATCTCTAACAACCGACAGCGCCGCTGCCGGCAGAAATGCTTGAGTATCTTCGGCCCCTGATGCCACCTGAATTTTCTTTGGCCCTTTGGTCTGTTCTTTAAGTAGAAATTCACTCGCGGCCTCAGATTTTTCAAGAGGCCTTACGGGACTTTCAATTTCACTTTTCGAACTTGACGCTGAGATTTCAGAATCCGTCAATTTGAAGTTTGCACTCTCAAACTGAGGATTCATCTTTGCTTTGGGTTTTTGATTCGATTCAGAATTCTTGATTTCCGCACCTACGACCACTGGCGGAACAATTCTTTCAAATCCTTTGTCTGAACCTAAATTCAAGTTTTTCGCTAAAGACATTTCTGGCGCCGAACTCGGAATTGCAGCCTTGGTCAGCTCCACTTCCTTATCAACTCGAGGAGCCTTCACGTTTGTTTGAGTCAACTGCGGCAAAGCCTCAGACTTAAGACCAGCCTGATTTTCCTGCGGCGACTGCAGAGTCCCCTTTAAGGGAACAAAAACCTCAGTTGGCGCAAAAACTTTTGCCTCTTCAAATTGCTTTTCTGCCACAACATCAACGGCTTTCACATCTCCAGCTGCTATTGCAAGAGCCCAAGCTTGTACGGCCTCTCCTTTTTGAGCTGCCGAAACTTGTTTAGAACTTTGCCTTTGCAGATTTTCAATTGCGCCAAGTTCTAATGTCGAACCCAAAACCATCTCTTTTGGGTTTATCGTTTCAGCCAACTCCACTAAGGGAGCAGACTGTCCAACGATTTCTTGGTGCGGGATAACACTTTCTTTCTGTAGCGCAACCCAACCCTGCATTTGATTTACAATCGCAGACTCGTTTTTTGCGCCCATCAAGTCACGTTGTCCCGAATCCATTTGCGCTAAAACTTCTGATTCAAAACTTTCAGAAAACCCAGCATTTTGGGTGTCCGCAATTTCTAAATCAGAAACAATATCAAGCAAACTTTGAAACTCTTCGGGTTTAATATCCGTAGGAACTACACTTGGAGAAACCAGTCCTTCAATCATTCCCATTGAAACACCGGGAACTCCCATTCCCATTAAACTTTCAAAACTAAAATTACTTCCGTTCATTATATTCACCTCCTTTCTTTTTTTATTTCTCTCCACTCTCTGGTGCTGAAGCCGGTTTTCTCTTCGCAAACAGAGTGTTTAGATTTACAGCCTTTGAAGGCTCCATGGCCTCCATGATTTGTGCGGCTTTTTTTTCTTTCATGCCAAGTATGACTTCGATGGCAATTTCCTCTGATAACCCGGAAATAATTCCTGCGGCTTTTTTCGGCGCCATGGACTCAAATGTTTTTACGAGTCGTTTCTGAATTTCAGTGTCCGAAATTTTGTTTTTGTCGCGCGACGCTTCGATATCAATTTGAATTTTTTCAAGCTCGGCAATTCTGCCTTTCAAACGATCTTCTTCCACTTTGAGCTTTTCTTCGAGCTCCTGTAGTTTTTTTTCTTTTAAGGAGAGTTCGGCATCTCGACGCTTGAGTGCCGACTCGAGTTCTGAGGGTCCCGGAGTTTCAGTTTTGAGGCCAGAAATTGTAGGATCTTCAATTTTTTGAATTCTTGGATCACTCGACTGTTGGGCAACCGGCGAGCGAAGCCCCACTATGACAACAAGGACAAGTGAAACTCCAACAAGAAAAGGAAGATATATAGCTTTAAGCTGATTCATCATACAAATTTCCCCCTTCCTCTTCTTTCTCGGCAATGCGCAGGGTCCACTCTTGTGACACCCAGTTATCAATTTCTTTTTGCTCTCGAATTTTTTTCTCTTTCTCGAAGGCAATTTTTCTTTTCTCTTTAAGTCTCTCTATTATTTTAAGCTCTCTACCCAAATGAGCTACCCAATTCTTATGACGGTCCACTTCTTTTTCGAGCGACAACATTTCGTCACTAAGCTTTCGAAACTTCGTAGTTTCAGACCCAATGAGGTCAGAAAAGAGTTGTAGAGCGGATACATGCGTTTTGGAGTTTCTTTGAGCCTCTAAAAGCTCTGTCCGATTTTTGACAGCTGAGTCTCGAGCGTCAAGAAGTTTTCGGTAATCGCTTTCGACTTTAAACAATTCTTTCTTGGCCATCAAAAGTCGAGACTCGCGGTATTTTATGAGCGAATCATATGTGAATTTAAACTTAGGCACGGAAAACAGCCTCTAGCTTGTCTCTCATCTCCTGGTTGGATGAGTGTTCGTGTGTACCTTGTTTAAGAAATTCTTGAATCTTGGGATACAGTTCAATGGCCCGATCCCAATCGGGATTGTTACCCTTGCGATAGCCACCAATGTTAATAAGGTCTTCAGCCGCGCGATAGGTAGATAAATTTTTCCTTATGAGTCCATTGAGTTCGTTTTCACGTGGATTCGCAATTGCACTCGTCAAACGGGAAATACTCGCTAGGACATCAATCGCCGGGTAATGGCTTTTTTCAGCCAATTCACGAGACAAAACAACGTGCCCATCAACGATTGATCGGACTGAGTCTGCAATGGGATCGTCAAAATCATTTCCCTCAACAAGAACTGTGTACATTCCTGTTATTGATCCGCCCCCGCGTTTGGCTCCGGCGCGTTCAAGAAGACGCGGTAACTGTGAAAATACAGAAGGGGTGTATCCCTTAGCCGTGGGAGGCTCGCCTGAAGCGAGGCCTATTTCCCTTAGGGCCATGGCAAATCGAGTGACAGAATCCATCATCAAGAGAACGTTTTTTCCTTGGTCTCTAAAATATTCGGCGATGGTAGTTGCCGCAAAAGCACCTCGAACTTTGAGTACTGGTGACTCATCGCTGGTAACTGCAATCACTATAGATTTTTTCATTCCTTCGGGGCCCAGATCTCGTTCAAGAAATTCTGAAACCTCACGACCTCGCTCGCCGATCATCGCAATCACATTGACATCGGCATTGGATTGTCGAGCAATCATTCCCATGAGAACCGACTTACCCACACCCGAAGCAGCCATAATGGCAAGCCGCTGCCCTTGGCCCACTGGAATTGCTGAATCGATAGAGCGAACTCCCATATTGAGTCTTTTAGAGATCGAAGCTCTTTCAGTCGGAAGGAGTGCAGGAATTTTCAAAGCACGGGTTTCGCCCTCAGTATTTTCTTTGGACTTTTCTTCGTCGGGCACAGAGGCACCAACGGGTGCCAAACCTGGTGCAAGAGTTTTATTTTCAAAGTTGGCTTTCTCTGACACTTCATTTTGAACAGATTCACCCTGACCATTCAAAAGTTTTCCAACCATCCAGGGGCCAACATCGATGCTGGCGATTTCTCCGCTTTGCTCGATTCGAGCGCCCATGGTGATTCCTTCAACGGGTTCAAGTGGCATCAAAAGGGCGTTGCGATCTCTGAAACCTACAATTTCGGCTTCAATGTACCGGTCTCCTTGATGTTTGACCCTGCAAACTCCGCCGACGACGGCACTGGGTAAAATTCCCTCTACAATCGGGCCCAAAACTTTTCTGACTCGACCAGATTCAACATAGAGATTCAAAAATTCCATCCCTCGAATCCTTCGCAAAAGATCGAAGTTAAATGAATTCATTTATTGCCCCGTGCCCGCAACTTTTCGATGGCTTTGATTTAATTTTTTACTGAGCTCTTCTTGCAGCTTTCTAAATTTGTCTTCAATGTTGGATGCTATTTCGCCACTTAAACTTTCAACAACACAGGCACCCCTAGGAATTCCTTGATCGGCTTCAAACGAAACACGACCTTGCCGAGAGATTGCTTTAATTTCGTCTGATATTTGCTCAATCGCTTCAAATTCCTGTGGCGACAGTCGAACCATGACGTCGTCATCCTTGGCAATTCGACCTAAAATATCAGCAATGGTTTTTGCAATGATTTCAGGTTTTTCTTGAATTTCATGATGAACAACAATTTTTGCTAACTTGAAGCCCATCTCTACCAGAGCAACTTCATATTGTTTATCCAGTTGATTTTTTGCTTCAGCTAAAGCTCGACTCGCAAATGCAATTCCTTCCAAATGCTGAGCCAAACGAGCTTTTTCTTCTTCATATCCTTGTTTGGTTCCGGCCTCGCGCCCCTCTGCAAAACCATTTTTGTGGGCTTCCTCTCGAATCCCCTTCAACGTGGCCTCAACTGTTTCGGCAACTTTTTTATCAAATCGCCTCTGTTCTTCTTGTTCAACTGACATTTGGTTAGCAACCAATTCAGACAAGAAAAATCGAGCATCTTTTGCGCTCAAATCTTTTTTGAAAGCTGATCGAATTTGTGTGTAGGTTTTTGTGTCACCCTCGACAAGCTTAGGCATTTCGAAGGGCTTAATATCAGCGCCAGCAGGCACCAGAGGCGCCGATTTAATTTTGCTAATAAAGGGCGTGAAATCATCCGCCATAAAATTAAACTAGCCCATCCCCATCTCCGCCACGCTCGATAAAGAGTTTGCCCTCTTCTTCAAGTCTTCGAGCAATAGCAACCATACCTTGTTGAGCCCCTTCAACGTCGGACACTCGAACAGGCCCCATTGTCTCCAGGTCAGCGCGAACCATATCGGCTCCGCGTTTGGACATGTTTTTGAAAATCTTTTCGCGAACCAAATCCGGTGCTGATTTAAGTGCTTTAAGAAGAATTTCATTGGAAACTTCTTTAAGAATAAGACCCATGCCTTTGTCGTCGACTTTAACCAAGTCATCGAAGACGAACATGAGTTTGCGAATTTCTTCGGCAAGAAGCGGATCTTTTTCTTCGACTCGAGCCATGATGGATTGCTCTGCGTTTTTGTCCATCAGGTTGAACATTTCGGCAACCGGCTCGACTCCGCCGAGCTGAGTCGTTTCCATTGTGCCCATCGTTGCAAGGCCTTGTTTGAGCACTTCATTCACATGGTCAAGGAGGTCTGGAGAAATGTAGTCCATGTTGGACATCCTTAGGACAACTTCTCCCTGTATACTTTCAGGCAAACGTTTGAGAACATCGCTTTTCTTTTCAGAGGGTAAATGGGCAACGATGAGTGCCACAGTCTGAGGATGTTCATTCATCAGATAGTTAGCAAGAGTGCGTGTGTCGACCATTTCGATCGCATCGAGAGTGCGCTGCTGACTCGAGCCACCTGAGGCTCCAAACAACATTTTTGCACGCTCTTCGCCCAAACTTTTTATGAGCTGATCTTTGGCCAAATCCCCTTTAAATATAATTTCTGACTCTTCATTTAGGCCTTTGTAAAATTCTAGCAAGACCCCTCGAATGAGTTGAACAGGCGCCTTTTTCATTTTTGACATCAAACTCAGAATTCGTCGGATATCATTGTCTTTTAAATTTTTTAAAATATGTGAGCTCGCCCCATCTCCTAATGTATTTAACAAAAGGGCCGCTTTTTCAGCGCCATTGATACTCGTCTCAGATCCGTCGTCTTTAGGTTTCTTTTTTGGGGGCATAAGCTCCTACTTTCCTTCTTGCCTATTTACGCTTTTTGCCTTGGTTTTGTGGGTCCGCTGAGGCAACCCACTCTGAAATAATTTGTGCAGCTTTATGAGGCGCGGCTTCGACCAGACTGATAACTTTTTCTTTGAGCAACTCACCCTCTGCTTTTTCTAGATCAACGGTTTCCTCTAACAGCGGCAAACTCGCGAGTCCGGGTAGTGCATTGGTAACTTGGTCTTGAAGTTCTTCGAGTTCCTCAACTGTTTTCGGAAGGACTGCTTCCACTTTGGTGGCAGAAAGTCCAGTGAGCCATCGAATGAAGGGACGAACAACAACTATGAAAAACAGCAGAATAAATAATCCAACCGTTCCGTACCTTATGAGACTGAAAATGAGTCGACGACGCTCTTGTTGGGCGTGAAACTGATCAGCCTTCTCCATATCTTCAGTGGCGAAATCAGCAGCTTCAACTGAAACAGTATCCCTATCGGCTTGAATGCCGGCGGCTTCACGAACAATTTTTTCAATGACTTTCTTTTTCTCTTCTGAAATTCCAGAAACGGCTTGAGGTTTTTCTCCCTCTTTGCCTTCACCCGCTGAAGTTGGGGCCGCAATCGCACTATTTACAAGGACTGCAACGCTAAGTCTTTTAATAGTGCCAAGAGCTTTTTCTTTGGTGCGATATTTTCGAGAAACTTCGAACTGACTTCGATCGGTATTTTTTGCGATCGCCTGCCTTGCCTGGGAAGGTTCTGAGGCTGGACCTGGAAGGGCCGCCTGTGCGCCCGCGGCCTCTCCGCCTGCGACTGGCCGTGTGCTCTCAACATTATTTTCAGATTTGTCCTGACTTGTCATAGCGACTTGCTCAGGATCAACAACGGTTTCTTGTTCACGAAGCGGATCAAAATCAAGTTCTGCTGTCACACGGGCAACAACATTTCCTTGTCCGACAATTCGAGTTACTAAATCTTCAACTTTTCTCTCTAACTCAGTTTCAATTTGTTTTTGCCTCTCCAACATGGTTGTTGAAAGTGCCGACACACCATCACCCGTACGACTCATCGAGAGACCCGTACTATCTACAACTGTAACTCTTTCAGGCCTTAAGCCTTCAACACTTGCGGCAATTAAATTTTGCACCCCTCTAACTTCTTCTTTTGTAAGAGTTTTTCCGGGATTGAGCTCAATCACAACACTGGCTTTTGGATCTTCGGACTGCTCAAAAAAACTAGACTTCGGCGGCATTGAAATATGAACGGTACTTTTTTTAACCGATTTGAGTGTATTGATGGTGCGAATCAGTTCGCCCTGTAATGCGCGAACATAATTAATGCGTTGGACATAACTACTGGTTCCAAAACTTTCTTTATCAAAAATTTCGAGTCCGGGTTTGTGTCCATCAGTTGTGCCACGGACTGCAAGTTTCATCAGAGTGGGCTGAACCAATTCAGGCGGAATTGAAATAGTTGTTCCATCCTTAGTCACAAGATAAGGAATTGATTCTTCTTGAAGAATTTTTACAAGTTGGATTGATTCCTCGGGTTGCAGATTTGTGTAAAGGGGAGCATATGATTTTTCTCCTACCCAAACGCCAAGAGCTAAAACGCAAACAATTAGGACAAAGGCGATGCCCATAGCACCGGCCTTTTTTCCAGGCGTCATTTTCGCCCATTGGGAATTAATGTCCTTAAGATTGCCTAAGAGTGCCTGCCACATATCCTATTTCTCTCCCATTTAAACAGGCATCCTCATAATCTCTTGATAAGCCTCAACGAGTTTATTGCGGAATGCGGTTACAGTTCTAAGAGCCACGTCTGCCTTCTCCATCGCCACTAAAACCTCATGGAGTTGGATATTTTCGCCCTTAGCAAAGCTTTGAGCGGCCTTGTCGGCGTCTAACTGTACTTCATTTACTGAGTTGAGACTTTCTTGCAAAAACTCAACAAAAGATTTTTGTCCTGGTGAAGTCTCGATGTTTTTAGGAAAGCCAGCCGCTCCACCCATATCATCTTTGGGCTTAATTGCCGGAGCCCCTAATCCAAAGCGATCAAGCCTTAATCCAAACTCAGACATTTTACTTACCTATCTCAAGGGCTTTCAAAGCCATTTGTTTGGTTGTTTGAAATAGATTCACATTGTGTTGGTAGGCGCGCTCAGCAGAAATCATGTTTGCCATCTCTACAACCGGATTTATATTTGGCAGCAAAATGTAGCCCTCGGCGTCTGCATCAGCGTGGCTGGGGTTATAAACTTTACGTGGCGGAGCTTGATCTTCTGAAATTTCAGCCACCCGGACTTCGGTATTGGGATTATTGGCTTGATTGAGAGCCTCGCCAAACTCTGTTTCCAATGGAACACTTTCTAAAATGACATCTTTGCGCTTATAGGGACCCTCACCATCAACGGATCTTGTTGACTGCGCATTAGCCACGTTACTGGCAATGGCATTGAGGCGAGTTCTTTCCGCCGTGAGAGCCGAACTTACGACATCCATGGTGCGGAAAACATCAATCGACACGGATTATCTTCCCCCTTCTGAAAGAACATATTTTTGCATCGCAATTTTCTTATTCAAAAGTTGGATTGCGGTCTGATAGCCAATCATGTTTTTGGCTATTTCAGTTTGCTCTTTATCTGGATTAACTGAATTCCCGTTACCAGCGATGGGCGCAAGCGGATCCTCATAAACATCTGCCCCAACCTCGGATATTTTTTGTTGGGCTTGAACTTCTTTCTTAATTAAAGGAACAGGATTGGTCGTTTCTTCGAGGGCTTCTCTTAGCTTCCCTTCGAAATCGGTCTTCTTAGCTTTAAAGTCACTGACATTTGCATTCGCAAGGTTGGAGGAATGAATCTGGTGGGCCAGTGTTCTCAACTCCAAAACCTTTTCAAGTGTTAGTTGTGTTACGTCAAACATCTGTCAACCGAGTATCGGAAAACCGCCACTCGACCCCCTAGTCTTAGTTAAGCAGGATTCGTGCCAAGGGCTGCGCCAAGAATTTAGGGCTAACTATTTTTTGTTTTATTTTGTCGAATTCAAATCTTTTTCAGCACTTGAGCTCAGTCGACCCCAAACACTGTCAGGATCCGTCACTCGACCCAGGACAAAACTTTGGCGAGCGTCATCAAAGCGTCCCAAATTTTTCAAAGACTGACCCCGTTTAAACGCGATCATCGCTTTGGTGACACCGGCCCCAAGAAGGGTGGGATCAAGGGTTCCTAGATAATCTAAAACTGCCAACGCGCCCTTTAGGTTTCTGTTTCCTTTGATTCTGGAATCGGCCAAACGCATCAGCAAGGCTGGAGGAACTCGTTTTTCTGCTGGCTGGTCAGAGTTTTTTCCAAACTCACCAAACCAAACTCCTGTGGTCCTTTCCAAAAGTTTTGCATATTCATCATGATCTCCAATTTCCTCGACGGCCCGCGCGTATCTTTCAACGTCGACCCAAGTTAAGGGATCAATTCCTTCAAGTTTTTTCCAAGCTTCTATTCTAATTTTTGGATTTCCCGAAATATCACCAAACTTGAGCCACAAACGCTGGGTCGTAACCAAGTCCTGATTCAGTAGCTTAAGCGAAGCTAGGGCCTCATCTTTTTTCTGGGAATCTAAACTATACAATCCCAAATTCACAGCCGCTCTAAACTGGCGCCAATCTTCTGGAGCCGGGTCGTAGGGCCGCGGGATCGTACGGGCAATAGATTCTTGTACTTTTTCTGCGAGACTCAAAACTTTATCGGCTTCATAAAATAAGTTGAGACCTTCAAAAGCTCGAGCCACTCGCCACAAAACCTCGGGTCTAACCTGGTTTAAAAACACATCCCGTTTACGTGGTTCGTATCTAGAAATAACTTCTTTAAATTCTCCACGAATAATATTTTTGTCCAAATCCCCGGCAAAACTCGAAACCAGATACTCGTGTCGCCATATTTTTAAGTAATCGCTGGGTTCTTTGTTTTGAATATTTTCTAGCCGCAAAAGCGCCTGCCTGGGTTCGTCTAGATTTAAAAAGGTGTCGGCGAGGATTAAATTTACATAAACCTCGAGATCATCAGGCCACAACGCTTCCCAAAATTTTTTACGACCGGTGGGTAGGGCTTCCTCAACCAAACCAATGAGCCTTGGCCACCCCTCTTTTGCAGTCGTTTTAATTT
>CAXNEW010000038.1:0-17082 GCA_964201665.1 Bdellovibrionota bacterium
AATCTTTTTGGATTTGAAATTCGATTGAGTTCTTGCAGGGTTCCTACGGTGGTTCCATAACGCCTCGCAAGCGATCCTAAGTTTTCACCAGACTTTAAAGTGTGCTCAACAAAATTACTGATTCTTTTTGAATCAAGTTTATCTAAATTAGCTAAGAGTACCGATTTTTTTTCTGGCGGCACCCTGAGTTCATAACCCGCGGCACCCGGAGGGGTAATCCCTCTGCGCAATTCACTGTTTAAAAGATGTAAAAATTCTTCGTCTGTATCAACAAGTTTTGCAATGGATTTGAGATCGACACCTGAGGGCACCCTAACTGTTTCCCATGTAAGGGGTTCTTCAAACTGAACGTCTTTAAATCCATAGGATTCAGGATTTTTTGAAACCAAAGCTGCAGCAATAATTTTAGGAACATAATTGCGGGTTTCTGCACGAAAGTTTTTTTTCTTTCGGGCAAGCTCCCAAAAATTACGACTACGGTCGCGTCTGATTGCAAATAAAACTTTGCCCTCTCCAGCATTGTAACCAGCGGCGGCCAGATACCAAGATCCAAAAATCTGCTGAAGTTCTTTGAGATATTTCGCAGCTGCATAAGTCGATTTTCTATAATCACGTCGTTCGTCGACCCAGTAGTCTACCCTCAGCCCATAGCGCTGCCCGGTACTTTTAATAAATTGCCAAGGACCAACGGCTTTTGCCTTACTTTTGGCCTTGGGGTTAAAACCACTTTCTATCATAGAAAGATAAATCAAATCCTCAGGTAAACCTTCATCGCGCAAAACCTGTTTCATCATGGGTATATAGCGTGTTGATCTTCCCAACCACTTTTCCATGGTCTGAAATCCTCGACCCTTGAAATACCGAATCCACATATCAACCATGTCGTTATAAACAAGGGGGAAATTTTTACGGGCTTCGAGGTCAGCTTCCATTTCGGCCTGAGTGACAACATCACTGACCTCAGGGTCGTCACTTGAAATTTCATCAGGAGTTTCATCGGCATCGGTGACTTCTTCGCCTTCCTCGTCGCCTTCAAGTTCGGATTCTTCATCCATGGAAGCGAGGTCTTCTTCTGAGGCTAGTGAATCTAACGTAGGATTTTCGCCAGAAATTTTAGTGGCGACCTGGGCCGAGTTTGAAGTTTTGCGCTTAGCAACTTTGCGTTTGCCGCTTGTTGCGCATCCGGTGCTTATGAAAAGAACTAAACCCAAATAAAAAAATACATTCAGCTTCATGCCACTCACTCCAATGATTTTTAGGACAGTCTTTGTTTTATGCTTCAGGAGTCGAACCGACAACCCCTAGTGGGATGGGATCCGGCAAAAGGGGCTTGGAGTCGATGTATTTTTCCTGAAATTCATGAAGGTAAACGGCCATTAAAATACGCATGTCTTCAGTTGTAAGTTCATCGGGATCCATGTGCAGACGACCCATTAAATCGAGTATCTCATTTTCAACCCGCGGGTCTTCAAGCCCGGCAAGCTCAATGAGCAACTGATAAAGTTCATTACCTCTTGGTTGTTCCATATGCCCGTTCCTCCCCCCGGTACTGGCTCATGAAAAAGTTCATGAAGATGCTTTACTGGCATCTTTAGAATCGTAATCCCCCCGGAAAACGACCCTTAAGCAACGACGTTAGCAGACTTTTGTTTATCCCAAATACGCGCCGCGTTCTGTTTTTGGCCGTTGCTGTGGCCACGGCGTTTGGCCCTTGCTGTGCCCACAGCGTTTGGCCGTCGCTATGGCAATACGGCTGGGGGTGCATCGTTGTTACAGGCTGTAGTCGTTTGCGGGGCCGCCTAAATCACGGGGATCGGCTGGGTTATTCACAACATACTCCGGTGGGGCATAGCCGCCGGTGTTTACGTAATCGGTGAATTTGGTGAGGTGGCCAAGCCAAGTGACGCGAACAATCCCCGTTGGACCGCTTCTCTGCTTGGCCACTATGATTTCAGCTTCGCTTGGGGCCCGAGAGTCTGTATCAGGCCCCTGCTCCCTGTGAATAAACAAAACCACGTCAGCATCGGCCTCAATGGCTCCTGAATCTTTAAGGTCCGAAAGCTGGGGTCGTTTGCTGTCGTTGCCCGTGCGTTTGGCCCGGTCGCGGTTTAACTGACTCAAAGCCAAAACAGGAACCCTCAATTCTTTGGCTATGGCTTTTAGGCCACCTGTGATTGCAGCAACTTCAAGCGCTCTATTTTCAGAATTGATTCCAGATTTCATAATCTGAATATAGTCGACAACAATAAAGTCAACCTGGTGCCCCGGAGTTTCAATATTGAGTTGCGCTGAGAGTTTTCGCGATTGAGCCAGAACATCATAGGGCGATAAAATAGATCTATCATCAATGTAAAAAGGTGCTGTGCCGAGTTCGTCTGCGGCGTAGAAAAGTTCATTAAAATCATTGGGATTTAGCTGGCCTGAGCGAAGTTTTGTGGCGTCAATATTTGCCGAAAACGCAAGAATCCTTTCAACAACTTCTTCTTGAGTCATTTCAAGAGAAAAAAACATGACATTCTTTCGCTGCTTAACTGCAGAGTAATACATGATATTTGCAGCAAGAGATGTTTTTCCAGTTCCAGGCCCGGCTGCAAGAACAATGAGTTGTCCGGGGCGAAATCCCGAGACGACTTCATCCAAGTCCTTGAGTCCGGTCAAAACTCCTGCTGGTGGAGCCCCCTGTTGATCAGCTCGACGTTCAAATTCTTTAATGGCGTCGGGCAACAGGTCCCCAATTTTTGCTAAGCGGGTGGATTTTTTTTCTTGGGTTGCTCCAAAGACACGCTTCTCAATTTCACTGGCAATGTCTCGTGTATCCCCCGGCTTAAGTGCAGCAGACCTGCACATTTCTGCAGCATCTAAGAGTCTGCGTCGCCAACTGAGATCAGAAACAATTTTGCTGTATTCAACAGCATGCATCGATGTCGAAGGGGTCATGGCAATTTGGCTCAAATAGGGGGCTCCCCCGATTCGATCCAGCTGGCCTTGTTCTCGCAAGTAACCCGCAACAGTGGTGAGATCCACAGGAATGCTCTTCATTGAGAGCTTTTTCATGGCATCAAAAATATCTTGGTGTGCCGGTAAGAAAAAATCTTCAGTACGAACCCAATTTTGAATCTCAGGAAAAGTTTCGTTAGATAAAAAAATTCCCGCTAAGACGGCCCGCTCGGTGTTGATGTCATGAGGTCTTTCGCCCGGCGCAAAGGCTAAATTATTGGAAGCATCTTTTCTGCGAAAGGATCTCGCTACTTGATTTGTGCTTGCAGGGCCTTCCCCTGGGACTTCAAAACCCATGGAGCTAAAACTGCAAAATGCGCAGCTTACTTGCAATGAAGAACTGATGTCGCAGTGCTCGTTTGTATGAGCACCTTGTCATTCTTATTCTTCTGTAGCTTCTTTTTTGGCCTCTTGGCCTTCAGTTTCGTCAGTTTTCTTTTTGCGCTTTTTTGCAGGAGCTTCAGCTTTTAAAGTCTCTTTACCTGAATAAACTTCAACGCTAGCGGGTTGGGCTGCGCCCACTTTTGGTGGGGCTTCTGAAACCACTTTCAAAGTGACATTGGCCTTTAGACCGCCCACAAGTTTAACAAGAATTTTGTAGTCGCCCACCATTCGGATCTGACGACCCAAAACAATTTGGCGGCGATCAACCTGAGCGCCCGTTTTTACAAACTGGTCTTCAAGGTCTTTGGTTGTGACTGACCCGAAGAGTTTTCCTTCGTCACTCACTTTTTTCTTCAAAACAAGTTCCATTTTCTCCAGAATGCTATGGAGTTTTTTGGAATTTTCGCGTTCTTTTTCTTTTTTGGTAGCAAGCTCTTTTGATTTTTCTTCAAATCTTTTGATGTTTGCGCGAGTTGCAGTAACTGCAATTCGTTGAGGGAGTAAAAAATTTCGGGCGTAACCTGGGCGTACTTCTACAAGGTCGCCGGCCTCACCTAAACTCATGTAACTTTCAGACAATATAACTTTCATAAAAATAAACCTTCTAGATCTAAGCTCAGTTTAGTTGTTTTCTTCGCGTGCGGGACTTGAATCGGCAGAAGCTTCTTCGTCAGAATCATCAAGGGCAGAACCCGGAGCAGCTGTTTCTTCTCGACGGTGGCCATAGGGAGCTCCGCTACCTCGGCGAGCTGCGCGCTCTTCTCTCCAGGCGTCCCGACCTTTTTCACGGTCTAACAAATCCTGGGGCATATTTGCGCGAATGGGTTCGTAATCTTTTCCTTCGGCATCAGCTTGGGTCGTTATGGTTCGCAAAACAAACTCGTTAATTCCTAAAGCCCTACGAATTTCGTTTACGCCCTCTGTTTTTGAGCGGTAACGGAAATAGGTCCAACGACCGCGGTTATCTTTACCAATGGTGTAAGCGATTTTTGCTCGACCCCATTCGTCCGCGTAAAGCCATTGGCCTTTACCTTCTGTAGAAACTGCGCTTTTGCAGCGCTCAACCAAGGCGTTATATTTGTCCTCGGGCATATCCACTTTAGTGATGCAAATTGTCTCGTAGGTGCGAAGTGCAGCCGTCATTAAATTTTCTCCTAGTCCGTTCCGGTTTAAGAGAGAAAGCCATAGCAAAAGAATTTGACCTCGCCAAGGGTCCCTTCATATTTAGACATTTTGGGCCAAAATCAGCATCACATTAGCCATTAGAATTCGAAATTCGAGTCCACGAAGGGGGAGGGGGAGCTGAAAACTCAAGCACCCGGCCCGAGCGAGGATGTCTAAACTTAAGTGATTTTGCATGAAGGGCATGGGCGTCGAGCACCAATCGGCGACGTAGGGCCCCATCAAATCCAAGTTGGCCGGCTTCCTTGGACTTGGGACTCAGTTTCATCTGCTCTTTCCAGTCTAAAAAAATGCTTTCGTCGGGATCATAAAGCTTATCGCCCAGAAGTCCGCAGCCTAGATGGGCCATGTGCACTCGCAATTGATTGGTTCTGCCAGTCAAGGGCTTCAGTTCAACTCGAGTCACCGGCCACGGAGGGGCGGCCGGGAGGCCCTTTGATTCACGTGCACGGCACATTTCGAGGAGTCTTGGCCAGGGAGGCGGTGACCAGGTCGGAGCTTGAATCCAATGGGTTTTTAAGACTCGATACCGGGTTTTTGCAGTTTTAGAATCTTTGCCGCCGATCACTTGTTTGATTCTAATTTTAGTTTGGGCGGGTGTGCCAAGGCCCATGGCTGCATCAATCAGCCCCGAATCCTTATTTGGAGCTCCCCAAACCAGGGCCTCATAGGTTTTCTCAACTTCGCCTCTAAAAAACTGCCAATACACTTTTTCTTTAGCCAGATGGGTTTTAGTCAAAACGCAAAGACCCGAGGTTTCGCGGTCTAGGCGATGGGCTAAAAACAAAAGACTTTCTTTAGGACGCTTCGCCTTTAAAACATGTATCAAAGTGTTGCGCAGATACCGCCCACTTGGGTGAACGGGAATATGGGCGGGTTTATTTACAATAAGAAGGTCTTCGTCCTCATAAATTACCGGAATACTGCGAGGCACCGGGGGTTCGGCCTGAATGAGAGCCAAATATTTTACACTGTCTCCAGACCCTAAGTTTTCTTGGCCCGAGGCCTTTAAACCGTTGAGTAAAACATCACCAGCGGCAATTTTTTCAAGCCAGAGACTCTGGTTAAAATAAGTAAAACGGTCGGTTAAAAAGCCAACAAGGCTTTTCCCTGCGTGATGGGGGCCAATTCGGGATTCAAAGGCAATCTTGTTTGAATCGGCCAGGGCAAAAACTCCATTTTGGACCATTTTGGCCATCTTGATGCCGATCTAAACAAGTATTGGCAAGAAGATTCCTGTTGGTCTCTGTTTCGGGGGGAGAATGATTGTGTTAAATTATTGGAAATGCTGCTTGAAGTTCACCTTCCAACACCCGCAGCGCGAGTAATCGATCAAGCTGTTGCTACTTTACAACGAGGAGGGATTTTAGCCTTCCCGACAGACACCGGTTATGCCATCGGGTGTGATTTATTTAACAAAAAGGCTATTGATCGCATTTTTCAAATAAAAAAACGGGACGTTAAGAAACCCCTGAGTTTTATTTGTGCAGATTTAAAAGAGCTTTCGCAGTTTGCAATTGTAAATAATCGGGCTTACCGGGCCATGCGCAGACTTCTTCCTGGGCCCTACACTTTTGTTTTGCCGGCTACAAAAATGGTTCCAAAACTCTTAGTGAGTCGGCGAAGCAGTGTCGGCATTCGTGTACCGGATCATCCTGTGGTTTGGGCTCTTTGCAATGGGCTAAGACATCCCATTATTGGAACTTCGTGTTCAACCTCAGATGGCGAAGCGCTCACTGATCCAAAAAAAATTCAAAAGCTATTCGGAAAATCAATAGATATTATTTTGGATTCAGGACCTGTTGCCAGTGAGCCCTCCACCGTAATTGATTTTTCGACTCCCGAGCCTGTTATTGTTCGCCAGGGTAAGGGGCCCTTGGTGGGATTTAATTTGAGGGCTGAAAATGAAGAGGATTTTTCAGAGGGTAAAAAACCCAAAAAATAGCTTTTTTGGAAGCGGGATAGAGAGCGGGGATTGTCAAAGGCATGGGCAGGGCTCAAAAATCGAATTCCGAAATAATTCAACAACTGCCTCGTGCATTTTTTCATTTAGTCTCGGGCACAATTGCCGTAGGTCTTTTCGTTTTTTTGTTTGATCGTAAATCATCAATAATTGCCGTTTCAATTTTGACCTTCATTTTAGTTGGATTTGAACTTTCAAGATTTGTTTTTCCTAAATTAAATTCAGTTTTGATGAGTATTTTTTCTAAACTCATACGTCCGCGCGAAAAGAGCGAACTCAGTGGCCAAATGTTTTATGCCCTCGGATTGTTTTGGGCTTTTGTTTTTTTGCCTAAGGTTTTGGCGGTTCAATCGATTTTGATTCTTGCGTGGATGGACCCTGTGGCCGGAATCGTGGGATCGAAATGGGGAAGAGTCGAGTGGGTTCGAGTGTTTGAAAAATTTTGGAACCAGGGCCTTACTGAAATCGAAATTAAAATTGTCGGAAAAAAAACTCTCGAAGGAAGTTTTGCCGGTTTTTTCGTTGCCCTCGGAGCAGGTTTTGTTTCGTGGAATATTTTAGGGGCAAACCTTTTAGATCCTGTTGGCGGAACTGGAATACTTGCAGGATGGTCTGCGGCTTCTGTGGGATGGCTTTTTTCAGGAGTTGGCGCCTTTGTAGCCATGTTGGCAGAGGCCTGGCCCTCACAATGGGATGACAACGCAAATGTGCCTTTCTGGGTCGGGGCAATCTTGTGGGTTTTAGCTTTGCTACTTGGGGTTCCTTTAACTTGGGGTGGGGTGTGAAGGTTGTGAAAAAAATTGCAATTACAATTTCAATTAAGGGAGTTCGGGCCTTTTTTTTGGGACTCTGTTTGATTTGCCCGATGGGTTTGAGCGCGCCACAGACAAATTCACTAGAGGCCATGGCTCGCAACTTTATGAAAGATCTTTTAGAGATCTCAGACTTGTCAAAAAAAATGGTTCAGGGCTCAAGTGATTTAGAAAACCAGAAAAAACAAAAGTTAGAACAGGTTTCCAAACAAATTGATTTTGTAGAGTTGTCTCGAGCGTCTTTGGGGCCACAGTGGAAGAAGATTTCAGAACCTGAGAGGAAAGATTTTTTGGCGACCCTCCAAGACTTGCTCCAAGAAGTTGTGTTTCCGCTTGCAAAAAAAATCTCAATAACTTCTGATCAAATGGATTTTTCGGTTTCACCGAAATTCAAATCGCAGGTAAAGATTCGGGCAAAAATTGAACGTGAAAAAAGGGGTGAGATCGTTCAGCAGGAGCTCGAGGTGGATCTCGTTTATTCAAAAACCAAACCCGAAAATGTGATAGATGCCGTCATTGAAGGCGAAAAATTATCGGTCAATTTGAGAAGGCAGTTTGACGAAGCCTTAAAGAAAAAAACCTTCTCACAGATTCTCGAAAAAATGAAGGCTCGGGTAAAAGATGCCCGTGTGAAAAACCTGGAAACAGCTAAAAAATGATTTTTTGCAGATTCGCTTTTTCTTTTTTTTGGATTTTGTTTTTGTTTGAATCGAAGGCCCAGGATACAAAATTATCTCCTCGATTATCCCTGAAAGAATTTATTGAGCGTGCAAAAACCCATGAAAAAAGTGAATTGAAAGTATCAGAAGCACAGATTGAATTCTCAAGGGCCCGTGAATCATTGGCTTCTTCTTTGGCTCTGCCAAGTGGTAAATGGGATTTGTTTGCCGGACCCTCGCCCCAGGCTCGAGGTAATGCGATATTGGGAGAAACTGATTTTGCGAAATGGGGCGTAACTTCGGGCACCCAATTGGAAATTCAAATTCCCCTTTATACCTTTGGCGCCCTATCGACGGGGAGGGATGCTGCTCGAAGTGGAACTGAAGCCGAAGAATTTTTAAAAGCCCGCGACGAGCTTAACCTTCAGTATCAAGTTGCCCAAATTTACTACGGATACCAGCTCGCATTTGAGCTTGGGGGTTTGGCTGAGGATTTAGTTTTAAAACTTGAGGAGGCTCTCGAAACAGGACAGCGTGCCCGAAAGCGCAATCAAAAAGGCGCCCCGTCGTTTTTGGATTTGGAAAAACTTCAAATCTATTTAGCTGAAGCAAAGGCCCGCGAGCTGGAGGCCAAAAAGACCGGAGAACAATTGCGGTCAGCCATGGCCTGGAAGGCAGGGTTTAGTGAGGGGGCCGGCGAGAGGAGTCCCAAGTGGGATCGCGGAAATTTAAAAGCGCGTCCGGTTTTCATAAATGAAAAACCTTTAGAAGAGTGGAAAAATATTGCGGCCCAGTCGCGCCCTGAGGCGCAGGCACTAAAAAAAAATCTTGAAGCCCGAAAGAGTCTTGAGCTTTCCGAATCAGCACAAAGACTTCCCGTGCTTTTTTTTGCGGGTCAAGCTCGTTACACAGTTTCTCCACACCGAGATGATCCTTTGTCGCCCTTTGCCTATGATCCGCTTAATGAACTATCAGGGGTTCTCGCACTGGGATTAAGGTGGAATTTGAATTTTTTTGAAAAAAATGCCCGTGCAGAAATGGCCAGGGCCGAGAGAATCAAGGCTGAAGCCCTGATGAACAATTTACTTTTGGGACTACAGGTAGAAGTTGAACGAACCCTTGCCGATTTGGAATTCTATAAAGCCGAAGGTGTTTTACGCGAGGAGGCCTCAAAACGGGCTCGAAAACTTTTTACGGATTCATTTGTGGCCTTCACCCTGGGGAGTATCCCCGCAAAAGATTTACTCGAAGCTCTTGGCACTCACGCCATGGCCCAAAAAGCCAATTGGGAATCCATTTACCAGTCAAATACACTCCAGTTTAAATGGGCCCAGGTTACGGGGCTACCGCTTGAGCCCTGAAACGGGGAAATCGAGATTTCTCCCCTAAACCCTTCAATAGTTGTAAGTTATTTGGCTTATGGAATGGCATGACCTGTTATTAATTTTGATAGCTTTTGTTTCGGAAGTTTTAGGAACTGTCAGTGGTTTCGGCTCTTCAACCTTCTTTATGCCCGTGGGTACCTTGTTTGAAACATTTCATTTTGTGTTGGTTCTTACAGCCATGCTGCATGTTTTTGCCAATATTTCTAAGGTCACTCTTTTTCGAAAATTTTTTAGCTGGAAGCATATTTTAACTTTGGTTTTTCCAACCCTGCTTTTGACCATATTTGGAGCGTTGCTCACCGACAAAGTGCCGATCTCGATGAGTAAGACTATTTTGGGAGTTTTTTTGTGTTTATTTTCGTTGATTCAACTTTTCCTGCGAAAAAATAAAATCCGCACTCCGAATTTTATTGCTACAGGACTCGTGTACCTGTCAGGTTTTTTAACAGGATTTATTGGAACCGGAGGAGCGCTTCGCGGCTTGGGTTTAGCCTCTTTTGGACTCACTAAGGGCGCCTTTGTGGTCCTATCCGCTTGGATTGATTTTGGCGGGGATCTATTTCGTGGAGGGATCTACGTTAAGAATGGATATTTAGAAACCAGGCACCTTTATTTTATTCCTTTTCTTGGACTTGCGGCCTACGCAGGAGCCGTTGTAGGCAAAAAACTTCTAAAGAAAATTCCAGAAAAGATGTTTTTTGTTATTGTTGAAGTGAGTATTTTTTTGAGTGGACTCACTCTTATTTTTTCGACAGGCCTTCAATGAAGCTCCCCTATTTCACGGACGACTAGTGTAGTGATTCTTACAGATCTTTACAGTCGGCGAAGAGATTTTGGGAGCCATCGAGGCGCGACGACGCGGCGCTAGTCTCGCACTAGAGCAAGGAGGAGCAACGAAGAGGGCTCCCAAAAGATCGAGCCCACTGTAAAGATATGTATGAATCACTACACTAGCTTCGTTGGCGGCGTTTCCAAATTACGTAGCCTATAGCGCCTAAAATAAATAATCCGGCAATAATTTGTGTGGAATCTAAATCTTCACTGGGTTTAGCGGGATCCGCGATTTTTTCGCCTTCCATTTTTGGAGCTGATCTGCCGCCCAATCCGCCACCACGGCGGGCTCCAAGAAGGCTCGTCGGGCCCGCGTTCATAGCCTCGGCAAAGGCTTTGGGATCAAAAAAGATCTCTGCTGAGTCAATCATGGCATCAAGTTGGGCCGCGTACTTGGGGTAAACAGATTCTGCAACAGAGTAGGTCACAAGACCTGCAACCTTTTCGCGAATGCCTGCAACATAGCGGGTATAGAAACCAGGAATTTCTGCGCCCAAATGAAGGGCATCAATCCACTGTAAATTGTTTATTTGGCGTCTTCGAATAGATTTAACCTGACTTGTGTAGGCATTACCTAAAAGGTCGCGCATTTCTCGACCCTTTTTTAAGGTTTCTTCGTATTTATCTAAGGTATCATCGACTTCGTTGACCGCTTTGGTCACAATCACAAGCATAGCTTCTGAGCGCTCAGCCAAATTATCAGGCAAACAAACCCAATCGATCTCTTCTTGTTTACAGTCCCAGTTGGCCGGTAGCTCGAGTTTTACAAACTGGGTTTTGAAAGTTTTTGCTTTCGCCGAGGGGGCTAAAACCCCAAAGACGATGAACAGGCTTGCTAAACAAAATTGATTTTTAAAACTAAAGTAGTCATTCACCTTGATAAGTTTACAAGGTGAATGACTACTAAAAAAGGGGGCCACCCACAGGTGTGAGACTATTTTTTAAGTCTAAGAGTCTTTAACTCCAAATAACCCATGGGGTTAACATCAAAACCCTCAAGCCGACTCGAAATAAGATGCATGTTGGTTTGAGCAAAAAGGGGAACAATAGCCACTTCATCTTCAAGCAATATTTTTTCGATTTGACCGTAGGCCTTGGCGCGTTCAGCAGGATTTTGGCCAGCTGCTCCTGACCGAATCAAACCATCAAAAACTGTCGAGCAAAAACCCGTGAAGTTGTTTCCTGACTTACAGGTGTACAAACTGAAAAAAGTATCAGGATCGGGATAATCAGCACCCCAGCCCATACGCCACACAGCTGGTGACTTAGCTCTTAAGGCTTTGAGGTAAACTTTCCATTCCATACTGGTAAGATTGGCCTCGATACCGAGATTTCTTTTCCACTGACCTTGAATATTCTCGGCTACTAATTTGTTAAATTCTTTTTGGTCGTAGGCAAACTCAATGGCTTTGGGTTTGTTCTTTGCTTCAGCCCAAAGTTTTCGAGCAAGTTCAGGATTAAAATCAAGACCTCGTTCAGCGGAATAGCCGACTAGAGCCGGGTGATTCCAGGTTTTTGAGGGCCGAATCATGGGACCAAAAATTTGGTCAAACTCTTTACGGTCGATGGCGTGTGCAAGAGCACGACGAATATTCACATCACTGACCGAGGGGTCTTTGGTGTTAAACCCAAAATAGTAACCTCTTAGGTAGGGATGAGATCTGAAACCCGGAAGTTTTGAAAGTGTTTGAATTTGAATGGGCGGAAGATCACGAACGATATCAAAATCGCCATTTTTGAACAGGGCTACAGCTGTCGAATCATCCTTTACAACGCGAAACACAACTTTAGCGGGCATTTTTTCAAGAGCCGCTTTGTCCCAGTAGTGAATATTTTTTTCTAAAACAACCTTGGAGTCCCTTTGATATTCAACAAGTTTGTACAATCCAGCGGAAACCATTTTTCCGGGATCTACCCATTTGTCACCGTGAGTTGCGATGACATCTTTGCGGATAGGGTAGGTGGGCCAGAAGGCGGGAACAAAAATCCAAAAGGCCACTGGGTTGCGAAGGTTCACAACAACCGTTCGATCGTCTTTGGCAACAATTCCGACTTTTGAAAAATCAGTAATTTTTCCGCCCTGGTAGTCTTCTGCGTTTACAAGATCGAAAAGAAAGTAGGCATATTCGCAGGCACTTTTTGGATTCAAAGCGCGTTCGAAACCATCGACAAAATGTTGTGCAATAAGGGGCTGCCCATCACTCCACTTAAGTCCTTCACGCAATTTAAAAGTGTAGGTTTTCCCGCCATTGCTGACTTCCCAGGATTCTGCCATAGCGGCATTGACTTTGGCGTCAAGCGAGTGAACTAAAAGGCCTTCATGTAAAAACTCGATGACTTCTTTAGACACGTTATCTGTCGAAAGAGTCCAATCAATCGAGGGAGGATCGGTATTGAGTCGAAACCTGAGCTCATCGGGGGCCTCAGTTTTTCTTGAGCAGGCTGCCGAAAGTAGGGCGCAAGCTGCCAGCAGGCCTATAGTTTTTGTTTGAATTTTCATGGGGGGAATTCTCCTTAACGTCCGCGCAATACAGGGTCCAATTTATCTCGGAGGTGATCTCCGAGAATATTAAAAGCCAACATTGTTAAAAAAATTGCAATTCCAGGAAAAATTGTGAGGTGTGGGTAAACCTGAAGAGTTTTCCAGCCTTCCTCAGCCAAAATTCCCCAACTTGGAATGGGAGGGCGAAGTCCAATACCCAGAAAACTCAAAAAGGCTTCAGCCAAAACATTGGTTGGAATCTGATAGCTAAGCTCAACAATAATCGGACCCACGCAATTGGGGATAATGTGCCTAACAATTGTCCTTAAAGGCCCCATTCCGAGAGCCCGAGCTGCTTCAACAAAGGGGCGGTTTTTCCAACTTTTAACTTGGGCTCTCATTAGGCGAGCAGTACCCAGCCAACCTGTAATTGAAAGGGCAATAAAAATTCCAAACAAATCTCGCCCAAAAACGAGCATCACCAAAATCATGATGATCAGAGAAGGCAGAGTGTAAAGGATATCAACGATCCTCATTAGAACTCGCTCGGTCCAGCCTCCAGCATAGCCAGCTAAGGTGCCGTAACAAATTCCAATGGCAACTGAACTCAAGGCCGTGACCAAGGCGATCGACATGCTTACGCGCCCGCCATAGAGCAACCGGCTAAAAAGATCTCTGCCAAGAGCGTCAGTTCCAAAAAGGTGTGTCAAATTGGGCAGCTGAAATGACCTGAAAACGTCCTGAGAATCATAATCAAATTGGGTTAAAATTGGAGCAAATAGAGTTACAAAAGCCAAAAGGCCAATGAAAAGAACTGAAACAATGACAGCCTTAGGGAGTGAAAAGAATTTTGATTTAGGCTGCGACAATTCTGCAGTTGTATTTGCGGTACTCATTAGCCACCCGTCCGCATTCGAGGGTCTACAATTCCGTAAACAACATCAACAACAAGATTTAAAACAACTAAAAACGTCGCATACAAAAGAGTCACCCCCATGATCAACGGATAATCTCGGTTGGTTACAGCTTGAATAAAATGTGAAGCTAAACCCGGAACCGAAAAGACATATTCAATAACAAAAGAACCTGTAAGGATTTGTGCGCTTAAGGGGCCCAGAACTGTAATGACAGGCACCAAAGCATTTCTTAAAACATGAAAAAACAAAACACGGAAGGGCGCTAATCCCTTGGCTCGCGCCGTTCGTACATAATCTTGATACAGAACTTCGAGAACCGAAGAACGAGTTAACCGGGCAATAATGGCTGCAGGCCTTAATCCCAAAACCAGTGTGGGAAGAATTCGATGCTCGGGACCATCCCAAAAAGCTGCAGGCAGTATATTGAGGCCTTGAGCAAAAACTAAAATGGCCAGGGCAGCGACCAAAAAACTTGGGAGTGAAACTCCAGAAATAGCAAGAATCATTGCCGTAAAATCAGCCCAGGTACCCCGACAAGCAGCCGCCAAAGTTCCAAGTGTTAAACCGACAATCAGGGCTAGAAGAATAGAATAGGTTCCGAGTTCAATCGAAACAGGAAGAGAATCTCCAATGATTTCTGTTACTGAACGTCCAATATATTTTATCGAAGGTCCGAAGTTAAAGTCAGTAAAAATATCACGGATATAAAGGCCGTACTGCTCATACCAAGGCAAATCGAGTCGAAACTTGGCATTTAAGCTCGCCATCACCTCGGGGGGTAGGGCCTTATCACCATCGAAGGGGCCCCCAGGAACAATTTTCATTAAAACAAAGGTAAGAAAAGAAATTGCTGTCAGCGTTATCAAGGTCGAAACAACTGAATCAATAATGCGTTTCATTCTTAAAAGTTTCTCTCTTTAATTTAGAGTCGGGGCGTTTCAACCAAACTTTGCAGAAGCGATACACTTCTCGTATCGGCGGAAGTTTTCAAGGGAAAACTTCTATCGAGGCCTGAAATAATTGGAAGGGGTAATCGATACATCACAAGAGCACCTGTTTCAGTTTCATTTAAACCTAGCAAACCGCACTCCAACACTAGGCTCCCTTGAAAGTTTGGGTGGGTGTTTGAATTCACGAGCTGGCGGGAAAGTAACCATGTTTTTATCAAATTGCAAGCATTTGAAACCTTTGAATCTTTCTGAAACAGGGGATCGACTTGAAGGGAAAGTTTTAAATTGGCGAGAGGGCCCTCAAACTCGAGGCCCAAAGGGCGAGGAGTGAATTCGACAAAGGGTTTGGCAAAAAATGGGGGATTCATTTGGGTTAGGAGTTTCCGAAATTCCCCAGCAAGGAAGTTTTTTTGTGCTTGAGGGCCAATGGAAAATTTTTTTAACGGTTTGCCGCCACCCCCAATAGCCTTCACGGGTTTTAGGGCAAGCCTAAGAATGCCATTTTCAGTGGAAGCCTTTAACCACTCCTCGACTTTAAACTGAGTTTGAGGGCTTCCAGCAACACCCGGTCTTTCGGCAGCAAAAGTTGGCAAAACCATTCCTTTCAAACTTGGATTGAGGGGATTCATCGCCCAGGTTTGCGTTTCAGAGCTAAATTCATAAAGCGCGTTTTCAGATTTTTTTGAATCGGCTTGAGTTAGGGAATCTAACCAAGATCTAAGGGGATGGCCTGGTTGCACGAGTGAAATTTCAAATACTAGAGTTTGGGAGGCCGACCTTTCCGTTGCTTGAGTTACAAGACTCGAAAAAAACAAGAAAAAAGGGATACCAAAAAACTTTCTAGAATAACTCACGAACCGAAGTTGATATCAAGGATTCGATGAAGGGCCAACAGTAAGGTTTGGCTCCACCTGATGGTCTTTCAAAAACTCGTAGCTGATTTCATCTTTCAAAAGAAAGCCCAATTCTTCTCGAATGGCCCTTGCCCTGGCCACGGGGAAGCGATTGAAGTTCTTAACCTTCATTTGATTTTCATCAATTTGTTGTTGCAAGGCAATCGCTTGATTTTTTAGGCGCACTTCTTCTTGCAATAGAATGATGTGGTGAACCATCCCTCTAGATCCCAACAAATTAAGTCCTAAAAGGATTGCTGAAACCCAAAAATAGAATTTCCATGTCCAATTTTGCGGGTGCAAAAATGAAAAATTTCCTGAATATTTCATAAATATTTTTCAGTTATACGCCGCTCGTACTGTCACGTCGAACGGGGAACTTTTTTACAACTACGGTATTTGTTGTGCCGACTTGCCTCGAGGTAGGAATTCCCGCAGTAAGGACGGAGGAATCCCCATCACTTAAAAAACCCAGGCGACCTAACTCGGAAACGAGTTCATCAAACAGGGTGTAGTCTTGGGCGGTGACCTCTTTCCAGGGAACTACAGAAACCCCCCAGCACAAACACAATTGAGCTCGAACTTTTGGATTTTCAGCAAAGGCAAAAATCGGAACCGGCGGACGATATTTCGCAAGTTGCCTTGCAGCCTGTCCACTTCGAGTGAGACAGGCCAGCGCTTTGGCTCCAATACTTCGGGCAAGCGAGGTGGCAGCGGCTTCAATCGCTTCAGAAATGGGAATAGTTTCGCCAGAAAAAAATGAATTTCTGGTATCTTTGACACCAAACTGTCCGGGTTGGATCCCCTCAGCCCCTAAAATAATATTGTGCATTGTTCGAACCGACTCTAAGGGAAAATCCCCCGAAGCAGTTTCATTTGACAGCATCAGCGCGTCGCTACCGTCCAACACAGCATTTGCGACATCGCTGGCTTCGGCTCGCGTTGGAGTAGGCGAGGAAACCATACTCATGAGCATTTGTGTTGCAGTAATTACGGGTTTTCCTGAAAGCCTAGATCTTCGAATAATATCCTTTTGCACGAGGGGAACTTTGTCGTTGCCGATTTCAACCCCTAAGTCTCCGCGGGCAACCATGAGTCCATCAGACTGAAACAAAATTTCATCGAGATTTTCAAGAGCTTCGGCTTTTTCTATTTTTGAAATGACTTGTGCAGAACTTCCCCTGCTCGTGAGAAAATTTTTGAGACTTTTAACCTCTCGAGCGGACCTCACAAAGCTTAGAGCCAAAAAATCAAAATTGTGATCGAGAGCGAACTGAATGTCTCCCCAGTCTTTTTCGGTAATTCCCAGAGTTGAGAGTTTTGCTCCAGGCATGTTTACGCCCTTGTTCTCGCCCAGTGTTTTTCCGTGCTCTACCGTAAGCTGCACAAGATTTTCAGTGGGGAAAGTTTCGGTGACTTTCATTCTGACGAGGCCATCATCAAACAAAACAATGTCGGCGATTTTTAAATCGACCGCCAAGCGAGGGTAGGAAATCGTTATGGGATTTTTTTTGCTTCCATCGCCAGATTTTTTAGCCTCACCTGAATCGAGGCCTCTGAAAAAAAGGCTTTGCCCAACTCGAAGAGGCAATGAGTTAAACTGGGAGTTCATTTCTTTAGGGTCAGT
>CAXNEW010000039.1:0-15323 GCA_964201665.1 Bdellovibrionota bacterium
TTGTCTTGTTTTGGGAATTCAGGCGACCAAGGCTGAATCAGCATGCCTCACTGAAATGCACGTTGTTTTGGCTACCAAAGCCAATGGCGACTACCCTAAAAGACTTAGGGCCCGTGAAATGGCTCAAATGTTTTTAGCTGCCTTGGAGGTTCTCAAAACCCAATCTGAAGCAGGTAGTTTGAGTGGCATTCCCCATTTAGAACAATCAACCTACTACCGAGTAAAATTTAACCACCGATCAATTCCTCATCAGGGAGGTTTTTTAATCGGACCCGAGCCCGCCACATCAAAGGCAGTAGGGTTTCCTGAGTGGGTCATTAAGTTTTACCCAGATAGTGGCAATAAAGAACTCATTTTAAAAATTGTCTACAAAGCCCATGATCAGTTTTCCACTTTAACTCGCGATCAAATTGCAAAGTTTGTAGAGCGGCAGTTTATGGAAGATGAGTTGGTACGTCTCGAGCGGAGGGCTCGGGCAGTAGGCCTCACCGTTCCTGCGGCCCTTACCGACGTCCTAGTTCACAAAGAAAAATTGAAGCGTTTTATCGAAACTGAACTTCTTCAAATTGAGAGTGACCTGGCGAGCGACAAAGTTAGGCAACTTGTTTTGGAAAAAAACCCCGCTGTTTTTGCAGGTCTAAGAAAACTCTCTGAAGCAACTGACCAAGATCTCCATGCTCCCATAAACTTGCATGCTAAAGAAAATGAAGCTTGCAAACTCGGCGGAGCCCCTTTTCAGCTATTTACGTATTTCTAAATCTAAAAAATTTTATCACCGAGATTGAGCCAGAGTTGCTCCAACTACAGCCATTAGGGTTCCAACCAGTCGCATTGGGGATGGACTCTGGCCTTCAGCAAAATAATCCCAAGCTAAACCGGTTAGGCATTGCGCCGTTACGGCTAAAACGATAACTCGAGTGGCACCAAAATTTTTCATGGCATAGGGGTACCCGTACAAAATGAGGGCTCCTAAAATTGCGGCAAGTGTTATCCAAAGACCCAATTTAGAAAATAAAAAATTGGGCTCAACGGTTACGACTTGGGTGTTTGAAAATTTTTGTGAAACAAAAAGGTAAACTCCCGAAATTAACGCCATGAGTGCGCAGGTTAAAAAAACTGTAAGTTCCAATCCCCACGTCAGCATTAGAGTTTTGTTCAGGGTTGATTGCAAAACACTGCATATTCCAACCCCCAACGAAATAAGTATGACCGCAGTCGCGTCTCCCATAGTTAAAACCTAACTCTCAGCGTGGTCATGATATCAACAATTTGAAAAGCATTGAGTTGAGTCGAGGGTAAATAAAATCCATAGAGGACTTCGGTTCCAAGGCTTAGAGTGTTGCCAATTCCCCAATCCCATCCGAGTTTGCCACCAAACAAGAGGGGTCTGTTGGTGCGATTTACCGGTACCGATAAAGTTTGTGTGAGTCCATTTGAAAGGCGATATCTAATTTGAGACCATCCCCCAAATAGCCCCATTGAAAGTCCTTCCACTGTGGGACTTCTAAACCAATAGTTAAAATCCATTCGTGCGGTGTAAGTGTCGAATTGAAAAGTTTCAGCATCTGAAACGCGAGTTTCTTTGCTCATTATAAAGCCCAGTCCCATAGTAAGTGAGTCGTCTATTGGCCAGGCGATCCCTCCGCCGTAGCCGATACGTGGATTGGTGTCGGCTTGACCTGGCACGCTAAGGCCACCATTCAAAAACAGACTCCAACGAACAAAGGGCGAGGGCATTTGTGATTTTTCAAACTGTGAGGCGTCCGGGTAAGCGCTCGGTGCGTTCTCGGCGGGAGGGGGCAATTTTTGAAGGGTCTCTGCCGTTGGTGTGCTTTTTTCAGAAATCACTGCGGCCTCAGGTGTCTTTTTTTGCAATTTTTTTGGTGAAATTCTTTTTGATGGAGGCTTTTTTTTGCTTTGGGCAAAAGTGTCGTGCTGAAAGAAACCGAAAAAAACGAAAAATCCTATATATAAATTCAAAACATTTTTTAACTTCATTTTTGCTTAAAGCCTTCGCTGTAATTATGCCCGTTCTTTGTACACTGTCATATTCTATTACAGTGTACCTGAAAAAAAATTCCAAAAAGGGGTTGGTCATGGGCCTACCGATGAAATTCCGAGAGAATCAGGATAACGTCCAGTCTACTCGATGAAACTTACAACTTTAATTATTGGCCAACATCCCAATCAAGACTTGCTTTTGCTAATCGAAAAGAAAAGAGGCCTCGGCAAAGGATTCTGGAATTTTCCTGGAGGCAAAGTCGAGGCAGGTGAAGATCTTCACCAAGCCGCTCACCGTGAACTTTTCGAAGAAACGGGTCTTAGGACTCAATCCTTAAAACTCACAGCTCGGTTGAAATTTGTATTCGAAAAAGAAAGAAGCCATCACAATAATTTCTGTCATGTTTACCGAACCCAAATAGAAGATCTGAACACGACTCCGACTGAAAATGAGGAATGTCGAGCCTTTTGGTATAGTCAATCGAAAATAGACTGGAATCGATTTTGGCCAGGCGACAGGTTATGGGTGCCCCAAATTTTAGGCGGGGGCGAAATACAAGCTAACCTAAGTTTTGGATCTCAAAACCAGCTTTTAAGTTTTGAAATCACCTCTCGCTCCCTTGACCTTAGCTAACATCCCTAAAACAAAACTCAAAAAGATTGTAACTAATATTGTCGAGGAAGTTGTGGGCCAGGATTCAAATTTTACTGAAAGTAAAAATCCAATAAGCGGCCCCATTGAGCCGACAAAAAGACACAAAAATACAAAAAGCCGATGCCCACGAATACCCATCAGGCCAAGAAACTGCGAGGGTATAAACATGATCGACAATGTCCAAATCTGACCAAAATTTAGAGTAAACAAACAGAGGGCTGTGAGAGAGGTGACTCTCCATATTCGATTTATAACTTCTAGATTGAGGCCCTTTGGAACTTCATGTCCTAGGGCCGAAAAAAAACCACCTAGGGTCATTCTCTTCCAAAAGGGCAGCAAAAAAAGTCCCGAAAAAAAACTTAGACCCATCATTAAAAAGCATTCAGGCTTTGTTAGCGACATGACACTTCGGTGAGATAAAAAATCAAGAGGCGAATGATGAACCTCAAAGACTTCATGAAACCAATGAGTCAAACCCGTGAGGGCAAGGTAAACAAAAAGAGGTGTTTCGATGCGAGCTCTGAGTTCTCGCGATGTTCTTCGTTTTATGAAAAAATCTACGATGGCCTCAATTACAATCACTAAAAAAACAGCGGCGAGGAAAACACGTTGGGGAGGCTCGTAGCCCCCAATAGGCGATAAAAAAACTGAATGCTGGTTTAGGGAATCGAGGACTAGAAAAATGAAAATAGAAAGCTGAGAAATTGAAAGGGGTCGAAGACTTTGAGACCTTAAAAAAAATTGGACTCCGATAGCCGAAAGGGCAAATCCAACGCAGGTGGCCGTTAAAATATTCCAAAAAAAGACATCAAGGAGAGCCATGTGTACCATTTTCGGTGTGTGGAAGGGAAAGAATTCCCGATCCAGAAAGTTCAAGGCCCTTAAAGTTAAGGTAGGATGGTATCGCAAAATCCTTTTTCTTAAGTATTGAGGAAGTTAAAATAACACAGGACAAATTTTGGGCGACATCGGTTTTATGGGTTTGAAGCGTTTTTGAGGGTGAACTCGCGAATTTCGAAAACAAAAATTGCAAAATCTGATTTCTTTCTTCAAAAAACAAACTTTCTAAAAGATCATCCAGAACCAAAACCCGGGGTGATACGACCGCTAAAACTAGCAAAACAACTTCAATTTTTTCTTGGCGATCAAGTTCAGTCCATGATTTTTCTAAAATTTTCCTGCGCTTTAAAAGGGCACGAACATCGTCTGTGTAGGATTCCGAATAGGGAGTCGTTAAAAGTGAAACAATATCTTTAACCAAAAAGGGCACATCAGAAGCACTCAGAAAATTATTGCTAAAAATAAAAAATTCAGAAGTAGGAATTAAGACTTTCCAATTAGAGGCCTGAGAATGAGGCTGGCCTGTTAAAAAAAACTCAAGAAGCGAGGACTTCCCCGAACCTTTAGGTCCGGTAACGACGATGAAGTCACCATCAAAGATTTCAAAGTGGGATTTTGAGGGTCCTAATTGGCAGTCTAGAATTTTCATAGTTTTAGCGTGTGCTCCACGAGCAAGGATACGACATAGTATTGAAAGCCAATATAATCATTAGGGTAGGGGGATTGATCCATTGAAAGTGGTAGGTAGATAACTGGAATTTGAGTGGCCTCTTGAATTTTTCTTATCAAAGGCAGTGGGTAGTTTATGGGCATCAACAGAGCTGTGGGTTTTTGGTCGTGGATGAGTCTAATCCATTTTAAAAATTGCTTGGGATTGGGAGCTGAAGAATGGGGTGTTTCGTAAAGTGGGATCGTTGAGATTTTGAAATCCCCAAAAAAAGTTAAAAACTCATTTCCCAAAATGCACCATTTTTTCTTTCGGATCTCTGCAAGATCGGGGTGCGCTGACAAATTAGAAAGAGAATTTTTGAGTTTTTTATACTGGTCCTCAATGCGCGGACCTAGCATGGGGTATTGTAGTGTTAAATAATCTCTCAAATAGCGAGCGGAGCTAAGAAAATGATTTGGGCCTAACCAATAATGAGTGGGAATGCCTTCAGCCTGAAAAGTAGAAGTTTGTGGTGAAGGATATTTGAAGGGGATTGATAGATCACAATAACCTCCGGCCTGAGGAAGGAGTCTTGGGTTGCGTGCATTCAGTAGGGGCACGTTGAGCCAGTGAGTTTCAAGGCCAGCTCCAAATTGACATAGGAAATCAGCTTTCAACAATGCGCTTAAAGCCTGGGCCCGAATTTCGTTGGTGTGAGTATTGTGATTGCGGTGAGAGAGAGTCAAAATTTCAATTTTTAAATCGTCGGGAATGAGCATTTTCAAAAGCCAGGAAACTTCGGGGCTAGTGCCGGCAAAAACTGCAAAATTGGCAGGGCCTGAAACTTTTTTTTCGTAATCGGGTTGGGCATTTAAAATCCGAGTTGTGAAAAAACCTAGGGCAGTACAATAGAAAAAAATAAAATTGAGTCTCAAAAAAAATTGGGACCAAAAATTTATTTTTTTTAAAATCATAAACTCGAGAGAAATCTTTAAACTGTTATCTCTTGTTAACGAAGCTTTTTGATTTTGAATATCGCCACTTGACAGAAAAATTAAGCCTCATTACTAATCACTTCAGGCTTGGAGGAGTCGAGGTTGTGAGGTTCATCGTGTCCCATTCGGGCGCGCTTTCTCATTTTCCCAAACTTTTTTGATCCGCTTTTGTTCTGTTCTGAAGGGGGTAACGAGGGGAGAAAGCTGAGTTCTTTAGTGAAACAAAATCCATTTATTTTAGCTGGCCTATCGGTTGCATTGAGTGGGGCTGCATTTGCCCAAACTCTGAGCACCAAAACAAGTTCTGAACCTGTTTGTTCAATTTCTTTTAAGGATAAAGTTGAGGGCACTCCCTCAGAGACCACCGTGGCTTTGACAAAAAGTCTGCGTGAAACTCTGATGGATTTTGAAACCCGTCGCGAAAGATTGGCAGAACGTCCAACACGTTTGTCACTTATTGATGAAGAAAAATTTGATTTCAAATACATAAAACAAAATCCTGAGCCACTGTCTGCAAAAGCCACTCCTGACCACCATGAAAGCCCATGGGAATTTGGGGCAAAATTGCGAACCGGAATTTCATTAGAAAATAGACGCTCAAATGGTGGCCCTTTGCAGTATCCCAAAGACGCTGCCTTTGGCGGAGTCGCTTCTATTGACGCCGTTGCGGCCCGTAGCGACGCTCCTTTTTATTTTGGGGTGTTTGGTGAAACCCGTTATTATTTTGATAATGAAAACGCGGTTGTCGCAAACCGAGACTCAGACGAATGGGCTACAAAGTTGGGAGGCCGTTTTGGAGGTCTGATTGCGGAAGTTGACTGTGCAGATAGCAAAATCTTTTCTGAGAGAACTAAAACTTGGGAGATCAAAGCTTTCACAGTTAACGACACAGTCCTGGGTATGGATAGGCGAGATCAGGTTCAGGGTACTTTCGATAATTCCTATGTAACCCACCACACCGGTACCGAAATTCGAACTTCTACTGGCCTTTATTATACCGACAATGAAGTGAATCCACTTTTAGGTGACAACACAGGAAATAATCACTCCTGGGGTTTGTTGTGTAGTTTGGATGCTCAGCAGCCCTTGGGCTTTTTGTCGGACAGCCTTAAGGATTTCAAAGTGGGCGCTCATGGTGGATTGATGGTTGATGAGTTTAGCACTCTTTGGGGTTACAAATGGGGCGTCAATGCCACTATGCCAATCGGTCAAAAGTGTGGTCTCGTCATTGGCTATGACCGAAACGACCTTGATGGAGCCTACGACCAAACCGAAACAATTTATGTCCTTATGGAAGTTCCCTTCGGATCTTCTGCTCGCCGCTAGATAAAATTATCGATAGTAAAATAAATTGAATTGAAAAACTTCGGGGCCAAACCGGGCCCCGAAGTTTTTTCATTTCATGATTTGGGTCATATTGTTTTTACCGAAACCTTGAGATTCTCTTCGGCAAATTTAGACAACATCGGGTGGAAACCAAATGGATACAACAAAACATCAAAAATCAGCGTTCTGGGTTTTGGCAAAAGGTTTGGCCACAATTTTAGCTACATTTTTAGCGACATTAGGGTCGGTCGCCTATTCGGCTCCAAAATTTTCGGAATACTTAAATCACGCCCAACTTGTTCAGACCGGTCGTGATTCCTTTGTTAGGAACTGTTCTGGCTGTCATGGGGTAAATGCTGACGGCCAGGGTTTAGCGGCCCCTATGCTTTTGCCGCGACCCAGGAATCTTGTAGAAGGCTCGTTTAAATTTAGAAGCACACCCTCGGGAAGTCTTCCGACAGTTGCTGATCTTATTCGAACTTTAAATCAGGGTATTCCTAACTCCAGTATGCCTTCCTTCAATCTCCATTCCGAAAAAGAAAAATTAGCTTTAGCTCTTTATGTGCGTTCACTTAGGCCCGACTGGGAAAAAAATGTGGGTCAGCCTTATGGATTTGCTCCACCGCCAGAGGGATTACTTACAAAAAAAGGACTCTTTGTTGAAGGCGCGATTCGTGGAAAAAAACTTTACATGGAAGCCTGTCATACCTGTCACGGCAATGGAGGTTTAGGAATGGGGCCAGGCGCCGAAGGACTCGCAGACCAAGAAGGTCAACCCATCAGGCCCGCCAATCTAACTTCGACAAAATTTAAATCAGGCCGCGGAGCCAAAGATATTTTCCGAGCCATCACCACTGGCCTCGACGGATCACCGATGCCTGCCTTTGCCGATACCTATAGTGACCCTCAAAGATGGGATCTTGTGGCCTATGTTCTTTACTTGAGAGGCCAAACTGTAAATTTAATGCCTCGAGGAATTGAGCCCGAAGAGACCCTTAAAAAATTGACCCAGGTTGGGAGTAAATAAAAAATGGCAACGGCTATTTCAGCGCAAAATTCAAAAAACAAAGGTGAAACTAAAGAAGAGTCATTGGTCGACTACGGTATTGTTCAACTTCACTTTGTTGCCTTTATTGTTTATCTCGTGATCGTAATTTTGGCAGGACTCAGTTACTCCCTGCAATTTTTGCAAAAATATCCTTTTCCAGGGATTGAAATTTTATCACCCGCTCGAATTCGAATGGTTCATACTCAAGCCGTAGCCTATGGAATGTTGGCTAACGGAATCACCGCAGCTTTGTATTATGTCATTCCAAAGCTGACGGGCTTTCAAACTCTTTCTACATTTTTTAACCGACTTTTATTTTGGGTTTACAATGCCTTAGTTGTTGGGACTGTCGTCATGATTATGGCGGGCTATGCTCAGGGTTTAGAGTGGGCCGAAACGCCAAAAATTTTAGATCCCTTCATTGCCTTGGCAGCAACTCTTCTTTTTATAAACTTAGGTTCGCCCATTTGGAAATATCGCGCCAATCCCTTCTATGTTTCACTTTGGTATTGCCTCGCTGCATTTATCTGGACGCCCATTGTTTATCTTTTTGGAAATTTTTTACCTGAGTATGTTTTTGCTGGTACGGCCGGAGCCGCAATTTCTTCAATGTATATTCACGATTTAGTGGGCCTGTTTGTTACTCCCCTAGGAATTGCCATTGTTTATTATCTTTTGCCAGTTGTGATGCGGGTTCCACTTTATAGCCATGCACTTTCAATTATCGGGTTTTGGGGACTCGCTTTTTTCTATCCCTTAAATAGTGCCCATCACTATTTGTATTCGCCAATTCCGATGTGGGCCCAATATGCAAGTATTGTCGCGTCCATCGGAGTTCACGTAGTGGTCTATACTGTGGTGTTCAATATTTTTGCTACGATGGCGGCCGACTGGAAGCAGTTGATTACAAACATTCCCCTGAGGTGGATTTTTGCGGGTGCTGTTTCGTATTTGCTGACCTGTATTCAATGCGCCGTCCATGTCACTTTATCAGCGCAAGCCATTATCCATTTTACGGATTGGGTGATTGGTCACGCACATTTTGTGCTTTTAGGAACCTTCTCGTTTTGGGTGACCGCGTGGATTTATTGGCTGCTGCCTCGAATCTGGGGGGTGCAAATTTTTTCGTTGAGTTTAAGTCGCTGGCATTTTTGGCTTTCAGTGATTGGCCTTGCGATCATGCAGGTGGATTTACTCGCAGCGGGTGTCGTTCAGGGATTTATGTGGAAATCGGCGGTGCCTTTTATTGAAAGTGTTAGAGCTTCGATGCCTTTTTGGTGGACCCGAACCTTCTCGGGAATCATGCTGATGGTGGCTGAAGCCTGTTTTGTTTTAAATATTTATATGACTTGGTCAGAGAGTCGAAATCCTAATTCTAAACATTCCCTAAAACAGGGCTTAGCCCCCTCACAAGGTTAAATTTATGAGCGAAAATGAAAATGACAAAGCTAGGTTTATTGAGCGTTTTTCTGGAATCGCCCTTATCGCAGGGTTCTTTCTTTTTGTTGGCGCTACCTTAAGTTTGGGAATTGTTCCGGCTCTCATGGTCGACAAAATGAATCCCCGTCAGGGTCTACCCATGGAAATACCTCCTGAATCTCTTTCTGAATTTAAAGATATTGAGTCCTATCACGAAGCTCTTTTACTGGGCCGAGATTCCTATATTGCAGAAGGCTGTTGGCATTGTCATAGCCAGTTTATTCGTCCGGTTTCGAATGAAAATTTAATGTATGGTCCGGTTTCAACCCCGGGAGAATTTAACACAGTACTCCATAAACCTCAGTTACTCGGCACCAGGCGAGTAGGGCCCGATTTGAGTCGTGAATCAGGGATTAAATCAAATGATTGGCACTATGCTCATTTGTATCAACCCACTTCGACGGTTCCCGATTCTGTCATGCCGAGCTACCCTTGGTTTTTTGAAAAGGTTGATGAAGGTGGAGTTCCCGTTCCAAATAAGAGGGGCAAAGCCGTAGTTGCCTATCTCCAAAGCCTCGGCTTTGCTTTTCGTGTGGGGCAAGATTCGGCTGCAGGATTTGACGACATTTCTTTGCCCCCGGCCTGGGATAGTGTGGAAGAAAAACCCAAAGAGGCGGGCCCTGCTGCCGGAGCGGATGATTATCGATGATGACAAACGCAGGTAAAAAAAGCGGCTCAAAAAAAGGAGACTGGGGACTTCTTGCAGGGATTCTTTTAATGGGGGTTTTGCTGGCCACCCTAGGCTTCTCAGTAGCTCGAGATCAGGGGCAAATGGCAGCAATTCTTTCGATGATTTATGGAATTCTTGTGACAGTGTTTTTATTGGCACAGGTTTATGGTTTTGTAATTTCTCAGGTGAGCTACGTTGATAGAGTTGAAAAAACAAAATGGAAAGTTCTTGAAGTTGAGGGGCTCGTTGAAAAATCCAAGAATAAAATTCCAATCGGATGTTTTTTTTGTGGAGTGGATTCGGGACCGGTTCTTACATTTTTCATTTGGTTAGTGGGCGCCGGCGTAGGAGCTACAGTTTGTTTTTTAGTCTGGGGTTTATTGCGCGGAAAATTCAGTTCAAAAAATATTAGCGAAAGTCGTCCCCTAGATGTTGAGGGGATGGGGTCGGGTTTCACAAAGGGAGTTCAATAAAAAACATGGACCAAAAAAATCCTTCTAGCCCATCAAAAGAAACAGATTTTTTAAAGTATCGTGGCAATGAATTTCCAAGGGTATTGCGTTTTGCCTGGACTCTTTTGATTGTGTTTTGCATTTTTTATATGGCCAAATGGTTTTGGCCAGAGTTGATGCAAAGTTTTTAAATTGATGGACGATCAAGATCTCCCTGATCCAACTTCTCGGCCGAGGCCTAAATTTTCGGATCTAGAGCTGTCCCAACATTTCGGAAAAATTCTGCGGACAGCCACCACGCTGTCGCTCGCTTATGCAGGTGTTCACAAAGTTTTAATTCCGATATCGCTGGGATTTTTGAAGGTCGCAAATCAGTCCTATTCTCGCCTTGATTTTACAATAATTTTTGGAGTCCTTTTTTGGTTTTGTTTAAGATCCGAAAATTCAAGTTGGAGTCAAAAATTTCTGGGCCTTTCTGCCGGGATAGTTTTAGGTGATGGTCTTTGGGAGGCCTATCAGATTGTAACAGGGCAGGTGGAGGGTTGGCTTCAAATCAGTCGAGCCTTGTCGACATTTCCGCTTGCACTGATGGGAATCTGGGCCTTGGTGCGAATCTCTAAAGTACGAGCAATTCTTGAAGCCTGGGCCGGGGGAATTTTGTTGTGGATTTTTTTTCTCTTAGCCGCACCCTTTTTTGAATCAAGTCAAAATGAAACCCCATTCAACAATGAGCCTGAGGCAAGCTTAAATCTGGAATCTGAGGTTCACCCTCAAGAAATTTTTGAGACTGACTTAGCTAAGGCCTGTGGTGTTGCTCAATTAGGACTTGACCTTAGCGCTCCGAGTATTGAAGTCATCGACACTCGGCTTAGGGTTCAAGTTCGAGATTGTGGATTTCAACCTTCTGTTTTGCAAGTTTCAAAAGCCGAGGAGTTTCGAGTCGAATTTGATAGTGAAATGAGGAGTTCTGTAAATTTGCATTTTCTTGTCTTTGATTCCGCAACCCAAACAGTAAAAAAATCTATTAATTTTGTTTTGCCCAAAAATCAGAAAAAATTTAGGGGTCCGAAAGTGAGTCTGAATCAGGGTGATTTGGCGATTTTGTTTAGTGATGGATTTGAAAAGCTGGGAATTGTAGGATTCCTGAGAGATGATTTTAAAAAAAATAATTTTGATTCGGGTAAAATTGTCTTTTCAAGAAAACCGCCCCGAGTCCTGTTTACCAAGAAAAACCCCTCAGAATGAGTTTTGAAACCTGGATTCGACTTTTAGAGGGTGTCTGGGTTGTGGGCATTTTAGGTGTCGTCTTTTTTGTTTCGTATCGCATTCGTAACAGAAATAGGAGTGAAGATGAGTCAAGACTTTAGATTTTCGTCCCAGACATTGGAGGCGGGTGTGCCTTTTTGGTTTTTTTGTGAAAACGCTAGTGAAAATTCCACCTGTAAAAATCTGCAGGTAGAAATTTCAAAAATGAAAGATCAAAACAAAGATTTAAAATTCAAAGCCAATTTAACATCGGTCCCAAACGGAAAAGAAAATCTCTGGGGTTTAGAGATGTCGATTCCTGAGTCAGGAACCTACGAAGTCCTAGCTGGGACCTATAGGTCCCAGTTTGAAATTAAACCCTCATCAACTTTGTCTTTTGGTTTTGAATTTGGAATGGTCGCTTCTGCCGTATTTGCTGTTTTGTTAATACTTTTTGTTTGGATGAAGCGTAGGACGAATCCCTATAAACGATTGAGTTAAAAGATGGGATCAAAAAAAACACGCGGCACGGTTTTCATTTTGTTGTGGGCGGTTCTGATTGTTGCGGGAATCATGTCAAAAAGAATGTTCGGTCAGCAGGATCTTATGGTTTTTTATCATCTCCCGGCAGCCGTATTTTTGGTTTTAGGTTTTGTAGAACTCTCCCAAGATATAAAAAGAAAACGTAAAGAAGAACTCAATTCATTAAATTCAATTCAGCAAGAGTCATAGGGACTCTTTGTCCCACCTCATGGGCTAAAATTCCAGTTGTTTGCGAGGGGCTAGCCATTAGGGCTTCGGCTGAAAGTCCCTGAATTGCGAGACCACAGAGCGCAGCCTCAAGTCCAGAAAGGCCTTGGGCAAGGAGGCCCGCAAGAATTCCAGTGAGTAAATCACCATGGCCCGCATTGGCCATTGCGACCGACCCCCACCGAGAGAGGTATTTCTTCTGGTGTTGAGCAATGAGATTTCCTGATCCCTTCAAAATAAAAACTATTTCTTCGCCCCACTTTTTTTGAAGTTCACTGACTAACTGAAGTCGGTCTTTGGGGTCAAAGGTTGTTGACTTTGAGGCGGTCTCTCCAAGGAGTGCCAGAGCTTCACCGGGATGAGGAGTAAATAAGACGGGTTTATGAATCTTTTTTAGGTTCCTAAAAAAGCTGGGAGCTTGAGGGATTTGGGACAAAAGCACCAGTGCATCGGCATCAAATATTTGGGGAATCTCTTCAAAATCAGAAGAATCTTTGCTTAAAAGATTTTTAAGAAAATCCATGTTTGAAGGACTTAGACCCCACCCAGGTCCCACGGCCCTGACTCGGGGGCTGGTTGTTGGGGCTGGGCCCGGAATAACCTCAGGCAGGATTTGAAGAAAATTTCCTTCAGAAAAAACTTCGTTTGGAACATAGACATAAGAGGCTCCGACTTTGAAAGCTCCAAGACTCGCCAGATAGCAGGCTCCTGGAAATTCTTTGCTACCTGCAAGAATTTCAACACGACTCCAACTACCCTTATGGTTACTTTCAACTCGCTTGGGTAAAATGGCAGGGAGATCAGTTTTTTCTAAAAGCATGACATCGCAAGTCTCGAGTGAATTTTCAAAATTCAAATTCAAAAAATCCAGTTTTCCGATCCAGGGTTTTAGCCAAGGTAGATAATGGGAGTACTTAGAAAAACCCAGTGAAAGGGTTTGATCGGCAGGAAGAGTCCCGGGTGCGGGTCTTCCCTTTTGGCAGTCCAGTCCTGAAGGCGAGTCAATGGCCCAAACCTTCAAGGAATACGGATTGTGAATTCGTGCTTTCTTGATGAGATCAAAAATACTTCTCCAGAAAACGGGGAGTTCGGGGCCTTTAAAACCAGAACCAAAAACGGCATCCAGAATCAGTATTTTATCAGAGGCTAAACTCGATAAGTCCAAATCAGACTTAGAATGAGTATTGATCGTGAGCCACTGGAGGTTTTTGTCTTTGAAGGCGATTTGAAGTTTTTCATACAAACCTCTTCCATCGGCGCCGTTGTTCCCGGGGCCCTCGAGAAGAACAATTTTTTGCGGAGAGAGTTTTTCCAACAGAGGTAAACAGAATTCAAAGAGTTGTTGAACTGCAATGGGGATAAGTTCACGGCTAGATTGAAGGCCAAGCTTGCGCGCCTCGAGGTTTTCAAGCTCTCTTAGGGTCGAAGGCAGATAAAGTGGTTTCATTTAGTGATTGCCTTTCTAAAATGACTAAAAGGCTCAAGTAAAGAAGGAAAGGATGAAAGGACCTTGAATTAGTAAATGAATTTTCAGTGAGCCCCGCAATAAAAATCGGGATAATTAAAATTCGAGTGCTCGGGTAGGCGACTAGGCAAAGAATCAAAAAACCGTAAAGCAACACGAAGCCAATCAATCCAGAATCCCCAAGAGTTTGAATAAAAATATTGTGGGCAAAAATCTTGCGACCGCCCTCCCAGTGTCCCTGAAGATGGGGCAACTTAACGACATCGATTCCGTTTTGTTCATAGCCGACTCCCCAAAGTATAGAGTCACTAAAAAGATCAAAGTTATATTTCCAGGCTTCAACTCTCCATTGAAAACTCGGATCAGAGCCTGAAAGTGATCTTTGAAATTTTTCTTTAAACAGGGGGGACTGAAAGAGCCCACCCATCAATAAGCTTAAAAAAACAAAAATTCCCACCCAAGCCTTTTTTGTAACTGATTTTTTAGAAAAATATAAACCGAGTCCCACAAAAAGACTCAGGCCTAAACCGGTGGCCAGTGCAGTTCGAGAGAGTGAAAAAACCAAACCCAAAAGACAAAGCCCAACTAAAAAAAGGCTTAGTTTTTTTTCAAAAGATCGCAGTGAAACTTTAAAAACATGAAGGCCAAAGGCTAGAGGGGGTAAAAGATTGTAAGCAAAATAGTTAGTGTTTTTCATAAGGCCAAAGGCGTGAGTTTTTAAAACAAAAAACTGGTAGGCCGACCAGGCGACCGAAGGAATCAGGCCGGCCAATATCAAAATTAGGAAAAACGGATTTAGAATTTTAAAATCTTGCAATTTGGCCTTGGGCACCAAAACTGCGATTGAAGGAATCAACCACAAGAGAATTCGAAGTAAACTTTTTTCAGTTGTTTCTGAAAAGGGATGGAGTGCCAGATTAATAAGTGAAAAACCAAGCCATAAGTTTAAAAACAGAAAAACAAATTTTTCTGGGTTTCTAAAATTCTTCCACCTCAAACTTACAAATTTAAAACAAAACAGAGCTCCTAAAATTCCTAAGCCGCCTGAAAGACTCATGAGGGATTGGCTAAAACCGCAACCTAAAACATAAAGAGCCAACCAAACGAAAGAAAAGCTGAAGAATGATTTAAAATTACTCATTTGGCGGAAAATGACTCGCCATCCATTCTACCTGAGATTGAAACAAAAATTGGTCCTGACTATCTTTGCCGAGCAGCAAGTCGAGATGCGCTATGTTTTCAGGCTTCATAAACCGAAGGACCTTGGAATCCGATACATCTAAACGTCCTGCGAAGTCATCAAGGGCTCTGAAGTCTACATGGTAGTCGGCTTCTGAAATCGTCAAATGCACGGGCAGTGCTAGGCGTGAATGCTTTTCAATTTGGGGAAGGAGTCTATTGCTGAGTTCTGGAATCAGCGCCAAAGCCCCAGTCGGCATTCGCGAATAGGCGCCACCCAAAAATTCAGTTTCCGAAACCCCGCCAGGTAAATCGCTAGTGAAAAAATGAGGATTTTGAGTTTCTAAAAAGAGTCCTGACTTCAAGGCATCTGAAAACTGGGTGCGCCACTCGAAATATTTATCGTATTTGGGCTTTGCAACCCGTCTGGCAAACGGATGTTCTTTAAGGGCCGGGGCCAAAAGGCCCAAGGCCACAGGTTGTATTTCATTAATCAGAGCCATTTTAAGGCCAACAGCGCCACCAAGCGAAAAACCACTGAAAATGATTTCGTCGCCAAGAAGGCGAGA
>CAXNEW010000040.1:0-15172 GCA_964201665.1 Bdellovibrionota bacterium
CCCATCAAACGTCCATGGAGATTTAAGTTTTCTTCTATGCTCATGTGAGGATCAAGACTTGGGCTTTGAAAACAAATTCCTATTTTACTTCTAACTTCTGCTGGATTTTTGGTGACATCCAGACCAAACACTTCGACTTTACCTTTATGAGGTTTAACTTGGGTCGACAAAACTTTAAACAAAGTCGATTTGCCGCTTCCATTAGGGCCCAAAATTCCTGTGATAATTCCAGCGCTAACTTTAAGATCTACCCCTTTAAGGGCCTCTTCTTTGGCGTATGAAAAATGAAGATCATTGACGTCAATTGAGTTCACGTTTTACCTGCTTTTCTTTCCACAACCTAAACCCAATAAAACCCACAAAGGCTAAGGGTAAAACCACAAAGCCGAGGCTTATAAAAAACATTAATGGAGTAAAAGAATCACTCAAACCGCAGGTGGCGCAAGCCCATGTATAAAGTGGGGCCAAGGCCAAAATCAACAAGGCAAATTTTTTCACAATTTCTCTTTAGGTACATTATTGAAATTTGGCAAAAGCCAAATTTAATTCCAGGAATCCGCTGCGCCGGCAGCAGGTGCTACCTCAGTTTTGGAACCGGCCGCGGGAGCGGCCGCCTCAGGACCTGAAGTTTCTTCTTTCGTCGCAGCAGCAGCGTCGGCTCCCGAATCATTATAGTTCGATGTGGCCTCTATAACTTTTGCGCCCTCAGGTAGAGCTTCCGCCTCTGGGGCAAACTTAGTTTTGGCTTGTTCTTTTCCGTGATTCAAATGCTCTTCTGTAAAAACCCTTGGCGGTTCGTTGTGATAAGCGCTAACGGGCCTGGAGGGAGTGTCAACAATTAAAACAAATGCATAACCAAAAGCGATCACCGGCAAACACGCTACCATTTGCAGCCACTTCGTTTCGTGTTCCAGGTGCATGTAGTACCAACCGACAACCACGGCTTTTGCAGATGAAAAAATCCCAACCAAAACCGCCATCAGCATTTTAGGAAGTGGCAATGCCACAATAACAAGCTCAATAATTGTCAGGGCTACAAGACCCCAAAAAACATTAAAATATTTTTTTCTGCGCGCTGCAATTGCCTCAAGACTCATTGAGTGTGACATGAAATAAAATTCTCCCTAAACCTAGATGAGATAAATAAATGTAAATACCAGAATCCAAATCAAATCGACGAAGTGCCAAAAGAGGCCGCAAATTTCAACTTCATTGATATTTCCATTGTTGTAGTGGCCCTGGGCTGTTCTCATAGCAATAATTAAAAGATAAACAACTCCCGAAAAAACATGAAATCCATGAAAACCGGTCGTCATGTAAAAAATTGAAGCAAATTGAGGGGGGCCTGTCAGAAAATCCGAAAAAAACATTCCTTTGTCATGAGCCAAATGAGAATATTCATAGGCCTGAATCCCTAAAAACATCGCCCCACCCAAAGCGGTCAACAAGAGATATTTCAACATGGTTTGTGGACGCTTGGCTTCGCCCGCATTTTGAGCAAGTACCATGGTCACCGAACTACAAATTAAAAGAAAAGTTGCAAAAGCACTTAGTGGAATGCCTAAAACTTCAGCTGCATTGGGCCAGTCTGGATTTCGGGCCCTTAGAATTCCGTAACCAATCAGAAACCCCGAAAAGGTCATCGCATCGGTAACGAGAAAAATCCACATTCCAACTTTTCCATTAGATGCCGAGCCAAAGATGTCTTGTTTTTTGTGAGAAAGTGCAGCGTGGCTATTACTCATAGGTGTCGGTACAGCTTAAGACCAAAAGTTTAGAACATCAAGAAGCCTGCTTGATGGAATTCTCTTCAACGGATTAACATGACTCAAAGATGGCGCCCGAAACTCAAAGCACATTTTTCCCCGCCCTCAATGCGAGCTTGAATGCCTTGTCCTTGTTGTTTTTGGTTTTAGGTTTTTACTTTATCAAAACAAAAAGAAGAGAACTTCACATGCGCACCATGTGGGCCGCATTTGGCGTGTCGACAGCTTTTTTAGCGAGTTATTTGTTTTACCATTTCAATTATGAATCTCAGAAATTTTCAGGCCAAGGTTTCGTTCGAGGCTTCTATTTTTTTATTCTGATCAGTCACATCATTCTAGCCGTTGTCATACTCCCCTTTATCTTGAGACTTTTATATCTAGCCACCCGCGGAGCCTATGAGCGTCACGCAAAAATTGCTCGATGGATTTGGCCTCTTTGGGTTTACACTTCGTTCACAGGTGTTTTAGTTTATTTTTTTCTGTACCAATGGTTTCCCACTGAAAGGATTGCATCTTGAAACTCATACGCCCTCTATTGTGGCTACAGATTTTTTGCACCTTGTGCCTGATCACCTTAGGTGGAGTTGTGCACAATACGGGTTCGTCACTTGCTTGTCCCGATTGGCCCCTTTGTTTTGGAATGGTCATGCCCCCGATGGAAGGTCAGGTCGCCATTGAACACAGTCACCGACTTTTAGGGGCCCTTGTCGGTTTTTTTTCGGTTTTAATCGTTGCGATTTCTTTAAAAAATCGAAGGCAAATTTCTTCGACTTTTTTTAAACTGAGTTTGGTTTCTTTAGGTCTTGTTATTTTTCAAGGGGTTTTGGGCGGAGTTACAGTTTTACTCAAACTTTCACCACTCGTTTCGACGGCCCATTTGGTCACTAGCCAAATATTTCTAGCCAATCTTTTGCTGCTTCACTTTGCAAGTTCGCCAAAGTACTCACTCTCACTTTCGCAGTGGCGTGGATTTGATCACCTCCGATTTCTTCCCTTTGTTTTAATTTTTTGTATTTTTCAAATGGGGCTCGGCGCATTTATTCGCCATGGCGGAGCGGCTTTAGCTTGCGGCCTCGGGCCTGAATCTATGTTTTTGTGTCGAAGCCACGAAGATTTTTCTTTAGTTTGGTGGCCCACCTTGGGTCCTGCCCAAGCAAATATGCTTCACCGTTATGCCGGAGTTCTTTTGGCTTTCTTGGTAGTTTTAGGAACACTCCCCACTTTAAAGTGGGCAAAGAAAAATAATTTCAAAAACATTCGCCGCCTCGTTGCTAGCTTGCATGCCTTAGTGGCCTTTCAAATAGTTTTAGGCCTGTGGACTCTCGCGTCCGGAATTCATCCCGTGATTGTAACTTTGCATCTTGTGGGGGGTGTCGGGCTTTGGCTTCTGTTATGGACCCTTTGGGGACAAACCCTACAAATTTCTTATTCACAAACTCGCATGGCCTCAGAAACTCGTGTAAAAACCTCATCGGGATCCAAAGAATCCCTAAATTTCGTAACAGATTTATCAACTTGAGGGGATTCACTCGGTCGTGATGGAAAATATTCGGGTCCAACCCAGCGCTCAAATCGTGCGGGATTTTTGGATTCTTACCAAACCTCGACTTACCCAACTTGTCGTTCTTACAAGTCTCTGTGGGGCGGCTGTAGCGCCGGGATCAATTTCTTTGTTGGCATGGATTTCATTGCTTTTTGGAACCTGGGGAATTGTCGCTTCGGCCAATATGGTGAACTGCGTTCTTGAACGCGATGTCGACATTTACATGAAACGCACCCAAGAACGCTCGGTTATTTTAAAACGAGTTTCACCCGGGGCCGTTCTTTTCGCGGGTTTGGCTTTAGCAATTTTGTCTCTTGTCACTCTGAAATTTGGAAATTCACTTTTGACAATGAATTTAGGTGCTCTCGGATTTATTTCTTATATTGCGCTTTACACTCCCCTCAAAAGAATCAGTTTTTCGGCTCTCTTTGTGGGAGCGGTTCCCGGGGCTATCCCCCCTATGATGGGTTGGGCTGCAGTCGAAAACGCCTTAAGCTGGGGAGCCTGGATTCTTTTTGGAATTTTATTTTTTTGGCAACTTCCACATTTTATTGCCATCGCCTTAAACCGACAAAGTGAATATGCCCAGGCGGGATTCAAAACCCTTCCTCTGGAAGTTGGAGAAAAAGCCGCTCACTGGCACATGGTTCTTTATACGGGCGCCCTTATTGTTGTGAGCCTCATTCCCTACACTTTAAATCTTGCGGGCATTATTTATTTTGTCATTGCCCTTGGCCTAGGATTTTTGTTTTTTGGATTCGCAGTCGCTAGTGTTTTAAATTTACGGGCGTTAAACTGGAGCCGGATGATTTTTTTCGGATCTTTGATTTATCTTCCCTTAGTTTTGGGGGGCTGGGTCGCTGATCTCTTTTTTTCAAGATAGGAAAGCCATAGGATTTTAGAAAATCATAGAGGGCGTTTACAAGGAGTTTTAGATGATTGCATTTCGAATTACACATCGGTTTTTTCGGCTAGCCACTGGCGTCTTTTTTTGTGCGGCCCTTTCGGGACCTCTTTTTGCCGAAGACATTACCAACGGTGGAGAAGCCCTCCTTCACCAACAAAATTTCGAAAATCCTTCAGGCCAAATTCACGCCTACGGGAAAGACAAGTCTCCGCAGACTTCCTTTAGCGAAAAATATGCTTCGCCAGAAAATTTCACGACCTTTTCAAAACCGCTTGAGGACTTGTTTGTTTACACCTCTTGGACGACATTTATTTTCTTTGTAATCATGGCGGGCGCTCTTGGGGTTTTCATGGTTATTTATCGCCAAAGACCCGGCCACACGGCTTATTACACGCATGGAACTTCATCAGCCAACAAGGGAGTGCGCACCACTTTGGATTTGGCCGTTTTTATCAGTCTCGACATTGTGTTGATGTTGGCTTCTTGGCGAGACCCTAGAAATTTTATCTGGAATTACCCCGATGGGCCTGAAGTCGTAAAAATTATGGTTATGCCTCAGCAGTGGGCGTGGAATTTCAAGTATCCTGGAATTGACGGAAAGTTTGGGACTGAAGATGATATCGACACCATCAATGAACTTAGAGTGCCCAAGGGGAGACCAATTTCTCTGCAAATTAAATCTAAGGATGTCATTCACGGATTTTTTATTCCACAAGTTCGAATGCAAATTGATGCCATACCCGGGGTCATAACTAAGTTTTGGTTTGATGCCACAAAAACGGGGAATTACGAAATTGCTTGCTACCATCATTGCGGAACTGCCCATTACAAAATGAAAGCCTTTTTAAAAGTCCTCGAGCCCAATGATTACGAATCGTGGATTCAAGAAAACTCTGATTGGGCTCGTGCCAAGTTTGACCCTGAAGATAAATTTATTCAGTGGGGCTGGAGATGGGCCCCTGATAACGCCCCCGCCAAAACTGCAGTTAATAATTTAAGGAGATAGATAAATTTTATGAGTCACCACGATTCCCACGACCACGATGACCATATTCATCCCGAACCGACAACTTTCATTTCCAAATATATTATTTCGTATGATCACAAAGTCATAGCTAAACAATTTTTGTTTTTCGGAATTTTATGGGCCTTTTTAGGGGCCTTTATGTCAATGCTCATCAGATGGGCAGTGGCCTATCCCGGAGTTGCTTTCCCTGTCGTCGGCAAACTTCTTTATCCCCACACTGAAGGGGTTATTCCTCCGGACAACTACACCATGCTTTTTACAATGCATGGAACCATCATGATCTTTTTTGCTATCACTCCAATTTTGATTGGCTGCCTTGGAAATTTGTTAATCCCACTCATGATTGGCGCCCGAGACATGATTTTTCCATGGCTCAACATGGCTTCATTTTGGGTTATGGCAGCCTCAGGAATTGTGATGTTTTATTCACTTTTTGTGCCGGGGGGTGCATCAGCGGCGGGTTGGACTTCTTATCCCACCCTTGCCAACTCACAGTGGCTTCCAGGATCAGGTCATGACCTTTGGCTTATTGCAGTTTTTCTTGCCGGAACTTCATCTCTTTTAGGTGCCATTAATTACATCACCACAGTGATTCGACTAAGGGCTCCAGGAATGGGCTTTTTTGACATGCCCCTTTCTATTTGGGGTTTATGGTTAACTGCGATTTTAAATGCTCTTTTTATTCCTGTGTTGGCCGCAGGACTCATTTTACTTTATATAGATCGCAACTTCGGAACTACCTTTTTTATGGCAGCTTCGATAAGCCAAGCGGGTACTCAGGGCGATCCCATTCTTTATCAACATTTGTTTTGGATTTTTGGCCACCCTGAAGTTTATATTATTATTTTGCCAGCCTGGGGTATTGTTTCTGATTTGCTTTCATTTTTTGCTCGCAAGCCAGCCTTTGGGGCGAAGGCAACAGCATGGTCGATGGTCGCTATCAGTGTGCTGAGTATGGTTGTGTATGGCCATCACATGTTCACCACGGGCCTTTCCCCGCTGCTGACTACTGCTTTTACGATGTTAACCCTCGTGATTTCTATCCCTTCTGGAATCTTTTTCTTGAATTGGCTTGGAACCCTTTGGCGCGGGTCGATTGTTTTAAATACTCCGATGTGGTTCACACTTGGGACCGTTTTTACATTCGGCCTCGGGGGACTCACTGGACTTCATTTAGGAGCTGTTTCAACGAATATGCTTCTTCACAACACCTACTTTGTTGTCGGCCATTTCCATCTAACGATGGCGGTAGCCTCACTTTTGGGTTCCTTTGCAGGAGTTTATTTTTGGTTTCCAAAAATGTTTGGGCGCATGCTGAACGAACGTCTCGGAAAAATTCATTTCTGGATGACATTTATTCCATCTGTAGTCATTTTTTGTTCTATGTTTATTTTGGGTTACGCTGGAATGCATCGCAGAATTTACAACCCCTATGAGTACAACTTCCTGCAACATCTCATGGGTCTGAACCGATTCATTAGTATTTTTGCGTTCACAGCCTTTGCCGGACAATTTGTATTTTTGTACAATTTTGTCTGGAGTATGTTTTCTGGAGTAAAATCTCCGGCCAACCCGTGGAAGGTTGGGACCCTAGAGTGGACAGTGCCCTCGCCCCCTCCTCATCATAATTTCGATACTATTCCGGTTGTTTACAATGGCCCCCATGAGTTTTCGAATCCCAAAGTGAAAGACCGCGATTGGATTTCTCAGAGTGAGTTTATTGAAGGAGTCAGTCGCCAGCCTGTTTAAACGCAGAGTTGAGATTAAAATAAAAAAGCAATGACAAGCGCAAACGCCAGTCGCTCACGGATGAGTCCATCGGAACTCGGAACCTGGGTGGCTATGGCTTCTTTCGGAATGCTATTTGGTACCTTTTTACTAAGTTATCTTTTGGCTCGGGTTAGGTTTCCGGTTTGGCCCCCGATTGGGGCTGACCCGGTCCCGCTGGGACTTCCGACTTTAAGTACCGGTGTTTTAGTTTTGTCATCATTTTTTGTTTACAAGGCAAATCAGTGTTTTCCATCCACACCGCAATCTTTTTTCAAAAAATGGAATTTCAGTCTTGCCTTAGGTTTGTTGTTTTTAGTTTTGCAGGGAGCACTGTGGATTCAACTTTGGAATCAAGGGCTGCGCGCCCAGGACCATATTTTTGGTGGAACTGTTTATGTACTTACAGGCCTCCACGCCCTGCATGTTTTTGTAGCTTTAGGCGGACTGGTTTTTGTGCCGCTCAAACTTAAGCCGCTTTTAAAAACGCGGGGTTTAGAAATTTTTTCTAAATCAGAGGCCCCTAAAAACATGGGGCTTTTTTGGCATTTTTTAGGAGTGGTTTGGATACTCATGTATCTGCTGTTAGTATTATTTTAAATATATTTTTGCTTTAGTTTTTGCGACGTTTTAGTTTTTGTTAAGCCACGGAGGTCTGCCATATATGAAAAAATTTCACCACCTTGTTTTAGCAGGCCTAGGAATTCTGCTAGTTTTGAGTTCAGGCTGTCTGTTGAGCAGTACCTTTAAGGGGCCCGAAATTTTAGGTGGGCAGGAAATTTCTGCACGTACACTTAATTTGGGACATGACACCTACATGCAATATTGCATGCAGTGCCATGGAGTAAATGGTGACGGAAAGGGTCCAGCGGCCTATGGAGCAAACCCCCCGCCGCGAAATTTTCAACAAGGCCTTTATAAATTTGGTTCAGTTACCAGTGGAGAACTTCCCACAGACAAGGACTTGAAACACACCATTCGCTTTGGTCTGCGTGGAACCCCAATGCTTCCATGGGATATTTCTGATGAAAGGTTAGATGCCGTTACTCATTACATCAAAACTTTTCCCGATAAAATTGCGACCAAGGAAACACCAAACCCCTGGAGGGGCGACGGTAAAGCAGGGACCCCTCAAGCAGTCACCGTTGATCCGTGGGGAATTGAAAAAGCCTCAGAGGCGATTGCCCTGGGCAAAAAAATCTATCACGGTATGGCTCAGTGCTACACTTGTCATCCAGCCTATGTGGGTTTTGATGAAGTAAACGCAGCCACAAAAGAATTAACTGGAAATGAAATTTCTGAGTTAAGGCCAGATGCCCACCTTTCGATAAATCAGGATTCAAGTTACGGGCATAAATTCATGCCTCCAGATTTTACAAAAAACGCTATTAAATCCGGCGGTGATATCCCAAGCCTCTATAAAATTCTCGGTGCCGGCGTCGGGGGAACAACGATGCCTGCCTGGAAGGGCAATTTATCAACTATTGAGGACGAAGTCGCTAAAGAGGCTGAGTCTGAAAAACGGCTTTGGGCCCTGGCCTATTATGTAAATAGCCTCCATCGTTTGAAATTTGACTTGGGCGCTCGAAAGAGCTTTTTTGACGAACTCAATGCTAAAAGACAAACCGGTAATAGGAAAACGGCCCAACTCGGTCGCTAAAAATATGGGGCGGATTTTTGAATCCCCCATTTTTTGGGTACTTTTTGTGGCCACCGCCTTTGGAGTGCCCCTGGTTAGAAGTTTAACTCGACACCAGCCCGAGTTACCCCCGGTCCTGGGTAATGTTGGCGATTTTCAGCTTACAAACCAAGACGGACGACCCGTTGCCTTTAAAGATTATAAAGGCTCCGTGGTGGTCGCGAATTTTATTTTTACTAGCTGCCCTGATATTTGCCCGATGCTGACCTCTCAGATGGCAAAAATTCAGTCACGTTTAATGGGAGTGGGCCCTGCAATTCGATTGATTTCAATCACAGTTGATCCTCAAACAGATACACCCTCTGTTTTAAAAGAATATGCTTCCAAATATCGAGCGGACCATAAAATCTGGCAATTTTTGACGGGGCCAATTGACCATATTTCTGAAGTTGTCATTGACGGTTTTAAGATGGCGCTCGAGAATCCTGATTCAAAAAGCCACGCTGGCCACGAGGGACACCAAATGCCTGCAACGAGCATGGACTTGATGTCGATCACTCACGGTGAAAATTTTGTAATTGTTGATCAACTCGGAAATATCCGCGCCTATCAACAAGCTCGTAACAGCAACGACATTAACGCCATTGTTCGGACGGTTGCTATTTTAGCCAATTCGAAGCCTGAAGCTGTTTACGCCAGATAAAATCCAAAATTGTGTCAGATTCAAAAATTAGGCAATTTTTAAAACCCCTGTTTAGTACACATGTTTCGGTACCTCCTGAACACGAGGCCGAGAGTTTGCGCGAGCTTCCTGTTCAAACTGCCTATCTAGCCCTAAAGGAATGTGATTTAGAGACCAGGGCTTGGTTTTTTGAAATCGCTAGCATTGAACAGGTGCAGGGTATTTTTGATATTGATGTCTGGAAAGGGGCCGAGTTTTTACCCCAGAACTTTGAAAGACTCTTTGCAGATATTTCACGAATTAGCCCAAGAAAAATTTATCAATACATGCGAGGAATTGACAGTGAGGTCTGGGTTCGTGCCCTCATGGAGTGGGTGGAGGTTCAGGATTTTGATCCGCAGAATCCACCTGAAATTGGAGAAAGAAAATTTTTACACACTCCGGACTCTAAATATATTTTGATTTTCAAATCAGCCGCATCATTGGAAACCCAAGAATCCCTTCGACTTTTTTTAGATAAACTAAGCGCAGTTGATCTCGACACAATGAGAAAACTTATTGAATCCTGCAAATGGGAACTGGCCTCAGATCTGGAAGAGTTTGGAGCCCAGGTTAAAAAAGGGCGACTTGAGGAAATGGGTTTTGTTGACGCCACAGAGGCCATTTCGCTTTACTCAGTTGGACATGCTCCCGATTTAAAACGAAAACTTTTAGCCAATCCTCTACCGGTTGAATCCAAAATGGGGTTTGAAAAAAACCCCAAAAAAGGTTCCTACCTTGAAACAACTTTTGAGGAAGAAACAACTCTGTTGCCTCAAATTCTTCAGGGTACTGACCCCAATCATCCTGGGTTTTTTTCGAAGGCCTTAGATCAAATTGAGAATCCTAATATTTCAAAAACGATTCGGATGGAACTCATTCGTACCCTAAATGCGGCAGCAGAAGTTGATGATCAGATTCGAGGAAATTTAAGTTCCCTAGGCCAATCTATTCGCAGAAGTTTAGGTTTTTTGGATTTGGGCCTTAGATTTCTTTCTGGGGGTGAGATTTTAAGGGCGCGAGATCTTTTAAAAGTCCAACCTCTCTTTGAAATTTACCGCTTAGGCTGGCTGACTCTCGCAGATTTAGTGAAAGTAGCTAAAGTTTTAAAAAATTCTTTCGGGGCGTCCTGTTTTGTTCCCGAAGACAATTTACTGATCAAGGAGCTTGACGGGCGCCACCCTCGCTTTTCGAACGAAACCCTTTCTCATTTTAACGAACAACCCTCAGATTTCTATTCATTGACTTTGATAGTTAAAATTGGAGAAAGACTTTCAATTCTTTCTGAAATGGGAACTTTTATTTCGAGGTCAATGGATAATGTTTGCAAACTAAAAACCATTGAATTCAAAGAGTCCGAAACAGCTTTCGTTAGAATCATGAACAGTCTTTGGCGCACTCTTGGCCCCAAGGAATCCACGCCGCCACCTCCTTTTTTAGGCGCGCCGCTTACCCCAGAGGAGTGGATCCAGGGCGCACAGAATTTTAAATCTTCGAAATTTAAGAGTCTCATCAACCGTTGCGCTGAAAACTGTCCTCAGCCGGCACGAGAGTATTTTTCAGAATGTCTTCTTGAGCTTGAAAATGAGATTGAAAATTCTCTTAAGGGATCAAAAGCCAAACCCGACGCCAGGTTCTTCACTGCACTAAGTTTCGCTTAAGGCGGGTCCTATTTTGGATTTTCGGGATCCTCTGGGTTTTCAGTTTCTTCTAATGATGAACTCAGTTCCCCTTTTAGCCAGTCCCAATATTCCTGAATTTGATCTCGCCCACCCTCTTCTCGGTACCACGCCGTTAACGGCCTCTGAGCCAAGAAGGTAAATCCGAGTGCCCCAAAAATGGCGTTTCCAATTCCAACCGGAGCGATTCTTCTGGCTGCTGCTGCCTTGTCGTGCTCAAATCTTTTAGACAAAAATTTCGAATATTTCATAATCATCATGTATCGAGGAGCGGCTGAAAATCCCATCCATACGCCTGAAACTGCCGAATAAAAAAGTGTGGCCAAAAACCGGTCTTCCAAAGTCATCGTCGGATCAAGCTTAAAAAAAATATGATCAATGGACTGAACAAGCCCTCCGCCTACAAGGCCTGCGGCCACTCCCACAGAGCCCATCAGACTCATTCGTCCTGAAAGTTCAGAGACAAAATCAACAGCCTTGTTCTTTTTTAATCGACTTGCCAATTTTAGAGTTTGAAGCGAAGTCCAAGCAATTAGTTGCGAACCTAGAGTTTGACTTTCTAAAACCTTTTCTCTCGCTAAATTTAAATGATGATCTTTAAAAATTTCTGACCTGCGAGCTAGCCCCGTTGCCGTGTCCATGGATTTCCAACTGAGAAAAAAATCAATAATGGCTGCCATGATGACATTGGCTGAGGCATCAAAAACTTGGTAGCCCAAATCACCTTTAGAAAAAGTGAAACGCACCGGCCCTTCTGTTCCCCAGGCATAGGCTGAATCAATCATAAACATAATTTTAAGTGACTGCATCGAGTTGGGATCCACCAACTCTCGGTCTCGAATTTTCCAAATGATTTTTTCCCTAAAGGTATTCCAAGGTAAAGCTTTCAAATGAGCCACCTGCGGAACCCCCATTCGAATTAAAACGTCTTGAATTCGAAGATCAATGAACGCGAGTCGCTCTAAAAAAAGCATATCTTCTAGGCCAATCATTTTGGCCCCAGTACGAATGGCTTCTCCGTACTCTCCCAAATCCCGCGGAGGGAGGTGCGGAAATCTTCGCGAGTAATAGTCCAGAAATTCTAAAGTAGACATTTTGAAGGCCTTAGCGGCTTTAGGAATATAATTTTCTAGGTCCTCAACCGAGTGACGGCTTAAATAAAGTCCATATAAAAAAGCCTTGTCCTTAGGTAATCCAAAGTGCCTTGCAAAAAGGTCTGAAACAAAGGCTCGCTCAACAAGTCGGTCTATTTGGATTTCATTGACCCTCAGATAAGCATCTAAAAACTCAACCGGGCCAATTCCCATTTCATCTGACCAGATTGAAAAATATTTTTCATTTTCGGAAACAAATTTTGAAACAACTCGAATCATGATTTCAAAATCTTCCGAAATATCTCGAGGCAAAAGAGGCGGTACATTCGGAAAGGGATTCTGGATGGGTAAAACTTTATGTTTGCGTGTTGTTTTAACTGTGACACCCAAAAGTGACATGATTCGGGGATCATGTCGCATGTGACGCATTTCTCGGTCAAACCTACGAAGTGCTTTTCCTTGTGGCCGTGTTTCAAATCCCCCTAAACGAAAAAGGGTTTCCATGGCCACTTTTCGAATTTGAAAATCTCGCCCCATTGAGGCAAGTCCGGGGCGAGCCTCTACAAATACTTTTAAAAAAGATTGGCAGGAATGATTAGAGTAAGCTTGATGAGTTAAAAAACTTGAAAACAAAAAAAGACTAAAACTTTTATAAAACTTAAGCTGCTTGACCCCGTTCACTGTTTAATCCCCGAATTTTCCCTGTATATTGCCGTTGAGTTCCCTAGTTGCTCAGCGGGTAGTCTTAGTAGCAGGAAGGCTTGAACTTCAAATTTTTTGTCCAATGACAAAGGCTTTTAAGGTTTATTAAGACTTCTTTTAAATGGCCAAACTTTTTTCGACTTTTCGTCTGAGGGATCTCACAATTCCCAATAGAATTTTTCTTTCCCCCATGTGTCAGTATTCAGCAATTGAGGGGGTGGTGCAGCCCTGGCACCTAGTTCATTTAGGATCCCGAGCCGCCGGTGGAGCCGGCCTAGTGATGGTTGAGGCCACTGGAGTTGAACCAAATGGGCGCATCAGCCCTGGATGCGTGGGGCTTTGGAATACTTTGCAGCGCGATGCACTCAAGCCTATTTGTGAATTTATAAAATCCCAAGGAAGTATTCCCGCCATCCAATTAGCCCACGCAGGTCGCAAAGCCTCAACACAAATTCCATGGGCTGGTGGAAAGCCTATGAAAATTTCTGATGGAGGCTGGCAAGTTTGCGGCCCAAGTGCCCTAGCTTTTGATGAAGGCTTTCAGATTCCCACACCCCTAGGCGAAAATGAATTGACTCGAGTGAAAACGGCCTTTGTACATTCCGCCCATCTTGCCTTGGAGGCTGGGTTTGAAGTTGTCGAAATTCATATGGCTCATGGTTATTTGCTGCATGAGTTTCTTTCGCCACTTTCAAACCAAAGAGTTGATGAATATGGCGGGAGCCTGCAAAACCGAATGCGATTTCCGCTCGAGATTGCTCATGAAGTTCGCATGATTTGGCCCTCCAACTTGCCTCTTTTTGTGCGAATTTCTGCAACCGATTGGGCTGAATCTGGCGGATGGGATTTGGACGAGTCTGTAATTTTTTGCCAAGAACTCAAAAAAATCGGGATTGATTTGATTGATGTTTCTTCTGGCGGGACCCTGCCCCGAGCAAAGATTCCTGTAGGACGTCATTTTCAAGTTCCCCTGGCCTCTGAAATTCGACAAAAAGCTTCACTGCCCGTTGGAGCCGTGGGTCTGATTACAGATCCTCTAGAGGCTGAGAAAATTTTAGTCTCAGAACAAGCCGACGCCGTTTTTTTAGGCCGAGAGCTTTTAAGAAATCCGCACTGGCCGCTAGTGGCCGCACAAAAACTCGGAGTACCTGCCCCAATACCCAAACAATATTTACGCGGATTCTAGTCGTCTATTTGAACTTCGGGGGCAATTGATATTTCAAAGGCAACAGCGGTGAGTTCATTTTTCAATTCCACCTGGCAGGCCAAGCGAATTTCAGGGGGATCTTTGCACCGAGTGTGTGTGTCTTCTTCGACTACACCCATTTCAGTTAGCCCCTCAAGTCCCTTACGAACTTTTACGCGACAAACCCCACACGAACCCGCACGACATCCAAAAGGCATGCGAGCCCCGCCGGATTCCATCAAATCGAGCAGACTTTTTTGAGAGGGATCAACGTCCAGACTTATTTTTTTTTCGCCATTGAGGGCAGAAACGCTCATTTCAATTTTCATTTACTTTCCCCACCAAATTTACGTGATTTTATTTTTTGTGCATTTTTGGTCAAAGTTGAATCCGTTAGCCCGAGACTCGAGCGTAAATCTGCCAGGCGATCGACAACTTTCTCAAGTCGCTTGACTGCATTCTGCATTCGATCAAGTTGGGGTTTGGGATCATCACTTCCCTGAGCCATTTGTATCATTCCCTCAAGGGCCATCACCGAGGTGCGAATTTCGTGAGCCACTGAACGAAACAAAGACTGCCTTGATTCAGAGTCTTGTAATAAATCACCCGCGCGCAAGAGTTCGGCAAAAACGATGACACAATTTTTTGCTCCCGAAATTTTTCCAACGATTTCTTCTAGAGGCTTAAAAAGTAAGCGATAAGATTTGAGTTTAGCATCTGCTACCAAACTTGAATTGTTGCCTGCAAAGGCCCGAGTGATTCCTTCTTGCAAAAGTCTTACCGGCGCCATTTCTTCATTGCCAAAAATCCAAAAATTTTCCCAATCCTTGGGCTCCGCAGGCAAAACCAGTTCTTCCGGCAAACCCATTAAATAAAACATTCGAGCATTGAGGGCCTCAAGTTGCCCCTCAGTGCTGATAACTGCGTAGGGCAAGGAATCCGCGAGCCCACGTGATTTAAATTTTGCGCGAAAATCGTTTTCAGAGAAATTCAAAAATTTGCGATCAATGGGGGATCGTATGCGTCGCTCTTGTTTGCCGCGCCTCTCTAAGGCCCGACGGGGCTTAGAGAGACTTGGTTTTTTAACTAAGGATTTTCGGGGCTGTTTTGCCCTTTTTAAACTCATGGAACAAATTTATAG
>CAXNEW010000041.1:0-14456 GCA_964201665.1 Bdellovibrionota bacterium
GTTATCGCGGGCGAGCAGCTATTCACGAGGTGATGGCACTCACAGAAAAACTCAAGGAACTTATTGGTAAAGGATGTTCAACCGATGAACTTCGAAAAGCCGCTATCGCCGATGGAATGCGAACATTGAAAGTCAATTTAATGCGAAAAATAGTCGCTGGTGTTTGTAGCGTTGATGAACTCACCAACGTCGGTAGTGGTCATTAGGTGGAATCCATGAAATACGACTTGAACACCCTTCTAAAAACCATGATCGAACAAGGCGCTTCGGACATGCACATCACGGTTGGGGTTCCGCCGGCTTTTAGAATCAATGGCAGTTTGGTGAGGTCAAAGACTGAGGCCCTCACGGCTGATGACACAAAAAGACTTTGTCTTTCGCTTCTAAATGAAGCGCAAAAAAAGAAATTTGAAGAAGAGAAAGAACTCGATTTTTCGTTTGGTGTGAAAAAAACGGCCAGGCTAAGGGCAAACTATTTTATCCAGCGCGGATCTGTCGCTGGTGTCTTTCGAAAAATCAATTCACTCATTCCGCCGATACACGAATTGGGGCTTAACAGAACAGTCATGAATTTGATTGAAAAGCCCCATGGACTTGTCCTTGTAACGGGCGCCACCGGTAGCGGAAAGTCTACAACTTTGGCCTCGCTCATTAATCAAATTAACGAAACTAAACGATATCACATTATAACTATTGAAGACCCCATTGAATATACTCACCCTCACAAAACCAGTGTGGTAAATCAGCGCGAAATTGGAGCTGACTGCGAAAGTTTTGGCAAAGCCCTAAGACAAGTTTTGCGCGAAGATCCCGACGTCATTTTAGTCGGTGAAATGCGAGACCATGAAACAGCCGAAATGGCACTTCAGGCCGCCGAAACGGGCCATCTTGTTTTTTCAACTCTTCACACTAACGGGGCCATTGCGACAATAAATAGAATTGTGCAGATGTTTCCAATTGATCGTCAAGAATACATTCGTACACTTCTTTCGTTTACCCTTGAGGGGATTCTTTCGCAGGCTTTGATTGAGCGAGCCGACAAGCGCGGGCGGATTTTGGTTTATGAATATTTAGCCCTAACTCCAGCCATCCGAGCGCTCATTCGCGATAATAAACTGCACCAGGTTTATGGCCAAATGCAGATGGGCCAAGAAGGCACCGGTATGGTTACACTTAATCAGCAGCTCTTTAACAATGTTCAATCTGGAATGATCACCGTTGCCGAAGCGATGTCGCACAGTCCAGATCCCGAAGAATTTATTCGTTTGATTGATCGCATGAATGGTTCTGGTGGCAGGAGGACTGGCTGATGAAATACTATTATTGGGGTTACGACAACACTGCAAAAAAAGTGAACGGTGATATTGAAGCTCAAAACATCGGCGAAGCTCGCGTTCAGTTAAAATCAAAAAATATTTGGATCACTAAATTAGTTTCGACCTCTGATTTAAATTCGGCAACTGGAATTACTCTTTTTTTAAAAGAACTCTTGGCGTCAGCAAAGCCTAATACTAGCGATTTTACGGCATTCATCAGACAGCTTGCGACCATGCAGGGCGCTGGCGTGCCTATCGTTCAATCGCTGGGGGTATTGGCTGCCCAAGCAGAAAACAAATCTTTTGGCGCAGTTCTAGCCAACGTTCAAAAGGCCATTGAAGGTGGAACTTCATTGACGGAATCTTTAAAAAAATATCCGAAAGTATTTGATAGAATTTTTATAAACCTCGTTGGCGCAGGTGAAGTTTCGGGAGCTCTCGAACGAGTGCTTCAAAGACTTGCAATTTTTTACGAAAAATCAGCGGCCTTAAGACGTAAAGTCATTTCGGCTTTCACATACCCCACAATGGTAATTGTATTGGTTTTCGTGGTTATCTCGGTACTTCTGACCTTTGTGGTACCCACCTTTGAAAAGATGTTTTCTCAAAGCGGAAAACCCTTGCCCGAGGCAACCCAGGTTATTGTAAATGCTTCTCGTTTTATTCGGTCCAATTGGTATTTCGTGTTTGGGGGAGCGGGAGCCGTAATTTTTAGCATCATCACATCATTCAAATCTGAACCCGTACGACGCGTGATTGATCCCTACCTCATGAAAATTCCGTTGTTTGGAACACTTTTTCAAAAAATTTCGATAGCCAGATTTTCGCGCACACTAGCCACAATGATTCAATCTGGGGTTCCGATTATTGATGCCCTTGAAATTTGCGCAAGTGTTGCCGGTAATTATGCGGTTGAAGACGTCATCATGGATACGAAAAGATCTATCTCTGAGGGTAATTCAATTTCGGCTCCACTTGCACAGGCCGGAGTGTTTCCAAATATGGCTGTAAGCATGATTGCCATTGGCGAACAAACGGGAGCCCTTGATCAGATGCTTACAAAAATCGCAGAATTTTATGAAGACGAAGTGGACGCCACCGTGGGCGCACTCAGTTCGATTTTGGAGCCTCTTATGATTGTGATTGTAGGCCTTGTTGTCGCAGGGGTCATGATTCCTATGTATCTACCTATATTCAATTTGGCCGATACGGTTTAAGGAAACAATGGATAGGCGTAGCGAAGACACCATCGTCTACCACTCAGGTCTTTTGCTTTTGTTTTTGGTGCTTGCAAGTATCAACATTGCGCCTGAAATTTTTGATGGGCTTCGTGGACCCCCAGGAGCTTTTTTTATTGTTGTGAGTATTCTTTCGTTTGTTCAGATTTCTTTTCTTTTATTGCCAATAAAAATAACTGAAATCGCTTTAGCTTCAATTTTTATCATCGACACTGTTGGGGTTTGGGCCCTTTCGCGTGCGAGCGGCGGGAGCGCCTCGCCCTTTATTTTTATTTTTCCAATGCTCACGATTTTGGCCGTTGTGAGGCTTGAGCGAAACTCAGCTTTTGGTGTTTTAGGAGCGGCCCTGTTTTTTCAGTTTATTTCGATTGGATTTGTGCCCTCTGTTGTGAGTTCACTTTTTACGACTCTACTTATTGGCAGTCTTGGAATGTATTTAACAAAAGCCTTGAGTCGGTCTGACACGGCACTCAAGGCCTCTGAAGTTGCCCGCAAACGACTCGAAAGTTTGCAAAAGGCCATTCTCGCAAACATTCCCTCGGGTCTTATGAGTATAAATCCTGAGGGACAGATTATTCAGGTTAACGGTGTGGCGCTAAAAATTTTAGGTTTTAAAGAAGACCAACTTTTACTTAAAGATTTAAATTCTGTTTGGCCTGAGGTTTTTAAATCCATCGGAAGACTCACCATTCAGAGTCCGGTGGAAATTGGATATGGTCCACAAGACTCTCCGCAAAAAACGGAATTGGCCAAGAATCTAGATCGACCACTTTTGGATTTTAAAACTAGCAAAGGCGAACAACTAAAATTGGGTTATTCAATGGCAAGACTGACTGACCAGCAAACTCATGAAGGCATTGGTTCGCTGCTTGTTTTTCAGGATCTTACTCAAATTGTGAAGCTCGAAGAAACCCTGCGAACCTCTGAAAAACTGGCGGCCATAGGCAAGCTCGCGGCAAGCATTGCCCACGAAATTCGAAATCCACTTGCCGGGATCTCAGGAAGTGCCCAACTCTTAAGCGGCCACGAAAAAATTTCAGAAGAAGACCAGAAACTTTTGAATATAATTCAGCGGGAATCGGCCCGGCTGGATACGCTAATTTCTGAATTTCTCGAGTATGTGAGGCCTCAAAATCCGAAACTAGAAAAAGTGGAGATACTTCGAGTTTTGGATCAGGTTTTTGAAAACCTTTCGTTAAATGCAAAATGGAAAGCCTTTGGTTTAACTGTTGAAATCAAAAACCGAGATCAACTCGTAGGCAAGTTTGTTGGGGGAGATGCCAATAAAATAAGTCAGGTTTTGCTGAATCTATTCATCAATTCGGGCCAGGCTCGGGCAAAAAAAATACACGTGGAGTACAAGGAGAGTTCTAAGAGTTTGAGTATTTTGGATGACGGAGTTGGAATTAAGCCTGAAAATATGAAACGCCTGTTTGAACCCTTTTTTACGACCAAAGAGGGCGGCACAGGCCTGGGACTTGCCACTTCGTTTCGAGTTTTGGAAAGTATGGGGGCCCGCATCAGAGCCGAATCGCCAATTTTAGATTTTTCTCCCCAAGGTGGGGGAACCAAGTTTACAATTCAGTTTCAGGGAGAAGAATGATTTCATGAAGTCAGTACCCGTTCGGCCCACAATTCTTGTTGTCGATGACGAGCCTAGTATTCGCGAGTTTTTACAGATCATGCTCAAACGCGAAAAAATGATTGTCGAGATTGCAGAAAACGGCGCCATTGCTTGGCAAAAAATTCAGAATCAAGATTTTGATCTCGTAATTTCGGATATTCAAATGCCCGAGATGACAGGCATTGAACTTTTGACCCACGTTAAAGCTAAAGACCCCAATGCCTTGGTTTTAATGATCACAGCTTTTGGTTCAACAGAAACAGCTGTGGAGGCCATGAAGCTTGGTGCTTTTGACTACCTCACAAAGCCTTTCAAGTTAGATGACGTAAAGCTGCGCATTCAGAAAGCTCTTGAGAATAGGGTTTTGGTTCAAGACAACGCCCGAATGCGTAAAGAACTGGGAACTATTTATAGCTACGCAAATATTGTAGGCGGCTCGGCGCCGATGTTGCGTGTTTTTGATTTGATAAAACGGGTAGCACCTACCACATCCAACGTTTTAATCACGGGCGAAAGTGGAACCGGAAAAGAGCTTGTCGCCAAAGCCATTCACTACAATGGTCCCCTCGAGGCAGGCCCCTTTATGAGTGTTAACTGCGGGGCAATTCCTGAAAATTTAATTGAATCCGAAATGTTCGGTCATAAAAAGGGTTCATTTACCGGGGCCCACGCCGATAAAAAAGGATATTTTGAAGCCGCCAATGGAGGCACTCTTTTTTTAGATGAAATTGGCGAGATGCCTTTGGCGCTGCAGGCCAGTTTACTTCGGGCTATTGCAGAGGGAATTTTTTATCCTGTGGGTAGCACCGATCCGGTGACTTCAAATGTGCGCATTATTGCAGCGACCCATCGAAATCTAGAAGAAGAAATTCAAAAGAAAAGTTTTAGAGAAGATTTATATTTCAGACTCAATGTCATCAATATTCGTGTGCCTAATTTGCGTGAACGTCCTGAAGATATTCCAATGCTTGTGAGTTTTTTTGTGGACCAGTTTTCGCAAAAATTTGGCAAAGCCATTAAAGGCGTTTCGAGTGAAACTATTAAATTGCTCCAAGCTCATCGTTGGCCCGGGAACGTGCGCGAACTTGAAAACGTGATTGAACGCATGATGGCCCTTGAAAGCGGTGAAGCGCTTTTGCCCGAAGGGGTGCCCGAAAATATTCGCGAGCCTCTGAAACCTCGTTTAGACAGTTTGTCTAAAAAACTGGTTTGGAACGCCGCGGGCGTGGAGCTTGATGGCCTTCTGGAATCCGTTGAGCGAGAATTTCTACTAAAGGCCCTTGAGCAAACAAAGGGTGTAAAAAAAGAAGCCGCCAAGCTTTTAGGAATCACCATGAGGTCTATTCGTTATAGACTTGAAAAACTGGGCCTTGATGCGGGCGGAAATTCGGCTGATACAGACGAAGGCTGATACAAATGAAATCTGTTTTGTGGTTTTTGGTTCTTTTGGTGGCCTGGGGCGGCTTGGCCGCAATGAGGCTAATTCCTGAATCTCGCGATCTGGTGAGGAGCCGAGCCAGCAAAAATATTGTGGGCAGCCGCTATGATCCGCGGGGTTTTGACAATGTCGACAAACTCGTTAAGCGACGTGAGAGCGAGGCCTTTAAAGATCGCCTCAAGCGGGGCATACAAACTGAAACCCCTTGGCCCGGCCTGCAGAGCGCTCAAACTTCATGGACTTGGCTTGAGGTTTTAAACGGCTTGCATCATGAATCAAGTTATGAGGGTGATTTCAGTTGGATGTTTTCAAAGCTGAACACCTTGATTGGGCTGAGCGATAAAAGAGAAATCAGATTTTTAACAGGCCTGGCCCCGTTTTTTCTTGTGATCGGTAAAGACCATGCCGGCGCAAGTTTGTTAGTTCAATCAATTATTACTCGGGGCAAAGATGAATACAATCCCTGGTTTTACGCAGGCTTTCACGCCCTTGAAAATTTGGCCAACCGCCAACTTGCAGCTGATTATTACCTTCGCGCTTCGAGATTTCCCGTTGCCCCATTCTACCTTTCAGCGCTCCATTTGAGATTAAAATACGGGTACGATGCCATGTCAGCCCGAGAAAAGGGCGACCTGCTAAAGAACGAAATCAAAGACGAAGACCTGCTAGAAAAAATAAAAAAAGCCCGCCCCGCCTGGTTTGATTAGCCTCCGCGGATCCTTGGCTTTAAGGAGTTAGGCCTTAACTGAATTTGAATATTTTACATGGGCGCCAATTTGCGTAATTTTTGGCTGCCTTAACCCAAGTTTAACCAAAAAAGTGATCAACTCTTTTACACAAGTTTTAGTTAGGTACTGGATTTTTCTCAATTTTGGGTCAACAATGGTAATTGCCAAGGCTTTGGCATGAACCTTGCGACACTTAAAAGTAAGGGATCAAACAAAAGGGTTTGAGAACTCAAAAGAAAAATAAAAGGGGAGACTATAGATATATGAAGAATACATTAACAAACAACAAGGCGGGCTTTTCGCTCGTCGAACTTATGGTGGTCGTAGCCATCATCGGAATTTTGGCCTCGATAGCAGTGCCAAATTTTCAAAGGTTTCAATCAAAGGCTCGACAAGCCGAGGCAAAAACTCAGTTAGGCGGGATTTATACAGCACAAAAAACATTTTTTGGGGAATACACGCTTTTTCACCCAAACCACAACATAACCGGATTTGTTCCAGATGGAATTCCAAAACAATTGAACGGTTGCCCTGAGGTATCGGGTACTCCAGCTTGGGGGCAAAGAACTTACAGTGTAGGATTCCATGGCACTTTAACTGTGGCTTTGGATGCTGCTAATCCTGGTTTCCCTCCTGGTTCTGCCGCTTATTGCGGAGGATCTGGAACCGCTGCCGCCAACGGGCTTTCATTTTTTGGACAGGTTCACAATTCAACTGTCCCCACAGGCTATGCAATCGGGGACGTGGAAAATGCGGCCCCTGCTAGTTTCGTAGCTGCTGGTTTCGGGGATATTGGAGGCAGCGCCAGGGATGTTTGGACAATCAACGAAAACAAGTTGTTAGTAAATACGACTTCGGGTTTGTAGGTCCCATTCCAAGCGTAGGCTAACGGAATTCTAGTGGGGACAGGTAAAGATACCTGGTCGATGCCCCAAGGGAAAACCTTAAGAGCCACAGCCTAGGGCAATTAAGGTCGAAATAGTGTTGAAAGCCTGGTTTGGGGTAAAACCCAAGCCAGGCTTTTTTATTGGCAATTGGAAATTTTTTTAGCCCATTTGGGATCATAAAAACCTGATTTGGTAAGTTGGTTCATCCACACTTTAGCCTTGTCCGAAACTCTTTTTCCTTCCTTCGACTGCCCATAAAGGCAGTCAAAAATCTCAAAAACTTCAGGATACTTTTTCAATTTTTCTGAATTAAAAATTTCTTCTGTTTTGTCCCAGCCAAACAGATGGGCATAAAATTTAAGTTTCTCATTTAAACTTAAGTAAGTGTTTTGGAGTGGCCATGGAGAGTTTAGAATGGCGACCTGAGAACGCTCCAAAAAAAATCGAGTTTGTTTTGAATCTTTCTTCCTAAATTCAATATTCATTCTTAAATGAAACACTCCAACGCAATTTTCCTCAAACTTGGCTTTTCCTTCCAGAGGGCAATCTTTTTCGAGCTCCCCCATGAGATGTTGAGATTTTTTATTTAGCTCGGCCCATTCCGCCGCCATTCCCAGCCGAGCATTTTTTTGATTCTCGAGTTCAGTAAGAAACTGACTTCTTAGAGGAATGCTTTGGGGATATTCTTTCACGGCCGCTTCCCAAAGTTCAATGGGCTCGGCCCAAAGGTGAACTCGTTTGAAAGTTCCGTAGCCAAAAAACAAAGCAAAAAAAATTCCAACCGACCCTAGTAATATTCTAGGGGTTGTCTTTGGTACGAAAATGCCAAGCCCCAATACAAAAACAAAGAGGACTGCCTCAATGTAACGGGAGGCATAAAAAATTCGATGCGGAAATATTAATGCAGAAATGGGTAGGTAGGCCAAAACAATGGCCGCGGACCAAATCATTAATTTAAAATTTTTTTGGGCCCTAAACAAAAAAACTACAAAACCTATCATGAGCAGAACCCCGATTGATAAAAATTTTGAGTTAAGCGTAAACCAATCACCCCAAAACTCCACATCCAAAACAATCTGGCTAGAATCAAAAAATCCGACAAAATATTTACCGAGGGCTATGAGAACTCCTTTGATTCGCATGTCCCAGCCCCAATCGATACTCATGTCATTGTGATGGGAATAAAAATATTTCTGAAACAGAGCAGAGCCCACGCCTAAAAGGCTTAAAATCGAAACTTGTAAAAAATTTTTTCGGTTTGGTTCTAGCCCTCCCAGCAAAAGAGCAACAAAACCCAATAGTGGCATCAAAACTAACGAGGCTTTACTCCCGAGTGAGAGCCCAAAAAGTGCCACGCAAAGCCAAAACTTGTTTTTTTGATAGGCCAAAAAACCTAAGGCACCGAATGTGAGGGCCAGAAGGTCTTTTCGAATCGAAATCCAACTCAGCATTTCGGTGTGGTAGGGGTGAAGGGCCCAAACAAAAGTAATCCCAAGTGCAAGAGGCTGGCTAACTCCAAAATTCAATTGAATGCGCCAAAGGGCCCAGCACAAAACAAAAAACCAAAATAGTTGCTGGAGTCTATAGTTAAAAGGCGTGTTGTCAAAAACATGGGCGTCAATCCAATAGGTCAAGTCACGTAGGGGATAGTAGTCCAAGCCTACACCAGGCGTGAAAATTTTTACGACTCCCTCTAAGCTAGGGGTATTTTGAATCAGTTCGACTTGGGTAAGTTGGCTATCGTCAATACTAAAAAAATCTGTCGGTAAAATCGGCATATATAAAATTGTGATGACAAACAAAACCAGACAAAAACCCAAAGCTTCGCGTGAGATCTGCATTGTATTGGGCGCATTAAAAAACTTTTGGTAATATAAAACAATACTCAATTAATTTAATTGAAAGGAAGTAAATCGGGGGGGGAGGTTGAAACAAGAAAACAAGATGGAGGCAAAGGACACAGTCACTTTAATCATTGCTGCTAAAAACGAGGCGAAGAACATTGGACCCGTTCTGGCAAAATCAAAACAGTATGTAGATGAAGTCATTGTGGTAGATGGCCACTCCGAAGATGAAACTGCACAAATAAGCAGAAATTTCGGCGCTCGAGTGTTTCAAGACAATAAAAGAGGGAAGGGAGATGCTCTCAGGGTTGGCGCCTCCCATGCAAGTAAAAAAATATTGGTCTTTATTGACGCCGATCAATCCCACGACCCCGAGGATATTCCTAAACTTTTGGCCCCAATAAAAATGGGATTGGCCGACCACGTACAAGGTTCAAGAATGCTGGGCGGTAGTGAAGAATTGTTCTCAAATATTGGAGAATACGTGCGCCTTTTTGGGAGCCTTTTTATTACACTTTGTATAAATGTAAGGTTTAAGATTCGTCTTACCGATTCACAAAATGGGCTTAGAGCTATTTTGAAAAATTGTTTTTTAAATTTAGAAACTCATGAAAATATTACAACTATTGAACAGGAAATGGTGATTAAAACTCTCAATAAAGGATACCGTTTGCTTGAGGTCCCTACCCACGAATATCGCCGAAAATTTGGTGAATCCAATATTAAGCTTTCGAAAGTGGCTTTCAGATATCTATTTAGCCTTTTTTGGAATCTTCTAAGCCCGAAAGTCAACCAGGAGTGGAATCAAAAAAATAGGAACTCGGTACAAAAAAGGGTTCTGCCAAGCTGGTCTGACAAATAAAATCAATTCTGTTTTCTTCAGGATTTTTTACGAGAAAATAAAATTCCCATTTCACCAATATTAAATTTTACGGAATATTGGGGTAGGAATTTTTGAATTCGGGTCATTAGAGTTGGGGAAAATTTAGAAAAGTGCCCTAAATGATTCATCAAAGTTGACAAAGAGACGACTTTTTTGGGATTAAAAGAGGCGGATTCAAAAAAACCGAAACTACTAAAAAATTTTACAATACCTTGTTTACTCCAATGAAAAACATGGTCCTCAATTAGGTGGGGCCAAAGTGGGCCAAGAATCTTAAAGGAGATCGAGTCGGCTTGGGGCGCTACAATTAGGATTTTACAACTGGGCTTGGAGTTTTTTGAAAGCCAGAATAAAAAATCCTTTGGATTCAATAAATGCTCAAAACTATCTTGAAAAATCCAAAGATCAAATTGGTTTGGGTTTACTCGGTCAAGGTCATTGAAATTAACTAGGTTTTCCTTGGGAATTCCCAAAGATGCCGCAAACTCTAAATTTTCTTTGACTACCTCAATGCCAGTTACATGGCCTCCCAATTTCATTAAAGCCTTCAAGGTGTATCCAGCTCCAAATCCAACCTCACAAACACGCATACCTTTTACGTCGAGATCTAATTTTTGTAACCAACTCTTCAATGTATCCACCTTGCACTCACCCACATAAGGGTCGAAGTGTGAGCGTTTTTCAGGGTAGCTCGCGTCATATAAAATTTTTTTCTGAAAATCTAGATAGGCCTTTTTGTCGGCTACTGATCCGCAGGCTGAACATCTGGAAAGATTAAAGGCCAAGGGAATCCATTTGTTGGTATGTCCGCAAAATTTTAAACTTTCAGGCAGTAGATTGGGGTCAGCCTTGAAAATTGTCATCTACATCTCTATTTGCGGGGTTTTTGGGTTTAGTCAATAATGTAGGGATGTTTCTGGTTTTTGCCAAACTCATATTTGTTTTATTTATAAACTTGTCTTTTCTGGGATTGGGACACTTCCTGGGTCGATTTTTCCTCAAAAACATTGAACCGCTATTTTATTATCCGGTTGGAATGAGTTCGGTCTTTCTATTTTTTGGATTTCTTCTTCCTTTTCACTTAAACTTTAATTTAGAAATTTTTTACATTATTTGTTTTTTTGGTACCGTTTGGTTTTTTCGTTTTTGCCGTTCTGATTTTTGCTCGACAGGCATTCAAAAATTTTTTGCGGGCTTTTTTTTTGTCGTGATTTCCATTCGTTTTATAGGTTTAATTCTAAATCCAATTTTTAACATTAACGATGATTCATTGGTTTACCTCCCCCACGCTTTGCAGTTTCAAGAGCGTGGAAGTTTAATCGATCCGCTAAGCCTCCGACGCCTTGCCAGCTATGGTGGCCAATCAATTTTTACTTCATTTTTTCTGCTAGAACCTTACGATATTTTCGGCGGTCTATTGGAATCAGTTATTGTTCCCATTGCCTTTTGGAGTCTAGGTTGGGATTTACTAAAAGATCGCCCTAAAAAAAATCTATGGCTGTTGATGTTACCAGTCTTTCTGTTTTCGGATTTTTACAGAATCAATATAGCGCCCCATGCGACAGCCGCTTATTTTTTCGCTTTAATTTTACTGGTTTTAATGAATGGACCTAGGTCAAATAGAAACAATTTTTATTTATTGCTACTTTTTTCAGTAGTGTTCTGTACACTCAGGGGATTTTTCCCCGCCATCATAGGACTTACCTGGGTCTTTATTTTTTTTTTCAATTTTTTGCCCGGAGTGAAACTGACGAGTCTTGCCTTTTCCAAAAAATGTATCTTGCTGTTTCCGATAGGGTTGATTTTGTTCCTCTCGCCATTTATTTTTGAACTTTTCCGGTCAAGTGGAACCCCTTACTATCCCCTTTTTCCTGGAAACTATTCCAACGCGCTGGATACTTTTGCTGGAGTAAACCCAAATAGAAAAATTTTAGAAAGCGTTTTTGATCTTTTAATCCACTCAAATATTACGGCTGGTTTTTTGCTGACGGGTTTTTCAGTATTTGTTTTGGGCTTTGGCCCTGGAGTTTGGTTTGTACTTTCGTGCGCCTTAATTTGTGTGGCTATTGTAACGGCGCTTTTAGCCTACAACATCCCAACGGGAGAGCTAGCGAGGTATTTTGATCCTCTGATTTGTAGTTTTGGATTTGTTTTTTTTGTTCTCCTTAACTCAGATTTTAAGGGTGAATTGACTCGACGGGGCGTCGGTAAGTTTGTTTTTGCACAAAAACTTTTCTTTCTGGCCGCCTTATTTCTGCTTTTGCAAGGAGCTGGATTCATAGCTAATCTACGTGAAACCCTAAAATATGTTTTCAACTGGGCTCATGTGGAGCGTGATATTGGATATCGGAATTTAAAACATTTAAAAATGGCAGACGAGATTTCCTACATTCAAAGTTTGGTTCCGGTAGGGGAGAAAATTGTGGTAGCAATTGATGAGCCCTACTATTTGTCGCAAAGAAGAAATCAAATTTATTTACTTGATATTCCGGGACAGGTTACTCGGGAGGCAAAACATTTAGAGTTTGAGGCTAAAAGTTTCCTGAATGTGATTTTAAAACCCTTGGGGAGCAAATATTTTCTATTTCAGAATCCCGAGACTTCGAGTTCGATTTATTCGCTCGCTGCTTGGAAGAATTGGCATCCCAAAGCCAAGGGTTATGCTCTCTACTGGGGCCCACTGTTTAATACTTATTTTGAGTTTTTGAATTCGTTGGAAAAATCTCATTCAATTTTTAGCAATGGTAAATTTACTTTGATAAAATTAGAAAACTAAATTGTTTCTAAAGAAAGCCCGGCTATTTTTGAATGTTTCAAAATTAATTGAAAAGAATTAAACAGAAAGAGACTCTATGAAAATCCAAAGTACATTTTATTATTTGGCTCTAGTTCTTGTCGGCTGCACCGCCGCCCGCGACACTGCGACGCTGCTGCCGCAGATTACCTTCGCGATTCCTGACAATGCGACCTCCGCCTCAAGTAGTCAGTTGAGCCTGCAAAGCCCTACGGGGTCTAACGTGCTTACGAATTGGGGCACGCGGATGGAGCGGGTTGTAGAGTACGTCAATTTGGTTCTCACAAAACTCGAAGAATCTAAACAAGTCGCCGCCACGGGGCAGTTTTCTTTTACTAATGCCGCGGGGGTTAAAATGAGTGGCAAAGTTGAGGCCCTTGCAGACGACGCCACTTATACTCAACAAGCAGTTCTTTGCGCCAATGACGCTCTTTTTTTGCACGTTAAGTGGAATGCCGCCAAAGATAAAGTTCGCGCCGTGCGTGATTTCAATGTGAATTCATTCGCTCTTGAAACTACGGCCGATCTAAAAACAGAAATTGTTTATGATGCTTCAACGACGACCAAAACACTTAATGTTTATTCTTATGGAACTCCCTGGGCCCTTTTGATTCCGACTGATGTGAGTAGTGACGCTACCGAGGGTGGAAGCCATTTGGGCGAAGTTTTGAATATGACACTCGATGCCTCGGGCAATTTTACCTGCAAAGGGGTCAATGCCTGGACCTCTGCGGGCTTGTCATCCTACGGGGGCGAGGGAGATTCTTATTTAACGGGCAAACTTAATGCCGATGGTTCGGGCCTGTTTTTGGCCAATCGCTTGTGGGCAACTTCAGTGTGCACAGCCGGGGCCGGCGAAATTCCCTTTAACGAAGACGCCGATGCACCCAATTATTGTTTTCTCGGAACCATAGCCACCGATGCCTCAGTTTCCTACAGCGCGGCAGCTTCAATTGTTACAACCAACTGGACTGAAGCTTCGCTCAAAGCCGTGGGCGTAGCCAAAGACGAAGACATCAAAGTGGTCAGTTTCGACGAAGGAATTGTTTGTCCCTAATCCGTAGCAGGGCCCGGCAGAATTTATAAATTTTGATATCATAGAATTTCATGATTCTAGAAATTAACGGTCTTTCAAAAAAATTTCAGAGTTTTGCTTTAAGCGATATTTCGTTTTCGCTTAAGGCTGGCGAATCCCTTGCCCTTGTTGGGGCAAATGGTGCGGGTAAATCGACACTTATTAAAATCATTCTAGGCCTTGTGCGGCCAACCTCGGGCGGCGGATCGCTTTTTGGCTTTGGTTTTGACGATGCCCGTGCGCGTGAGCGCGTGGGCTATTTGCCCGAAATGCCCGGCTACTGGAGCGAACTGAGTGCCCAAGAACTTCTCAAATTTATGGGCTCACTTCGCCACCTCAAACCCGACACACAAAAGCGCCGTATTGAAAATTTGCTCCAAGCCCTGGGCCTAAAACTGCGCGGCTCACGACTCATGGGTGGTTATTCTAAAGGAATGCTTCAACGTACCGGTGTGGCCCAATGTTTACTGCACGATCCCGAATTAGTTATTCTTGACGAACCCATGAGTGGACTTGATCCGCGCGCTCAAGAAAAACTTCGTGGAATTTTGCTCAATCTGCGCAATAAAGGCAAAACACTTATTATTTCTTCGCACTCGCTTGAAGATATTCGTTCGCTTTGTTCGCGC
>CAXNEW010000042.1:0-14439 GCA_964201665.1 Bdellovibrionota bacterium
GCCATTCGTAATAAGAATTTCCGTGGCTTGTATCTTTGCCGTAGGACTTCGTTTGTTTGGCCGACTGAACAATGTGCACTTCGTTAGTTGCTACAACACGCCTCAATGCGAGCACCCAATATCCCAGCTTGACTAAGGCCCCAATAACTCCAACACCAATTGCTATTAAAACTAAATTGTATATTTCCATCGGCGGGATAGTACAGGATAGGTTCAGCCTTGCAATATTTTTTCGGCGGGGGTTCGAGGGTTCTTAAAAATTAGAAATACCCCTGCACAAAGGAAGCATTGCGGACATGGTCCCAAAAAACCCATTGTTTGCCCATGCGTGCGTAAGTGCGTTCTTCGGGCAGGGGCAGGGCCCAGGGATTTGAGATGCGCTCAAGACTTTCAAGATTTCCTTGTTTTTCGATAATCTCCACAAAATTCTCAAAGGTTTTTAAATCTGCACTCCTAAATTCTTGAGGGGGGCTGAGCAGATAAGAGGGTCTTAAAGAGGGGCGGGCAACTTGCGGAAAATTTTCTTCCTCGCTTTTCCATTCGCTCCAAATGAGGGCTCGCTCTGGAAAAAACGAAGGCTGGGGTGTGTAGGAACCAATCTTTAAATCTCTTTTTTGTGGCGCTCTTAGTCGCATGCGCGCAATCAGGGTTTGCCAACCTTCAGAAATTTCTTCGCTTCGAGGGTTAAATAAATTCAATTGATATTCTTTGTCGTTTTCTAAATTCAAAGTTTTAAAAACTAAACAATCAATTTCGTCTTCGAGCCCGAGTCCGAAACTTTTAGGATCTTGTTTGCACCCACTCCAGGCTTCTTGAAAGAGTTTAAAAAAACTTTTGGCCTCGCGCGTGGGTCGCGAAAGTCTTATAGGAAAGAAAGCTTTGCGTCGGCTTCGGCTCGAAAAAATCTCAATATCAAAACCTCGAATTAGAGAGCGTCGACATCGCAGGCGTTCTTCCCATTCGTTAAAAAGCTCAAGCGATCGAATATGAATGTCTTCGCTTTTTTCAGAACTCGTGAGTTTTTCAAATGACAGATCAATTTTGAATTTGAAATTCTGTGGGGGGACGTAGGGTTTACCGGGCCAGTTGTCAGAATTTTGGAGGGCTCGTTGAAGGAGAACTCTGACAAGGGGACCAAAACGAAGTTCAAAAAGCGTGATTCGATCTGGGCTTTCGGCCAGAATTTTTAAGAATTGTCCCACCGTAGAAATGCCCAGCTCGCGGGCGGATTCGCACAAAAAATTAAGTTCGCGTTTACGCTCCGAGTTTTCAGTTATTAAGTCCGTCAAAAAAAAAGAGATATTTTCGATGGGCGAGAAATCCAGTAACTGTGCAGAGATGTTGTGAAACGAAAAATAAAAAATATTATTTGCGCTCGGGCTAGCTTCAAGGTTTTGACTTCGAAAAATCCACCGAGCCCACGCGCTGGTCGGTGCGAAAACAAATTTTTGCTCGGGCCATTTTTTTGAAAAGCTCAGAAGTTTTTTAATAAGAGGGTGTTCGGGGCTTAGGGTGTGAATCTGGGTCAGTTGCCAGTAACGATCGAGTCCATGGAGGGGAATGAGCAGAAGATCTTCGTCAACTTGCACAAAAGGGGATATTTCAAAACAAAGATCAAGAAAGAGGCCCTCATTGTGAGACTCCTTAGAATTCTTTTCTAGGGTCTTTTTTTCTAAGGCACTTGCCAGCCACATAATTCCCTTATACCATACAAGTGTATGGTCGTTGAGATTCTGTCAAAAAAGAACGAAGGCGGACTGGGTTTTGCCCTAGATTTCGTGTCGAGGGCTTTTTTGGCAGATGCTGCTGTCAACGCTGCTGTGGCTTCTGTTGTTGGCTCGGCTGGAGCCTCGACAGCCCCTATGACAAGGGGACCAAGACCTTGGTGTATTGTTGAAACCGATCCTTCTTGCCGTTTGTACCTTCCCGGCCTCCCCAGTATTTTTAGGGAAAAAGCGGCTCAAGGTTTGATTCGGTGGATTCAAAGCACAGAGGTCTTGGCCCCGAGTCTTTGTCAGATGCTTTTAGAGAGTTCTTTGTGTGAGGGGGTGTGGGTGGCGGGACTTGAAAATTTTGTACGTTCTCAGCCGGCGGCACTTTGGGGACGGCGCTGGCAGCTTGCGGCGCATCAGGGCGGAAGCCATTTTTTGTGGCTTCATGAAAGGCGTCAGGCTGTGATTGGTTTTGATGTGAAGCTTGAGTGGACAGGGCCCAAGAATTTTGAAATCAAAAAGGGCCACGGATATTTTAGTCATGGAAATTTGAACACAAATTTGAACACAAGTTTAAATAAAGATTTGAGCACAAACCTGAACAATGCCGGAATCAAAAATGTCGCCAGTACTCAGCCCCAGGCAGCGTGAAGTTTTAGACTTCATCACCCATTCTCAGCATCGCGAGCATCGCATGCCCTCGTATCGCGAAATTGCCAAAGAGCTCAAGGTTTCAGCGGTTGGCACCGTTCAAGACCATATTCGCGTTTTAGTTGAGAAGGGCTATCTGGCCCGCCAGGGTCGAGAAATCAAGCTTGCCGAAAATCGCACCTGCCCCATGTTAACAGTGCCCATTTTGGGGCAAGTTTCTGCGGGCACTCTGCAAGATGCCTTCGAGGTGAGCTTAGGCACTCTTTCATTTACACCTGATTTTAATTTAAAAAAGGAACCCCAGCGAAATCAAGATCCCCGAGGTTTTTTTGCTCTGCAGGTAAAAGGCGAGAGCATGATAGATGCCGGAATTTTAGACGGCGATTTTGTAATCGTTAATCGCAACGCTAAATCCAAAAATGGAGACATTGTAGTTGCTGGCACCTCCCATGAAGCCACCGTAAAAGAACTTAAAATAAACGGCTCCACAGTTGAGTTAATTCCGCACAATAAAAAAATGAAATCTATAAAGGTTGATCCCAATCAAGAATTCCAAATCTTCGGAAAAGTCGTCGGCCTCCAACGGCATTTGTAGCCAGATGGCCGTTGGAAAGGCTTGCGGTGATCGTCAACGGCAACCAAGCTCCTATAGAAATTCGTTTCCTGCGTCCGTGAAACTCAAGCAAGAATTTTCAACGTGAGGCGCGGTAACTCACTTTTTGAGGACCGGACTGTGGCCGGAGGCCACACGAGGACCGGAGAAAATGAGTTAACGAGACGCTCGTTGGAAAGGCTTGCGGTGATTGTAAAGGGCAACCAAGCCTCACCGAGGGCGACGTATTTTTTCACTCTCTGCCCGCGGCAATTTTTCCGCAAGGAGCGGAGTGTACAAATCGTACTCGACCGACTGAGGACAAAAATTGACGCGTGCGGAGAGTGAAAAAGGACTAGCCCTAGAGGAATTCCGCATTCGGGGAGATATTCCAGTCCAACTGCTGACAATCCAGCACCCCAGTCTTATCGAGTGTCACTCTAAAGGCCTTAGTCGCGGGTTTAATAACTGCTTTTGATTTACCCCAAAAATTACGACTTGTTGAAATGCGTACAGCAAAATAAATATGATAAACACGGTGCGAGGGCTGGGTTTGAGGGCCCCCGTCCTGGTCAACAAAGTGAGTGGGTTTGTAGGCGTCTTCCATTGAAACCATGAGACGATCGAAGCGGTAGCGAAGCACCTCGCGCAAACCCCAGGGCAGTTGGCCAGGCTGGGAAACCTGACTGAGATCAAGGTTCACCTCTTTTCGGAAGTGAAAAATATCTTCGTTCAAGAATTCTTCTATTTCGCCACCTGGAACATTGTACCGAGCGCGCCTTATGGGTTCAGCAATTTGATGGTTGTCCAAAGTTTTTAAAAATTCTTTAATTTTTCCGATCCAAATTTTTTTGGACTGGCGTTTAACAAAAATCTTTTTTTCATAGTTGGGAAACATCCCAGAGCCCTTTGAAAAAAAATATCTACGAAAAAAATCTTTCATTATATCTTTGGCAACATAGCTAGTGACACCGACTGTAATAAGTAAAATGGAATTGATCCCGACCCGTTCTTGAATAGAACGGACTTGATAGATTTGAATCATGATGGCCCAAGTCGCCGCAATCGCTGCGGACATTGCATACACAGGAATCAAAAGCTTTTTTTGGAGCGTTTCGCCGACAGCGGCAATAAATAAACTTTTTTGGAAAAACTTTTTTAAGAGGCTAATACGTCGTAAATAAAGCTCGGTACTATTTTCAGATTCTTTGGAGTTGAATCCATTTTTTAAAAATAGATTATAGGTTTTTCTGTGGATAACTTCACGTTTCAAGGCTTCTCGAATCCAGCTCGAAAATTCTGAAAACTCTTTGAAACCCTCAAAATGACTTTTTGCTTCAACAAGAAACTGAATGTGCAGGTGGGAGGTGAATTCGTTAAGGAGAATCAAATCGTGGTCTAAGGATTTGGAGTCAAATTCATTTGCTTTTTTGCCTAAGAGCTCCCTAGCGACGAGAAGACCTCGAAACTCGCCTAGAATTTTTTCAAAGGCCTCAATATCATTAATGGGGGGAGGGCTGTGGCCTTCAAGTTTACGAACACGTTTTATAAGGGCCTTAAAAAAGGCCTCGAACTCAATTGCAAAAACTCGAAGCGTTTCGAGTGCCGGGTTTTTTTCGAACTCAGTTAAAACCTGGCGCACCCTGAGTAAACTGGTTTCGCTTTTCGGGTTTGCAGTATGGCTGTGAAGCCTTAGATAGCTTTGAAATTCAACCCTTAGATTGTTGATATCCTCAACTTCAAAAAGGCCTAAGGTACGTGGTGAAAAAACCAAAAAGTCGGCGTCGTATTTGAACTGCCTTTGGGGCCCGGGAACTAATCCATCAAAGCCAATTTGAATTTCGATTCGGTCTTTGTCGTGGCGGTTACCCGAAATAAAAAAGCAATTGAGCTCAGGTAGGGCCTCTTCATGGGATTGTGTGTCATCAAAAATCATTTGGTGGCTTAGGCTTTTTTTAGGTGAGGGGATGATTGTAGTCGATTTTTTGAAAAAAACTATTCAAACTCGCCAGATTCTGTATTGATGCCCTAAAGATTTATAAGGTTATGTGTCGATACCTAATCCATGAGAGTCATTTGGGTTGTTGGCGCCGACCCCTTAGCGGTCGACCAACTTAGATCTCATTTTCGATTGGAAAGACTGGGGGCGGAGTACACCCTGCGTACTGCTGCCGAACTTACAGGTGTACCTAAAATTGATTTAGAAAATCCTGGAGTTGTTATTCTGCTCGATGCTTTTTTGCCAGCTCACCCCGGCTTTGAGGGTGTTAAATTTTTAAGGAATGCCGGATTTCAGGGGTTCATTTTTATTTTTGGAGAACCTGCAGCTGAAATGTCTGTAGAGGCTTTTCGAAATTTAAAACTTTCTGGTTTTTTTCCAAATTTCGAAAAATGCGATTTGGCTCTTGCCGCAGGAGTCATTCACAATCAGCTTTATTTTGATGGCGAAGTCGATTTTTCCCATTTTCTGATGGGTGGCGGTCGCTCCTCGAGTGAACAAATTTCGGATTTCAAAGAATTTGCTGCCTTTGGGGTGAAGCTTGCCAGTTTTGTAAGTCGTTTTGGTTTAGATATTAGTTTGCTTAAAAAAATTCTAATGGGTCTTAGTTTGGCTCATGTCAAAACAACATCGGGTTCTCCTCAGGTGGATCAGCCCTTTACGATTCATTTTGGCCTGGATAAACGAAAGCTACTTCTTGGGGTGTCCACTTTATCTCGAGGAATTACTCGGGAAGCCTTAGTGAGTGATTTTTGTGAAGTTCTTCAAACTCTCAAAACTCCGCGCCCTCTACCAGGAACACTTTTTCCAGAGCTTTTTCATGTCGGTCGAGCGGCTGAAAACCTTTTGATTTTGACAGGGAGCGCGTTGGATCCAGAAGAGCATCTTGATCCCATGATGATAATTGTTGGATTGAATTTTCCTCAAGGGACTAACAAAATCATTACCCGCGAAAGTTTTTTTGGACTTTTGCAAATTCATAGGACACCGGAATACGAAGAGGTTCAAGGAGCAGAAGGGCTCGAGAATTTGCAAAAGGAATCACAAATCGAAATAGAGCAATCCAAGGGTCCCATCAATTTAGCACAAATGGCCATTGATAAATCAAATTCTCAAGAAGCCGCTGAGGCTCAGGTAGAAGTGGATCAAGAAAGTCTGAATCCCGAAAAGCCAAAAGAAATTTCTACTGAAACTCCTGACGGGATGCTTGACTCTCAAGACATCAATTCAATTTTGTCAGAAGAAGTTCGTGTTATGGGCGATTCCCCTGGCTTTGTTGACTCCCTTGCGCCTCAAACAAAATCTCCCATGAGTGAAGAACCCGAGGGATTTTCAGAATCTGAAAATAGTCCGGAAGCTCCCGTGGTTGGAATTGCGGACTATGGGCAAGACGCTCAGGCAGTCATTGAGTTGCAGAAAAAACTCGATGAAAGCAATCTCGAAATGATTCGGCTCAAAGATCTCGTGAGCGCCATGGGGCAAGATGTGAAAAGGCTTATGAAAGAGCGCCGTCAGCCCACTACTGATAAAGAACTTCGCGATGCCGTAACCCAGTTTCAAGAAAAAGTGAAAAAACTTCAGGCCGAAAAAGTAAAATCTGAGGAAGACCTCGCTGACAAAAACAGACTTATCGAAACGCTCAAAGTGCAGGTCGAAACTCTATCAAGAGCCAAGCCCGCTGCTTAGTTGTTAACCTCGGGCGGAGGCAATTCAAAATCACGAAGGAATTTGGTTTCAGATGAGCTCGTGAAAACAATTGAAATGAGTTCGCGTTCGATTGGGTACGCGGATCCAAAATCTAATTCACCCGAAACGGAATCTTTATTTACACTTACTGCAAAAACTCGATGGTCTGGGCCCAAAGCGAGAATCAAAAAATTTTGAACACGCGCACTTCGTGGAGTTGAATTAAATTTTTTCGAACTCGGCGCAACAATAATTGCAAGTGGATTTTTTAAGAGGCCTCTAAGCTGCGAAAAATTAAGCCCATGCAAAATTAAACTTTTGGTTACACTGAATTTTGAAAAATGAATCTTATGATCTTTATTGCCAAAGACAAAGGGCAGGACGGCTTCATCAGGGTTGGGTCCAAAGGGTGAAGGAAGAAGGTCGGCGATGGCTTTTAAGTACCGGCTTCGAATGGTTAAAAATTCGGTGCCTGGAGTATCTGAAACTAGTCGGGTGGGTTGAATCTCGCCCTTGGCATTTTTTTGGCCTTCAATCATCACATCAAACACAGGGCCATTGGTCTCATATTCCGAACGGACAAGTAACCAACACTTGTTATCAGGTTCAAGGCAAAGGGTGGGGCCGATCGCTCTGATGACTTTAAACAAAACGGCATCTCGTTTAAAAAAAAGGGGTCGAGAATCTTCAATAAACTTTTCGGTTATTTTCCATCCACTTCCGATATTGGGCAGACTAGATTTTTTCTCTAGCCCAGCGGCAACAAGACTTTTGTGGGCAGCATAGTCACTTGCGAGCAATTTAAGATCTCCAAGTTTAACTTCTGTTAAATTGGGAAGATAAATTCGCCTAAAGGTAAATATTTCCTGGCCAGTTTTTAACAAGGTGAGCGAATAATTAAGTTTAAGAATTTTGCCTTTGAACCTGAAAATCCATTCAAATTCCTGAATGTTTGGTTCCAGAAATCTACCCTCAGGTGAAAGTTTATAAAAATCCGATTTCAATTTATCGGCCCACCTGTAAAACAAGTAATGTACGAAGTCAGTGGGATCGGTATTGGGATCAAAGAGATTATCAACGTCAGCGACAAAATCTCTCTGCACAATAAACCCGGCGTTAACAAGTTCCCTTGGAATTTTTGGTAAATTCTTTTTCAGAACTAAAAATAAATTCCAGGTGCAATCAATTTGTGGAGTTAGGGGCTCCTTGGCTCGGCCCAAGGTGGGCCAAAAGTTAAGGATGCAAAAAATGATTCCAAAAGCCCTCATTGTAGACACCGTGCGTTGCGTAACTTTCGGCCCCAGTGGAGTCAAGAGATTTTAGATGTTTTGGGTTTTTAAAATCCGACTTTCATGAGCTTGAGGACATAGTTAGATTTAATATCGGCCCATTCAGCTTCATTTAGCTTAAGGTGCAGGAATTCTTCTGATTTTATCAATCGCTGGTCGCGAATTCCTTCAACGTTTGGATTTTCTTTTCTCGTTTTTTGGTAGATTTTTGCAAGAGCACCGCTAACTCTTAAGACGCATGCCAGTGCGTAAAGTTTGGGGCTCGAAAATTTTAACAAGTGAGGATTGTGGTGATAGTCAATGGACCTATCAAGCTCGACTAAAAAGGGAAGCCTTCCAAGATAAAGGCTTCCGGCTTGGGCATGGTCGAGGCCGAAATGAAAGTCTTCAGCCTCATCTGATTCAAGGCGTTTTTTTGAATCCTTTGAGCCCGTAGAATCCAGGAATGATTTTTCAAAGGCCATAGGATCATATCCAAACAAAAGAGCTTTACCTAGGTTGTGCACAAGAGCAGCTACGAAAACAAATTTCTGATGAGGAATCGAAATTTTTTGGACAATTTCGTTTGCAGCAATTCCCGCTCGAATTCCGTCCTTAAAAATTTCCTCAACATACTTATTCGTGTTTTTAAGGCTGGGTTCTTTGATCTGGTCCGAAACGACCCCCTTCAAATAATGCCGAATGTAGTCAAAGAGAATTCCACCTGAAAAAGCCTGACCGGGATAGGAATTCCGAATAGTCATTGAAACTTCTTCGGCCTTTGTTCCAAATTCTAAGTACGTTTTATAGTCAGAAAGCTGCGGAATAGTTTCGAATTCAGATTCAGTTTTAGGTTCAGGGGTTTTTCCAGGTTCTGGCTCAGTGGATTTTTCGCCGGATTTTGGGGCGGCAGGTTTTTTTTGTGATTTTTCTTTTTCTTTGGCCTTTGCAGCTTCTGCTTTAAGTTTGTCTAAAAGAGTATCGCCGGGTTTAATAAATTTTCTTTCAATCTGACGGCCAATTATAAGATCGCGAATGCGGTTTTGGCCTAGCAAGATAATGGCCTGCCCAAGTTTGGAAACTCTTTTATCAAAGCCCAGTCTTTGAACCGTGATACGCACCCAATGCTGCAATTCAGAGTCGCGCGAAAGAATTTGAGCAAAATCCTCGGTGGTTTCGCCGCCGAGCATCACAAGCTGAATCAATTTTACTACCTCAGGCGACGGAGTGAGGGGCTGAAGAACTTTTTCGTAAAATCGGCCAATATCAATTTCCTGCACTCTTTGATTCTACACGGGCCTATTGACTTTCAAAGGGGGCGAATTGACACTTGGGACCATGATTGAGGTTTCGAATCTAGTAAAACGTTACGGAGATTTTACAGCCCTACATTCCATTAGTTTCCAGGTGCCCAAGGGCCAGATATTGGGACTTTTGGGGCCCAATGGGGCCGGAAAATCTACAACCATGAAAATTTTGTCGGCCTTTATGCCTGCGACATCTGGGGAAGTTAAAGTTGCAGGATTTGATGTTTTTGACGACCCCCTCGAAGTCAAACGTCGGGTGGGTTACCTACCTGAAAATCCCCCACTTTATTTGGAAATGGGAGTCCGTGAGTACATTGAATATGTCGCCGACTTAAAAAAACTCGATCCCTCCCGAAAAAAAGACAGGACTCAGTTTGTCATGCAACATTGCGGCCTAGAAAATGTGGGTCGCCGAATGATTGGAACTCTTTCTAAAGGCTACCGACAACGCATTGGGATTGCTCAAGCTCTAGTTCATGATCCCGAGGTGGTTATTTTAGACGAACCCACAGTGGGTTTGGACCCCGTTCAGATTGTTGAGATTCGAAATTTGATAAAAGGTTTAGCCCAAAGTCACACTGTTATTCTTTCGACCCATATTTTGCCCGAAGTTACGATGACCTGTGATCGAGTAGTCATGATTAATCGGGGTTCAATTTTAGCAGACGGAACAGTGGCCTCGCTCACCAAGGGATCCGGTGAAAGTTTGGAGCAAGCTTATATCCGTTTGATCACACAAGATGTAGAGACCACTGTACCAACTCCGCAAGTGAGTGTTTGACTTTGAGAAAACGGGAGTAACAAAATGAACTTTTCAACTATTGCTACAATTTGGAAGCGCGAAGTGAAGGGGTATTTTTACACCCCGCTGGCCTATGTTTTTGTAGGTATTTTTAGCTTGCTCATGGGAATCATGTTTTTACAGTTTTTGGCTGCTTATCGGCAATATACGATGTCGAGCATGATGGGCATGGGCCAACAGATTTCTATTGATAAGCTCGTCGAGGCCTTTTTTGGGAATATGCATGTAATTTTAATGTTTATTTTACCCTTTTTTACAATGAGGCTTTTTACTGAAGAGAGTCGCCAGAATACTTTGGCGCTTCTTATGACTTCTCCGGTGACGACATTGGAGCTCACGCTGGCAAAAATTTTCGCCGGGGCCACCATGCTTCTTGTGAACCTTGCTGTCACTTTAGTGTTTCCAGTCTTTTTAGTGATCTTTAGCTGGAACACCCCAGATGCGAGGCCAGATTTGGGAATTGTGGCCCTCACCTATGGTGGTTTGTTTTTGTGTGGCCTGGTCTATATCGGTTTTGGCGCCTTTTGGTCGAGTTTAACTGAAAGTCAGTTAGTTGCCGTTGTTATGGCCTTTGCCACTAACTTTGGTTTTTGGCTGGTGTCATTAAGTGGCCAAGGAGCCAGCACTGGAAGTTTTCAAGAAGTGCTCAAGCATCTTGCCATCAATGAACATTTCCAGGGTTTCACTCGTGGGATACCCGAACTCAAGGGACTTGTTTACTTCGTGAGTTTGATTTTCTTTGGAATTTTCTTAACCCATCGGTCGCTTGAAAGCCGAACCTGGAGGGCGTGATTAAATGAATCCTGCAAAAATTGGTCGTTTAGTTTTTTTGTTTTCCGTTTTTGGTGTTTTAGCGACCTGGGGCTTTTTGCCAAGCCTCGCGGCATCGGAATTCACTTTTCCCGTTCTTTGGTCCCTCGCTCTTTTGGGACTGATTGTTTGGGTTGTTTTTAGTTTGGATTACCTCACGGTCTGGGCAAAGCGTCGAAGTACCCAGTTTGGAATTAGCTTGGCCATTACCGCCGCAGCAGTTTTCGCCATGTTGGGAGCCGTTAACTGGATGGGTGTTAAGTTCAACAGAAAATGGGATGTGACAGATCAAAAAGTCTATTCACTAAGTGAGCAGAGTAAAAAAATCGCCCGTGAACTTAAAGAAGAAATCACTTTGCGTATTTGGACGACCAACATTGATCGGATGTCAGGCGGAATCAGTGTCGCCAATCTTTTAGAAAACTACAGAATAGCGGGTAACGGAAAAATAAAGATCGAAATTAAAAATCCTAACGATGATCCGATGTCGGCTAAACAAGATCAAGTTAAGCGTGATCATCTGATTATCGTCAAGGCACTGGGGTCGGGCCGCGAAAGTCGAGTCGAGGCTTTTTCAGATTCAAAGTCTGAAGAGCAAATTACAAATGCCATCGTGCAGACCCAAAAGAACCAGAAAAAAATGATCTGTTTTGTTTCGGGCCATGGTGAGTTTTCAACTTCCAAAACTGGACCCGATGGACTTTCAAATCTGAAGGATTCATTAGAGCAATCCAGTTACCAAACAAAAGAAGTGAATTTGGCTCTCATGGAAAGTTTCCCGAAAGAATGCGAAGCCTTGGTGTTGGCGGGCCCCCAGTCTGCTCCTGTTGAAAAGGAAGTTAATTTTTTAACGGAATTTTTAGTAGGTGGGGGAAAGCTGTTGGCTCTTATGGGGCCGGGCACTCCCGATGCTTGGAACAAATTGCTAGCCCCCTATGGCGTTGAGGTTCAAAAAGACATTGTTTTTGATAAACGTACTCAGCCTCGATATGCAGTTCTTACAAAAAATTTCTCTCGAGATATCGAAATCACAAAGGACTTTGGTTTGAATTTAATGTTGCCGGAGTCCAGTTCAATTAAGGTTCCGACATCCGATAATTTCGCCGGAGCCAAGGTGAGATCTTTTGTTTCGAGTGAAGAGTGGACTTATGCAAAAACCGGGGGTCCCAAAGAAATTAAAGAAATGAATCCTAAACCGACTGATAGAAAGGGGCCCCTTCCGTTGGCAGTGCTTATAACTAAGCCGACTGAAAAAAAAGCCGCTGCAGTTGTGCCTGGGTCTACACCAACCGTAAAACCCGATGGACCAAAGGCGCCAACGCCGGCCGGTAAACCTGCGGAGCCCAAAGCTTCAACCGGGTGGTTGCGCAAATTACAGCAAATGAGCCCAACTTTTGTGTCAGCGGCCCAGGCTCAAGCAGGGCATGAGGGACATAATCATGGCCCCGGCGATCATGGTGACGAACCTTCAACTGACCAAACGATTGAACAGGGTCACGACTATGACAGTATGAAAAACATGTTGTCATCAGCGGCTTCCACAACCACTGATGGTGCCAAAGAAGTGAATCCTGAAACAGCCGTCGTGTTGGTTTCAAATAGTATTTTTGCTGCCAATGCCTACATCGGATACGCGGGGAATTTGGATTTTGTTTTAAACTCTTTGAGTTTTCTAATGAGAGACCAGGACCTCATTGGAATCAGGCCTCGTGAAGTGAAAAAAGGGATTTTGCAACTCGATCAAAATAGTGAGCGCCAAGTTGCCGCAACAATTTTGATCATTACACTGCTCTTTGGCGTCGGATTTTTCACGGCTATGGGCCGAAAGTTTTCGTCCTAACAAAGGATAAGTATGGCAATGGAATCCGCCCTCAACCGAACGAGTTTTTGGGCGGATTTTAGAACCCTAGTTTTTGAACCGCGTAAAATATTTTCTTTTTTTGCTTCCTTTGAAAGCCTTTCACCCTGGCTTGTTTTTAAAATTTTTTGGGGTTTTTTTGTTTTCTCAATTGTGGGCAGTTTGGGTTCTGTAACAGAGGATTTATATTCTCTAGGGCAAATTCTGGGTTCTTTAGATGAGGTTTTTGGCGTTAGCGTTTTTTCGCGGCTGCTATTTTCATTTGAATGGTGGGTTTTGATGGGTGCAAGTTTAGTTAAACCCTTCGTAAGCTTTTTTCAGTTAGTTGCCTCGGCCGGGCTATGTTTTTTGGGATTGGGTCTGCTCGGTTTAAATCCTGAGCGCGTGGGGTTTTTTAAAATTCTGATGGTATTTTGCCTGATTGGCTGGCTTCAGGTTTTTAAGTTTGTTTTGCCTGGATTTTCGGGCGCACTCGTTGTGGGGCTTTGGGCGACCCTACTCGGAATTTATTCTATGCGCTGGATTTTTAGAACGGACAACTGGACGGCTTTTGTGGCCTATAGTTTTGGTACTTGGCTGAGTTTTTTTGCTGGCCTTGCGTTGTTTGCCGGGGCTACTGGAATCGCATTGGGCGTTCTGGTTTAAGGCAGCAAACTGACCTTTTTAAACTCCGGATTGTAGCCATAATCCGGTTTAAACGGATTGTGTTTATCCCCTGCCTTTTGAACTGCATTAATGAACTCTCCAGCCGAAGGCCAATCAGGTTTTTCAGCTCCGCCCCAAAAAACTTCACCTGATTTGAGGGGTCTTATCTCGACCTCAGATTCAGTTTTTAAAAAAATCACATGGGTTTGTGATTCGAAAATTTCTTTTTGGCTTAGGCCTTTTTGCCTTAGGGATTGCAGCGGAATTCCAACGGGTTCTCCCCTAAGGGAAAAAGTCGAGATTCCGTAAGTGGGAATTGAAAGAGCCTTTCCTAACCCTAAAAGAAGGCTTCCTGTTACACGAATGCCTGTGAAGGTACCGGGGCCGGTAACTCCCCAGAGGCACGAGAGATTTTTAGGGCCTAAATGGTTTTTGTTTAAAATTTCAGAAAGTTTAGAGCCTGCCAGGCCTGAAATACGTGAGGTTTGCGAATCTGTCCAGACTAGGCAATCTTTGAGTTTGGGCGATTGATCGAGTTCCCGTTGAAAAAGAATCCAAAGCCCCTGAGTTGAAACAAGAGACAGCCCAGCCTCCCAAACCGGGTTTTTGGGGGCTGGGCTTAGGGCTTTATTTTTTATGGCGCTATCCATGCGATAGAGCCCAAATTAACTTCAATGAACTTATCTTGAAAGGAGGAACTGACCTTGTGGGTAGTTTCCGACTCTCAATTTAATCGACCCTTCAATGTTTTCATTCACCAGATAGGTTTGAACTCCACCGATTACGCTTCCCATTTCAATATAAGTTCCAAACTCTCCAAGTAGAGTCAGATTGATATCCTGGTAAGCGCGGTCCCTGTTCAAATCACCTGTGAAGCCATTTGTTCCGACACAAGTCACAAAAGCGGTGTGAGCGCCAGTATATCCAGCGCCCTGCACGCCTGACAGCGTAGGGTCAAAAACACCAAAGGTGCTATCAATGGAGTAAAGTGATTCCAAAGAGGGAATCGAAATCTCTCCGACAGCTGCAATTCGACCTTGGGCGTTGGTAAAGATATCTAGTCTTATTGAGGCGCTGCCTGATCCAATATTACCCCAGACGGTTCTTTC
>CAXNEW010000043.1:0-13683 GCA_964201665.1 Bdellovibrionota bacterium
TAACACTCCTCCGGTGGGAAATAATCCTGCTGCAACTCGAGTCTTAGGACAAACAAGTTTTACAGCCGCCTTGGCCGACCGAGGTGGGGCAGCTGCCTCGAATACCCTGGACACCCCTACCGGTGTTTGGACAAATGGAAATCGTTTACTTGTTGTAGATTCAGGCAACAGTCGGGTTTTAGGCTGGCGAAACTGGCCCACATCAGATGGCCAGGCCGCTGATTTTGTTCTTGGGCAAACCGATATGACAACAGTTGCGGGTAACAACGGGTCTAACCGTCTCAATACTCCAACAGCAGTTTTTGCTTCTCCCATTCCAGCGGGAGGAGTGGATGATAATTATATTTGGGTTGCCGATCGCGGCAACAACCGCGTCGTTCAATACCAGGTCACTTGGAGAACTGTGCCTCTTGATCCTCCAGCAGCGGCTTTGTCTCATATTGCGGTTTTAGGGCAAGCCTCACTCACTGCAAATGCTGCTGCAACCACCCAAGCGGGTCTAAGTGCGCCGCGTGGAGTTTGGTCCGATGGAACGCGCGTAGTCGTTGCTGATCAAACAAACAATCGAGTCATGATTTGGGATTCTGGTACGACGCCGGCCATGGGGGCAAATGCAACTTATGTATTGGGGCAGCCTGATTTTACTTCAGCTACTGCCAATAACGGTGGATTGTCTGCCAGTTCAATGAATCTTCCCACTTCTGTATTTGTTGATGGGACCCGTTTGTTCGTTGTGGATTCGGGCAATCACCGAATTCTAATTTGGGATACATTTCCGACTTCGGATTTTCAAGCCGCAGATAGAGTCATCGGCCAGGCCAATTTTCTTTCAAATGCTCTTAACGGCGGATTTAACTATCCTACAGCTTATTTGTTTAACTATCCTAACTCACTTTGGGTTGATGCCGGTCGATTGTTCATTGCTGATGGTTTAAGATACGCGGACTTTACGACGGGCACTAATAACCGAGTTGTAGTTATACCTTCGTACTAGCAGGCAGTTATCCCTCCGAGCTTAGCAGCCAAGCGTGATACAGATTTCTCACTTCGTTCGAAATGACGAAGATATGTTGAAACGACAGGGGTTCGAGTTACAGAGTGAGTAAAAGGGAAGTACCAAATTTAATCGTAGTGGCCGGAAGCGTTGGATTTGAAACTTTCGAATATTTTGCAAAAATTCCGATTCCCCAGGTTTCAGCTAAATGCCAATCAAAAATAAGCCCAACTCCGCCGCCGGCAAGGCCAATAACTTGTTTGCCAGAATTTAAAAAATACTGCGTAACAAAAATCTCGCTGCGCAAAACAAAAGGAGAAAAAGATTTTGCAATCAGCACGGGGCGGCCCGCGCTGACCACTCCAAGCTTGCTTGAATAGAGTGAGCCTATAAATGGGATTGAGGCTGCAACTTCAATCATGCTGTAAAGCGGAGTGAGTCCAGTTTGAAAAGCTTGCTCAAAGGTAGCCCCAAAACCAAACATTGAATTGAAGGCGTAGGTAAAACCAACGCTTCCCAAAATTCCGCCCAGGTTTTTACCAACCCGAACTCCCTCTTCGTTTTTTGTTCCGTCCTGGAGCTGAGTAAAACCCCCAGTTATCTGAATTTTTGAACGAATTTCGTCGTTCGTCATTGAAAAAGGAATTCCCTGAGCGAGCGAAACACTTGCCTTCAACAAAAAACAAAATAAAAACCCAATTAAAAATGGATTTTGTTTAGGGTGCACCCTAGTCAGACTCATCGACCACCGCTACCCTTTAACGATTTAAGCAAAGCCTCGCCTGAGGCGTTTCCGGGAAAGCTTGCAAGAGCTGTTTCAAGAGCCGAAATGGCAGAATTTCTGTCACCATTAAGAACATGGGCGCTGGCTTTTAAAAAATTCAGATAGGTGAGTTCGGGAGAATCTTTTTGAATATTCTCGATAATGTTTAAAGCATCCCGCCCTCTTTTTGAACCGAGGGCTTTTTGCGCTTCAACAACCCTTTCCAAAACAGTATTCAGTTTTTGATTCACTTGGCGCCCCAGTTCAGGGCCGCTCCAGCCTTCAAGTTTTCGCATTTTGACATCAATCGAAGAAGTGTTTGAGTTTAGCGGCACGACAAGGAGGCTCACCGCCCCGGGGGCTTCAAATTTCACGGGTTCCCCAGGGAGTTCAATAAGTTCTCCCGCGGGCACAGAGGTTTCGCGCCCGTCTAAACTGACCAGAGTCACAGGTTCGCTGAATTTTAGCTTTTTTCCAGAAAGGCCTAAACTCGCGCACCCCGTTAGGACTGAAGTCAAAGAAAGGAAAACTAAAAATTGGCTATTTTGCATACGCATTTTTTACCTCGTGTAACTCTATATTCTGAGGGAGAATGCTCGCCGCGTAAAGTCTTCAAGCGTTGAGGGCAAAGAAAAATTCTATCGAGCCGTTACCCCGAATGAGCCGTCATTCCGACCGACCTGTCATCTCGAACGTAGTGAGAGATCCCCCCGTATCTTGGCAGCCAAGTACGTTGGAGATTTCTCGCGTGCGCTCGAAATGACGACTATTTAAGACATCAGCCAGTAGGCTAAGGCCGCTGCGCCGTAAGCCAAAAGTGTCATTCCAAAAAAGGACATGACTGGAATTTTAAAGCTGCCCGTTTCTTTTCTCATAACCGCGAGCGTAGAAACGCATTGCATAGCCAAAGCGTAGAAAACCAAAAGGGCGACTGCGGTGGCCAGGGTCATGCCTGAGCCCGAGAGTCTTTCGCTCAATGAATTTAAGTTATCTCCCGCACTTTCAATTCCATAGAGGGTTCCAAGGGTTCCTACAAAAACCTCGCGGGCTAAAAAGGAGGCCAATATGGCGACTCCAATTTTCCAATCCATTCCAAGTGGTGCCACGACGGGCTCTAAAAATTTTCCGAGACTTCCCAGCCAAGAATTTTCAAGATCCCCGCTGCCACCCGGAAAATAACCTAAAGTCCAAACGACAACTGTGACCAAAAAAATTATAAACCCGGCGTTGTAGATAAATCCCCAGGTTTTGATTCCTGCATTTTGCAAAATCGACGAAAAACTAGGCCAACGATAGGGGGGGAGTTCAACAATAAAGGGCGCATCGTCTAAGTTTTTAGCTTTAGATTTTAAAATTTTATCTAAAATTGCGGCCGCTAAAATTGCAGTCACAACACCAAGAGCAAAAAGTCCAAAAAAAGCTAAGCCGCGTAGGTCAATGAGGCCCCCAAGGAGTGTGGTCGCGGGTACAAAGCCACCAATCAAAAGTGCGTAAACGGGCAATCTTGCTGAACAAGAAGTAAAGGGCACCACCAGCAAAGTTAAAAGCCGTTTGCGCGGAGATTCAATCATGCGTGTCGAAAGCATGGCGGGAATGGCGCAGGCATGGCCTGAAAGTAAGGGCACAAAACTTCGGCCCGAGAGTCCGGCCCAACTCAGGGGCCGATGCAAAATAATGGCTGCGCGCGCTAGATAACCTGAGTCTTCTAAAACCCCGATAATGCAAAACAAAACAAAAATTTGGGGAGCAAACACAAGAAACGAACCGAGTCCCGCTACCAAAGCTTCGTTAAAAAAATCTCTTAAAATATCGATTGTAATTAAGGGGGAAATTATTCCAGCAAACTGTGTCAGACCTAAGTCAATAAAATCCATTAAGGGCGAGGACCACGAAAAAATAGCCTGAAACAAAAAAAGCATAATGAGAGCGAAGGCCGGCGGCCCGCCCCAAGTGGACAAAAAGAAAGCATCAAGTTTGTTAGAGAGTCTTAAAAAGGTATCAGCCGAGGGCGCGTATTCGCGAGCAAGTCTGGCAGATTCAGTTTTGTATTTTAAAATATTGGCCGACCCCTCGGTGATGCGAGCAACTTTTTCGCGAAGTTGTTCCATCGTCCACGAGGTGGTTTTCTTTTCGTTAAGCATTTGGCTTGCGCTTGGCGCAGGCGTGCTGAATTTTGCAAGAATTCCTTTGAGGTCTTTGAGTCCCGATCCAAATTTAGCTGAAAGGGCAAAAACAGGAACCCCAAGTTCTTTCTTAAGGCCTTCGATATCGATGTTTCGACCTGCACCCAAAACCTCATCAATCACATTGACGGCACCGACCAGGGGTAGGCCCAATTCCAAACAGAACGTGCGCATTTGCAAAAATAAATACAAACTTCTCTCAAGTCGTGTGGCATCGAGGACACAAACGAGGGCTCGAGTTTCGCCCTGAGCACAGGCTGCAAGCATGCGATCGATGGCTACTTTTTCGTCTAGAGTGAGGGCTTTGAGTGAATAAATTCCTGGATAATCATAAAGTGTAAGTCCGTCGGCTTGGGCTTTTCGAATTTCAACAGTTACGCCAGGAAAATTGGCGACTTTAGCTTTAAGGCCTGTCAGTCGATTAAAAAGAAGGGTTTTGCCTGAATTGGGATTCCCTAAAATTAAAATTTCATCGGTTAAAATTTTTTCTGGGGGAAGTGCCATAGTGGTGTCCATAATTTCTATTTATTTTGAGTGGAGCCCGTCACAACTCGGGTTTGAATTTGGCTGGCGACATCAAAATCGACCGAATAATTGGTGCCGCAAATTTCAAAAACCGGCGGGGCGCCCAGCGGCAAATGCCTCACACATCGAACGACTTCGCCTTCCCTAAAGCCCAGCTCTCTGAGGCGAGTTAAGAAAGATTCTGATAAATCATCGGAAAAACTAAGGATTTCAGCAATCTGCCCAGGCGCAAGCCTTGCCATTGATTTTGAAAGTGATGAGTCTCCCCTGTGAGCGTCTAACATTTTTTTTATCCCTTAGGTCTCGCAGTCAGGCCCGGGGTCGTCAAGGATTCTCTTCGTTAGAGGCTTTGTCGGGGGCTCGGCCAGGTGCGTTTCCTGATCAGATGAGTTGTGTTAAATTCAGGCGTGGGAATAGGGAAATTTCAATGGAGGAAATAAGTGTATGATTTTGCGTAAAATTTTGACGGGCTACGGCCTCAGTGTCGGCCTTTTTCTTGGGATGAGTCCTGGGGTGAAGGCACAGGTATTTGTTGAGGGGCTTACGAGTCCTCGGCTGGGACAGGACCAAAAAGAGCGTGAGGATTCGCTTGAGAGCGGAGAATTCGCACTTCAAATGATCCAGTCTGGGATTCGAGAGGAAATTCAGAAGTGCGGCCTTCAAGTTTTGAGTGGCACAGACGAAAGACTGCCAAGTTCAGTTAGGGCACGAAATGCAGATGAGGTTTTTGCTGCAGTTTTAGAATCGGCACCCGAACAAGTCGTTGTGTATGCGATGGCTGATTGGGAAACCCAAGGGGCTCAAGCCAACGATAATCAAAGCACTTTTAAATACATGAAACGCAACGGCGGTAAAATTTTAAATATTGATTTGAATTTCGAATTTAACGACATTCATGTCAACGCAAGTCCGGGCGGAAACATTGCCTTCACACGCACAAGCAAAGTGAATAAACTTTTGCGAACAGAGTATCGCGTGCGCGGCACCTCGGGCGGAATGAGAAAAGTAACCCAAGAGAAATTTAGGGAATTCATTCAAGCCAAGGTCATCGACACCTACAGCAAAAATATTTGCAAAGGCCAGTATAAATAACCACCAAGAGAAGGCGCCAGCCCCTTTACGCGGCGAAAAGCGCCAGGCCAAAAAAAATAACCTGGCGCTTTTCGCCGCGTAAAGGGGCTGGCGCCTTTTTTGCGCTACCAGCCCAAAATATAGGCAAACATGAGGGGCGCTACGATTGTGGCGTCTGACTCGATTACGAATTTCGGAGTCTCTTTGCCAAGCTTGCCCCATGTGATTTTTTCGTTGGGGACAGCACCCGAATACGAGCCATAACTCGTTGTCGAATCACTAATTTGGCAAAAATAAGCCCAGAGCGGAACATCTTCCTGTTTTAAATCCTGGTGCAGCATAGGCACTACGCAAATTGGAAAATCTCCCGCGATGCCGCCGCCAATTTGAAAAAACCCTAAGCCTTTTCCTTGTGAGGCCTTTGGATAATATTTTGAAAGTTCAATCATGTACTCAATGCCTGATTTAACTGTGTGAACATTTTTAACGTCACCTGAAATACAGTGACCCGCGTACATATTGCCCAGAGTAGAGTCTTCCCACCCAGGCACAAACATTGGTAATTTGGCCTCAGCTGCGGCCATAAGCCACGAATCTTTGGGATCAATTTGGTAGGATTTTTTTAATTTTCCTTCGGTTAAAATTTTAAAGAAAAACTCGTGGGGAAACATTGTTTTGCCCGCTTTATCGGCGGCCATCCATTCAGCCAAAATAACTTCTTCAATGCGTCTCATGGCTTCATGCTCGGGTATACAGGTATCAGTTACGCGGTTGAGATGCTGATCGAGTAATTTTTGTTCATCATCAGGAGTGAGGTCTCGGTAATTGGGAATTCTTTTGTAGTGATCATGGGCCACTAAATTAAAAACATCTTCTTCAAGATTGGCTCCGGTACAGCAAATGCCGTGGACTTTGCCTTGACGAATCATTTCGGCAAGAGAAAGGCCCAATTCGGCAGTACTCATGGCACCGGCAAGGGTGACAAACATTTTGCCTCCGCCTTCTACGTGTTTTTTGTACCCTTCAGCCGCATCAATTAGCGCTGCGGCATTAAAATGCCTGTAATGATGCTTTAAAAAATTTGTTACCGGACTCGTTTGCAAATTTGTATTTCCCATAGACCCTCTCCCAATTTAAATTTCAGTTCCCAATAGCATTTATTTAGTTTCAGTCTGAAGACCCAGGGCATTCCAGGCGATCATTCCACCGGCCATGTTGAAGCACTTTTTAAAACCTTTGCTTTGAGCCATTTGAGTTGCTTTTGAAGAGCGTCCACCCGAGCGGCAAACAAAGACATAAGTATCATTTTCTTTTGACTTAGCAGCAGTCGAATTTAGAAAACTTTCAAGATTGGATTCAAGAGTTGAAAGAGTGGCCCCCGAAATGTGACCCAGTTCGCCAATAAACTCGTCGGGTCTGCGTACATCAACCAATTTACATTTAGATTTTTGGCCGTCCACCGCAACAGGATGAACTTCAGGAACGCCCTCGCCGTTAATTTGAATTTCTTGAAAAATTTCGCTTTTGATATTGGGTAAAATCGACATAGTGAAACTTGTAGCGTCCTTAAAAAAATTTGACAACTTTTAACGACATCCCTCTCTAAAGACAAAAATCAAAGAAAAAACAAAGCATAAACTAGGGCCAATGCGATGCGATACCAGCCAAAAATCTCAAGAGAGTGTTTTTGTAAAAACTTTAAAAACTTACGAATCACAAACCAGGCAACGATCATTGAGGCCGCCATGCCAAAAGCCAGCATTCCTATCTGGTCGCGAGAAAGGGAATCTTTAACTTTCAAAAGATCATAAACAGTGGCTGCAAAAAGTGTGGGCACGGCCAAAAGAAAACTAAATCTCGCAGCCGAAAGAGTATTGAGTCCCACAAATCGGGCTCCCAAAAGAGTGGTCATTGCGCGCGACATCCCAGGCCAAAAGGCCAGGCATTGAAAGAGACCAATGCCCAAAGCTTGTTTGGGTGTGGGCATTTGAAAATTCAAAGCGTCGGATTTTTTTTTGTTTAGAAAACGCTCGACTACAATCATTCCAATTCCACCAAGGCCTAGGGCCAAAACAACAGGAAAGGGGCCGAATAAATAGAATTTAATGAATTTTCCAAAGACTAAACCCACAACCACAGCTGGCATAAAGGCAACTATTAGCGAAAAAACATCACGCCGAGCCTCAACTCCACTGGGTTTAAAAAAACCAGCTGCTCGGCTTGCAAAAAAATCGCGATATTCTCCAACAACTGCGAGCATGGCGCCCGATTGGATGACGATTTCAAAGGCTTTCAAAAAATCAGTTTCTTCAAGTTTTAGGAGGTGGGCGGTCAAAATCAGGTGCCCCGTTGACGAAACGGGCAAAAATTCAGTCAAACCCTCAACGATTCCTAAAATTAGGGCATCAAAAAAATTCATCTTGAGCCCACGATTATGGCAAAGCGCCAAAAGAATGTCGCCAACAAATGCCTAAATATTTTCTAGAATAGAGGGTTGGGGGATTTCATGTCGAAACACGTAAAAATTCATTTGGGCGCATTGGCATTAATTGTAGTGGGCTGCACAAGTCAGAAAACAAAAGTAACTGAAAACGAAGGATATATCCTAAGGTCGCCGGCCTCACTTCAAGATCCTCCAGGGATGTTTCTGCCGGGAATGCCAACCCCGGGCGGACATGTGAGTCCTGGTGGCCAGGATCCTAAGAAGTTTCCAGAAATTCCCCAAGGCAAAATGACCGAAGGCCTTGCGGCCTGCAAACTCAATTTGAGTGCAGTTGCTATTGGCGGCAGCTACTCAGTAGGCGACGCCCTTTATTCTTTGCGGGTAAATAAAACACTAAGGGACGGATCAATGAGTCGGGGAACTTTTACCGGAACCTTTGAGCTTGATCGTAAATTTCTTTCTCCCTGGTTTGCGGCAAATGATATTTCTGAAAATCTTGAAGAAATGGGACGCTTAGTTCCTGCCTACAAAAAAGCTCTTGGTTTTGTTTTTGGGCCCATGACTGATTGTGCCGGGCCCAATGGGGTTTGTACCCAAGAAGATTTTGAAATGGCTCACCGAATGGCCGTGCTGCTTGCTTCAGCCTTTGCGGTTGGAAAAGATCCTGAGTGCATTCGCTACGTCGTTGATGGTGTTGCGCCCCAGGTTCTTGGTGGCAATATTGGAGATTTCAAAACCCTCCCAGTTCTTGAAATCTCCGACAAAAAACGAAATGGCACTTTGAGCAAAGATTTCGAAATCACCCAAAAAAATAAAGAAAAAATTGATGCTGAAATTTACAAAGTCGAGAAAAAAATTGAAGCTATCATGCGAGCTGACGAAAGAAGTCTGAAGGCAGTTCAAAGAGAGGTTCGCGAGGCTTTTCGTGAATTGGAAATTGGTTTCTCTCAGATGCCCCCATGCAAAAGGATAATTCAGGAGGAGCGCCGCCTTTTAACCGAAGACGACAAAGACGAAGAATTTTTTAATAAGATTACCAAAGACTGCGAGGATCTTATTCAGAAACGGCTTGACGATCTTGCGTCTGAAGAGGGTCGTTTGAGGGCATTACCTGACGACAAAAACCCTAACAAAGAAGAAAAGCTCACGACTAATCAAGAAAAAGCTAAAATGTTGAAAGGTTTTTTAGATATAAACGATGAGAATTCTTTGCCGGCCAAGGTAGAAAAAATGAATGCCTTGTTTAAAAAACGCGGAGAGCTGCAAAAAAATCCAGAGTACAAAACGGTTCTTGCAGAGAAAGAGACTTTGAATTTGAGGCTCAAGGATATGGCACCGACTTATGTGACCCAAGGCTACATCAACCGCCTCAAATAGGGGGGGCTAGGTCTTTTCCGAATCTCGTCGTATCAATTTCTTCGTCGTGTCCTCACGTACACTCCGTGTACGCTCCGGGACTCCTCAAAAATTGCCACGCCGATATTCGAAAAATCCACGTCGCCCCTGCTGTGGATGTAGTCCTTTTTTGATGAGCATTTGCACGAACACCGTTTGCTCGAACACCCGGGTGTCGGAGCCAACGGTGTTCGTGCAAACTATTGGGTCTCAAAAATATCGTTTACTGTCGCGATTGCCGATTCGATGGCATTTTCAGTTCGGCCAAAGCCTCTGTAGCCATCGCCTAGGTAGTACAAAGTTTTGCCGCGACCAGTCTGCTGTTTTTCAAACGCTAATTTGTTGGGAATCTCTTCAAACTGAACGGGGAAAGCTTTTTCCCAATACTGGGTTTGAATCAAAGTTTTTTCGCCTTTTCCAAAAAGCGGAATCCATTTACCGAGATCCTGATTCATAAGATCTTCGAGTGACTCGGTGTTGAGTTGGGCGCGATTCCATAACTTAGAAGTATGTGGCGTAACTTGGGCCACCCATATTCCTTGCTTTCCATGCTTAATAGATTCATGGGCAAGCCAACTGATTCCCTCGCGGTTGTCGATATCTCGAAATCCATAGTACTCAAGGGCCTCAGAGGGCGTATCGTGCCAACTAAAAACAAGCGTCAGACAGGGGTGATATTCAACGGTAGATTTTGCGCCTAAATTTTTTCCGGTTTCGCCCGGAACTGTAACTAAAATATGTGTAAAGCCCTCAGCCCAAAGACCTTCTAAATTTTTGACCTCAAAATTTAAGTGAAGTTTGAATCCAGAAAATTTTTTTGCAAGAGATTCAACCTGGGCCTGAGCCCATTGGTCCATCCCACCAGCGAGGTAGTAGCGACCAGGGGCTTCAATAACAAAGCCATCAGGCACACAAAGAATCGAAGACGGAATTTCTTTAAGAACCCCAGGGGCGAGATTTTTTTGAAAAAGGTCCATGGCAACGGGGTTTTCGATGGATAAAAACTGGCATCCCGTATCAATGGGGCCCATAGATTCAAGTCTTAGGGTCGACATTCGTCCCCCTAAGGATGAAGATTTTTCAAAGATTTCAATAGTTAAGCTCGGGTCGCGCGCAAAAAGAGCCAGGGCGCAGCCCACTCCACTTGCCCCTGCACCAATGATTGCAACTTTCATTGCGTTTCACTATACCCCGCCCATGAATCCCTCGACTACTGACTCTAAAAATTCTTCATTAAATTCACGACTCTCCGCCGATTTGGCCTTGGCCTTTGATGATGTTTTGCTTGAGCCTGGGTTTTCAGAAACCCATCCCTCTCAAGTCAAAATTTCTAGCCAGCTTGGGCCCTTTAAACTTTCGGTTCCGATTTTGTCGGCAGCCATGGATACCGTGACTGAATCCCGTACGGCGATTGCCATGGCTTTGATGGGTGGACTCGGAGTGCTTCATAAAAACATGTCAGCCGAAGAACAGGCTCGTGAAGTCAAACGCGTAAAAAAATTCCAGCACGCTGTGATTGGTCAGCCCCTATCAGTGCGTGAAGACCAAACCCTTGAGGATATCCAAAAAATTATTTCTGAAACCGGAGTCACGGGTTTTCCCGTAGTCAATGCTGCCGGCGTTTTGGTGGGGATGTGCACCGGCCGCGATATTCGCTATGCCGAAAAAGAAAGTTTGTCCGTTCGTGATGTGATGACTTCACCTCCAAAAACTTTGCCCTTTGGAGCAACTCGAAAAGAGGCCGAAGATTTTTTCAGAAAAACACGGGTCGAAAAATTACCCTTGATTGATAAAGACGGTAAACTCAAAGGCCTTATAACTAGTAAAGATTTACGTCAGGCCGTTGATTCGCCCGAGGCCCTTCGCGATTCACGCGGAAGTTTGGTCGTTGCTGCCGCGGTGGGTGCGGGGCCGATCGAAGGGCTCGAACGCGCGGGGCTTTTGGTTCAAGCCGGAGTCGATATTTTAGTTGTGGATTCAGCCCATGGTCATAGTCAGGGCGTTCTATCGACAATTGAATCCCTCAAAAAGAATTTTCCCCAAGTTACAATAATGGGCGGAAATGTTGCTACCGCAGAAGGTGCCCTTGCACTTGTAAAAGCGGGCGCCGACATTGTGAAGGTAGGAATTGGTCCGGGTTCAATTTGCACGACTCGAATTGTGAGTGGATCGGGTGTCCCTCAATTAACGGCAGTTATGAGTGTGGCTGAAGCGCTTAGAATTAAGCATCCCCAGATCGGCATTGTTGCTGATGGTGGAATTCGTTTTTCGGGAGACCTGACCAAGGCGTTGGCTGCTGGAGCCCACGCCATCATGGCCGGCTCGGCTTTGGCCGGAACCGAAGAATCACCCGGTGAAACCATTCTTTCAATGGGACGAAGTTATAAAAGTTATCGGGCGATGGGCTCTCTTGGGGCCATGAGAAAAGGAAATTCTGCAGATCGCTATTTTCAAGGTCATGTCAAAGAGGCGACCAAACTCGTACCTGAAGGAGTTGAGGCGAGGGTTCCGTATCGAGGAACATTAAATCAAGTTATCTATCAACTCATTGGGGGTTTGCGCGCGGGAATGGGTTATGTCGGAGCTGCAAATTTAGATGAGCTTTTCACAAAAGCCAAATTCGTTCGCATCACCCCAACAGGTTTGCGAGAAAGTCATGTACATGATGTAACGATTACAGCAGAGGCTCCTAATTATTCAGGGGCAACCGGGGCGGGAATTCAATCCACATGATTTTAGTTTTAGATTTTGGTTCGCAATATACGCAGCTCATAGCCAAACGCCTTCGCAAATTGGGTTTTTCGGCACAGATAGTTTCGGGGCCTCATCGCGATATTACAAAAGAACCCAAATTTTCTGAAATTCGCGGTGTGATTATCTCAGGATCGCCCTGGAGCGTGGGTGAAGGTTATGATCCACACCTTTCAGTTACAAGCTGTGGTTTGCCCGTGCTGGGGCTTTGTTTTGGTTATCAATTCTTAGCCTCCCATTTTGGTGGCAAGGTCGTTAAAAATTTGGGGGCTCGCGAATATGGCGCAGCAAGACTGTCCCATACCCGCGAGGGACGAGTCGACCCCGTGGTCGGAAATCTCACTCTTGAATCCTCTGTGTGGATGTCTCATGGTGACAGTGTTGAAGCACTTCCTCCGCAGGCAGAATTAATATTAACCAGTGCAGGTCGCCCCGCTGGATTTGTTCTTATCGAAAAAAAGATTTGGGCACTTCAGTTTCATCCTGAAGTTCATCACACGCCTGAAGGCGGAGAAATTCTAAAAAACTTTGCAAAAAATGTTTGCGGTCTAAAAGAAGACTGGAGTTTAAAAACAGCACTTTCAGAAACGCGCGAAAAACTTGCAGCTCAACTCCAAGGAGCTGAAGAAGTTTTTTGCGGGGTCTCGGGCGGGGTGGATTCCACAGTGCTTGCGGTTTTACTGAGCCAGCAAACTCAAGTTCAGGCTCTCTTTGTTGACCACGGATTTTGTCGTGAATATGATTTGCCCGACTTGCAACGAACGTTCGCGCAATTCCCAAAAATTAATTTGCATGTGATTGATGCTCGAGAGGCTTTTTGGAAAGAGTTGCGGGGGGTGTCAGATCCCGAAACCAAACGAAAACTCGCTGGCAAACTTTTTATTGAAATTTTCTACAAAGAAATCGAGAAACTCAGGCCGGCGCGTGAAAAAGGAAAAAAAGTTTTCTTAGGGCAGGGAACCATTTATTCCGATGTGATTGAAAGTGCGGGTGGCCCCTCGGGTGCCGCGCATAAAATTAAAAGTCACCACAATGTGGGCGGGCTTCCGTCAGAAATTCCCTTTGAACTTGTCGAGCCTCTTCGTGATTTTTTTAAAAATGAAGTTCGCGAGATGGGCTACCTTTTGAATATTCCCGAAAAAAGTTTAAATCGCCATCCTTTTCCGGGGCCCGGTCTTATGATTCGAGTGTTGGGGGCGCTTACTCCCGAACGCGTAGAAATTGTGCGCAAGGCGGATGCTATTTTTTATCACGAACTCGTTCGAAGAAATTTATACTCACAAACCTGGCAGGCTTTGTGCGCGCTGTTTCCAGTTCAGTCTGTAGGAGTTAAGGGAGATGGCCGAAGTTTTGAAGAAGTTTTAGCTCTAAGGGCAATCACATCTGTTGACGGTATGACGGCCGATGCCACCGAGTTGCCATGGAGCGATTTGAAAGCCATCGCCAATCGGATTTGCAATGAGGTGAGCGGGGTGGGTCGGGTGGTGGTAGACATCACTTCAAAACCCCCAGCAACAATCGAATTCGAGTGAGGGCTAGTCCTTTTTCACTCTCCGCA
>CAXNEW010000044.1:0-13537 GCA_964201665.1 Bdellovibrionota bacterium
CAGGTCCCACATTGGGTAACTCCATAAGTTCTGTTTGGTCTAGGTTCATGAGTTTTTCAATTCCACCCGTGGCATGAATCAGTTCTTCGGCGGTAGTCTCACCAATTAAATCAATTCCAAGGCCAAACAAAAATCTCTCAGGTTTTTGTTTTTTACTTTCCTCAATGGCGTCGAGAATTTTTTGAATAGATTTGTCGCCGCGACCTTCAAGTTGAACAAGTTTTTCTCGATGATTTTTGAGTCTGTAGATATCCGAAATTGAATTTAAAAAACCCATATCAACAAATTTTTCAATCCACTGGTCGCCCAGGCCCCGAATGTCCATGGCTCGGCGCGAGCAAAAATGTTTGATGCCTTCAATTTTTTTTGCCGGGCACGTTGGATTTGGACAAAACAAAAGGGCCTTCTCTTTTTTAAGGCTCGCTTCACATAGGGGGCAGTGCGTGGGCATTTCGAAGGCAACCGAATTCTTGGGGCGGTCTTCGAGTTTGACTCGCACAATTTCGGGAATCACATCGCCAGCTCGCCGAATCCAAACCGTATCGCCTTTGCGAACATCTTTTGCACGTAACTGATCTTCATTGTGCAGAGTCGCTCGCGACACTACCACACCCGAAACGCTCACCGGTTTGAGATGAGCCACTGGAGTCATGGCCCCCGTGCGACCAACTTGGCAAACGATATCTTCAACTTGAGTCAGGGCTTCAACAGCTGGCAATTTATAGGCAACGGCTGAGCGCGGCGAATTGGCAATGGCGCCTAATTTTTCAGTTAAGGTAAATGAGTTTATTTTTATGACCAAACCATCAATGTCGTAGTTTGGAACTTTATGGGGGACGTCGGGAGTTTCTCCTCGGCGAATTTGCTCATAGATTTTTAAATGGGATCCAATTTCGTCTTCATTTTTTAAAAGTTTGAAATTGGGATTCACTCGAAAACCCATTTCTACAAGCCGTTGCAAAACTGTTTCTTGGTCCCAACCCACTCCCGTAACTTGATAGGCAAAAAACCGTAGAGGTCTTTTTGCGGTGATTCGCGAATCTAAAAGTCTTAAACTTCCCGCAGCGGCGTTTCTGGGATTTGCAAAAATTTTTTCGTTTTTTTCAGCCAAGCCTCGGTTTAAATTTTCAAAACCTTGGTGATCAATAAAAACCTCGCCTCGAATTTCGACGGGCTGGCCCTTAAATTCTGAAAAAGTTTTTTTTAGACTCAGTGGGATGTCGGCCAGTGTTTTTACGTTTTCGGTTACATTTTCGCCCTGGACTCCGTCGCCGCGGGTGGCTCCGACTGTCAAAATTCCGTCAAAATAGGTCAAACTTAAGGCCAATCCGTCCATTTTTTCTTCAACAATGCACGAAAAGTCACGGGCCTCACTCTTTAAAAACCTTCGAACTCGGTCAAAAAAAGCCTTCACGTCTTCGGTCGAATAGGCGTTGGCAAGTGACAACATGGGGTTCAAATGGGTGTGCTTTTCAAAGAGGGCTTTTGGGGCCGATCCCACTCTGAAAGAAGGGCTATCCGGCTGCCTAAAATTTGGAAATTTTTCTTCCAATTCTAAAAGCTCGCGCATTGCAGCATCGTATGTGGAATCGGGTACCTGGGGATTGTCCTGAACGTAATAGGCGTCGGCCCAGACGTTAATTTGGCGGACGAGTTCGTGGATTCGTTTTCGGGCCTTGTCCGACATGAGTTTGATTCGTTACAATAACACTATGGGTGGGGCAAGTCAGAGACCTTCATTGAATTCATTTGTGGTTGAACTTAAGGATGTGGATAAGGAATTCCAGATCCAACGCGAAACTTCGCGATTGTTGGGTTCAGCATCGACTTCTAAAATTCAGGCTCTTTCGAGAGTCTCGATGCGGTTAAGACCCGGGGAGTTTGTTTTTCTAACGGGGCCTTCGGGTGCGGGTAAAACCACACTGCTTAAGCTTGCACTCGGTTTAGATAATCCCACGTCGGGTGAAATTTATACCCTTGGCCAACCGGTTCACAATTTGAGCGAAACAAATCGCAGAACTTTGCGAAGGCAAATCGGAGTTATTTTTCAAGATCACCGATTGCTAAATTCTTTAACAGTTTATGAAAATGTCGAGTTGCCCCTTCAGTTTTTGGGCCTCACCCAAAAAGAACGCGAACGACGGGTATTGGAGATTTTAGAAGTGGTGCAAATGAAGGCCCACGCTTTTGAAAAAATTTCGAGCCTGAGTGCTGGCGAAAGACAGCGCATTGGTATCGCGCGAGCACTTGTAACTACACCGAGTTTAATTATTGCTGACGAACCTACAGGTAATTTAGATCCCGTCGCAGCCCGAGCACTTATTCGAATGCTGAGAGAACTCAAAGGAAATGGCACTACAGTTTTAATTGCGACCCATGACATGGGCCTTGTTCGAGATTTTGGTGGTCGTGTTTTAGAGCTTGTGGGAGGCTCAGTCCCAGGAGCGGATTCTGGGCGCGATTCCCGTGCCTATAAAGTTCCACGATTTTGGCCCGCAGGAGCAGCAAATGACGTTTAAACTTGCACTAAAACATTTATTTTCTAAACCCGTTTCTTCTTTGCTCACACTTTTAGCTGTTTCGGCAGCCCTAACTTTGCTGGGCTCGTTTTGGACGATTGTAGAAAATTTAGAGCGAGTTCGAGTAACTCAAATTGATATTTCCGAAAACGGGGCGCAGCCCGGCATAACTGTTTTTGTGGATTCGAAACTTGCTGCAAACGAGATAACAAGCTTAAAGAAAAAATTTTTAGACGATAAAAGATTCAAGTCCACTGAACTTGTTGCCCCAGAAGAGGCGATGAAGATCTTGGAAGCCCAATTTGGTGAAACTCTCACCAAGGTGTTTTCTGCCGAGGCACTGCCGATCACTCTTAAGCTGCAATTTGCCATTTCGACTCTTGGGCGCGAAGAGTTTCTGACTTTACTAAACGAAATTCGTTCACTACCCGGAGTTCTTGATGTTGATGCTGGGCAAGGCCTTTCTGCCCAAGCAAGCCCCATGGGCGAAACCCCCGTGTTTTCATGGGCCACATTGCTTTTAATTGCAGTTTTCTTAATTGTAGCCTTATTAGTCAGTCACCTTATTCGTATTGCTTTTGAATCTTTGCGCCCTGAAGTTGAAACTTTAAAGGTTCTTGGGGCCTCCAAATTTTGGATTTTTAAACCCCTTCTAGTCGAGGGTATTTTTTTTGGTGTGAGCGGGGCCATAGTTTCGTTATTACTTTTGGCTCTTTCGGTAAATTTAGTTCTCCCTCGCTTTTCTGAGCTTTTGCTCCCAAAGGGATTTGAAATGTTGGGCCTCTCACCCTCAGCAAGCCTGGGTCTGATGGGGGTAAGTTTGGGGGCCTCACTTTTCGGAGCCATTTTTACCTGGCCCCTGATTGAACGACCCGCGCAGGAAATTTAAAACCATGCGGGGAAGAATTTTTTATTCCCTATTTTTGATTTTCGGATCCCAGAAAGCCCTGGGATCCATTGAATCCGTTAGCAATAAAGCAGAACCTCTCGTTTTGAACTCGCAGTCCGAGGATAACCTTTCTGAAATTGAAAAAGAAATGAATCGAGCCCGAAAAAATTTAACCGAGAAGATTAAAATTTTTCACCGTATTCAAAATGGGGCTAAAGCGCCGGCCTATGTGTGGCAAAACTCCCAAGAAAAAAAATCCAAACAGGCACAGGCTCTACCTTATCTAAAATTTGAAATTCGTGAAATTTTAAGAAAAATTGATAATCTTCAGATACGTAAAGAAGAAGTCAAATACGAATCTGAACTTCAGCAGATCGGAAATTTGCCGAAAGATGAGCTTTCAACGTTTCAGCAGGCTAACTCGTTTTTGTGTACGGCATTGCCCACCAATCCCTCAAACGACGAACCCCTTGTAGTAGACCAAGGTTTTGGTTTGATGGCAGACAAAGAAACGGGCCTAAAGTGGAAAAGTTCGGGTTGGTGGGTTCGTCGGGGCGAGGGGTGGGTGCGAGCTTGTGCTGATGGCAAGATTGCTTTTGAGGGTATTGTCCAGGGACGCGGAAGAGTTGTTATGATTGATCATGGCCGAGGGGTCTTGAGTCTTTATGCGAATCTTTCGGAATCGATGAACGTTGATGGTGCAAACCGAAAAGGTAAACCCATAAAAGCCGGTGACATTATTGGGCCTGTTGCCGAAAAATTTTATTTTGAAGTAAGGCAAGGCGGGGTTCCGGTAGATCCCAAACTTGTTTTGTCGCGAGACTCGCTAACTAAAATAGCTTTATAAAAATGACTTTAAGGAACTTGATGTTATGGAAAAAAAATCGAATTTAGAAAATAAATCCAAGGGAGTTTCTCCAAAATTTTGGTTTTTTTCAGTTTTGGCTGTGTCTGCGGGTGTGGGCTTTTGGCTAGGTTCGAGTTTCCACAAAAACGTTAATGCCGAAAAAGCGCCCTACAAAGAACTCGAAAAATTTGCCAAAGTTTTGCAATTTGTTGAGGCCAACTATGTTGATCGCGTTGCAGCCGGGGACCTCATTGAAGGAGCCATTCGCGGAATGTTTCTTAAACTTGATCCTCATTCGGCCTATCTCAATGCCGAATTGTTTCGAGATATGAAATCCGAGACTGCCGGAAAATTTGGTGGTTTAGGTATCGAGGTTACAATTAAAGACGGATTTATCACGGTGGTTGCACCTATCGAAGACACTCCGGCCTTTAAGGCGGGAATTCGATCGGGTGACCAAATTGTAAAAATCGATTCAAGGGTAACTAAAACCCTTACGGTGCCCGAGGCTGTTGGCCTCATGCGTGGTAAACCCGGAACTCCGGTCAAAGTCCTCATTCAACGTAAGGGCAGTCTTAAGCCTCTAGAATTTGTGCTTAATCGTGAGTTTATAAAAATCCAGTCGGTAAAATATTCACGAGCCGAGGGCGATATTGGATATTTTCGAATTTCCAGTTTTATAGAGAAAACTGCAGAAGACCTCGCCGGTGCTCTTGAAAAACTCAATAAACAAAAACCGATTGTGGGAATGGTTTTAGATTTACGTGGTAATCCCGGAGGCCTTTTGGAACAGGCCATTAGGGTTTCGAATTTGTTTTTGGACGAGGGTCCAATCGTTTATACCATCGGAAGAGACAAAGAAAAAAAAGAAATTGAGTTTGCTCAAAAGGGGCGCAAGGTAAATGATTTACCTTTAGTGGTTTTGGTTGATGGGTCGTCGGCTTCGGCTAGCGAGATTGTCGCGGGCGCGTTGCAGGATTATGGCCGAGCGGTCATTGCAGGTCAGCAAACTTTCGGAAAAGGTTCGGTCCAAAGTGTGATTCCAATGGATGATGAATCAGGAATCAAAGTGACCGTTTCGAGGTATTACACCCCTGCTGGTAATTCAATTCAGGTAAAGGGAATCTCCCCAGATGTCACCTTGGATTATTTAGATCCTAAAATTGTTGCCGAGGCTCGTAAGCGCACCAATAGCCGAATGAGAGAGGTCGATCTTGAGAACCACTTTGAAAATGAAGCGAGCCCTGATTCTGAGATTCAGGCAAATAAAGACGCCGGTGGGGTCGAAGAGACCAGCGCCGAGGGATTGGCCAATCTCAGCCTTGAGGAGCGGGTAAAAAAGGATTACATGATCCATCAGGCAGTCGGAATTTTAAAAACCATGAAGCTCGTGCGGAATGGCAATAAAAAGCCCGATTTTAAATTGGACACTGAAGACGATTCTCGCAAATCCCGAGCGAAGAACTCGTCCGCTTTGGATCCAGAGGCAGGAAGTTTGTAGTTTTAACAACGGCGTGTAGCGCAGCCTGGTAGCGCACTTGTCTCGGGTGCAAGGGGTCGTGGGTTCAAATCCCGCCACGCCGACCAAAACTTAAAAAAAATCTAGCGCGAACCACCCTGCTCCCGTGGGATTTGAACCACGAGGGGTTCCTAAAGGAACAGACTTAATGTCTGTTCCGGCCCCGAGAGTGCCCAGGCGGAGGCGCGCGTAGCGCCGAGCGCTTGGGTTCAAATCCCGCCACGCCGACCAATTTTCAGCTAACGCGAAAATTGGTCCCTCTATTTTCCATTTTCCAATTTCCCCTCCATGTTTTCAAATTTTCTAAAATCCGATATCAGGACATCCCGACGTCTGGATATCGGGATATCCGGTTGATTTAATTTTGATGCATATCGTATTTAGCGATACAAAAAAATCAAGGAGCTTTCAAATCATGAATCCTTGGATCAACTACCATCATCTTTTCTATTTTAAAGCCATTGCTGAAGAAGGAACCGTCTCTAAGGCAGCAATCAAACTTCGTTTAGGTCAGCCGACGCTTTCAGCCCAGCTCAAACAGTTTGAAGAAACCCTTGGGGTGCAGCTTTTTGAGCGCCACCACAAAAGACTCGAACTCACCGAGCAAGGCAAGGTGGCCCTTGATTACTCAAAAAATATTTTTCGAATGGGTTCTGAAATGTACGAAGTTCTGCACGATAGGCTGAAGCCACATAAACCTCATCTTCATGTGGGCGCACTTGATAGTGTGCCAAAACAAATTGTCCTACAGCTTGTAAAGCAGGCTTACCGTGTCTCGCCCTGCCAGATCACTCTATCGGAAGGAAAACCTGACGAGCTGCTACGTGAACTCTCCGCGCACCGGATGGATCTGATGGTTACCAACTTTCTTCCTACAGGGGCCGACTCCAAAGGACTCTTTCCAAAGTCGGTCACCAAAAAAAATGTGGCATTTTACGGCGCAACAAAGTTTAAGACCCTTAGAAAAGGATTCCCGAAATCCCTATCAGGCCAAGCGATGATTCTGCCAAGCTACGACAGTCGATTGAGACAGGATCTCGACCACTGGGCCAAGCTGCACAAAATCGAGCTCAACGTCATCGCCGAAAGCCAGGACATCGCCATTAAGAAACTCATGGCAATTGAGGGCTTGGGGCTAATCCCCAGCGCGACGCACACCGTGACAGGCCAGGTGCTTCGCGGTGAGCTTGTGGAAATCGGCCGACTGCAGGGAGTTCACGAGGAGCTTTTTCTTGTTACGGCCCAGCGAAAGATTCAGAACCCAATCGCAGCTAAACTTATGGAACTCTTTACTGTATAGCTATTAGCGATACTACTTAGAGTATTTATCCATTTCAGCAATTCATGGAATCTCCGTAAAATGGTGAGAGTCAGAAATATTTCTGACGTTAAAGCAAAACGGAGGTTGATATGATTAAAGTCACATTTAAAAATTTGGAATCTTCTGTTCTCGCTCGAGAGGCAGCAATTGAACGGATCGAGACCTTAGTTGAAAAGTTTGAGCACCTTCAGAAAAGCCGCATAAGCGTGACCCTTGAAATGGAGAACTCCCCAATTCAAGCGGGGCCAGACTTATTCAAAGTAAAAGTTCAAGTAAACGGCGGTAGATACCAGGGCGTGCGAATTCAAAAATCAGCAGCAAGTCTCTACGTTGCATTGGCCGATGTCGTCGATCACATGCTTGAAGCGCTAAACCGGTTTAGCGACAAAGAACGCGTTACTGAGCGCAGCAAGGCGCGAAGATTTAGGGCCCAAATTGAAGGCATAAAAAAAAATCCGTCCCCAACATCAAATCCACAAAAAATTGTATGATTAAGAAATGGCGCGTGGTCCACTTCTTGATAGACTCGATGAACTTGAAGAAAAATGTAAAAGCCAGGATCCTTCACTTCAAGACATCGTAGATTTATTCAAAATCGATGGTCACTATGTTCTAATTTTGTTTTTAATTATTCCGTTTCTTCAGCCGATTCCACTCTTTGGGCTCTCTACCCCTTTTGGGATTTTAATTGGGTTGGTGGCTGTCTTTGCCTTTTACAAAAAAACTCCCTGGATTCCCAAAATCTGGGGGCTAAAACGCATCCCCTCTAAAACCGTTTCGCTAGTTGCCGAGGGGTCAGAAAGAGTTTTCGAAAAACTTTCATTTTTGTTTAAACCAAGATGGAAATTTTTTTTAAGGGGTCCTTTTCGCAGCCTGAATACAGGTGTCATTGTATTTAGCGCATTTTTATTGGCGCTACCGTTACCAATTCCTTTTTCAAATACCATGCCCGCGTGGGCCATCCTGTTTCAATCCTTAGCCTATCTTGAAGACGACGGCGCCCTAGTCATCATCTCCTACCTTCAAGTTGTGGCGACTGTGATTTTCTTTTTCTTCATTTCAGAAGGCGCCAAAGCCCTTATAGGTTTAGTCTAAAAACTCATTCTCTCCGTTAAGATCTCGTTAATCAAAATTTGGCTGCAAGAACAGAAACACAGCCATTCCAATTATTTTGAAAAAAGATTTTTTTTTGTATTATGATGAGTCAACGCTCATGAAATCAATTAAGCGCATTTTAGTTATTTTTGTTTTATCTGGGGTTAACTCAACAAAGTCTTTTGCTGGCCCCCCCTTTTTTCTTTGTTCAGTTTTGTTTGAGAAAGTTGGGCAAAACCACCTTGAGCACCAGGCTTTTCTTAGCACCAGAAAGCTGGAGTCACAGCTAAGTAGTCTAGGGGATAAATTCTATCCCGCATTAGATTCCAGGACAGTTAAAGTATTAAGAGATCTACCTCCACAAAGAAAAGTCTGGGTAAAAATAGATGGGGTCAGTCCCAGCAAAAACAAGGAAGAGTTAATGTCCGCTGAGGACGTTGTTAAATTTTACGAAACCCATCCCACAGCAACCTTTAAAGTTACTCGAATTCCTCGAACTAAGGATCTAAACGAATTTAGGATTCAAGCTTCAAAATTTGAGGGTGCTTGGCATGAAAAATCTATGAATCCCGAGTATGCAGAATTTATTTCTGATCGAATGGTGGAATTGGAGTCAGGTGAGTTTGTTCGATTCTCAGGAAGCATCGAGCAATTTGCTGAATTGAGTAATGACCCTTCGGTGCGAAGAATTTTTGAAAAGGAACCCCCGAGTTGGTTGAGATACTTTACTGAGTTACCCGTAGCTTCTAGGTCCGGGGCTTTTGATACCGCGACACTCTACTCCAAAATTCCAAAAAAATTCATTTATAACTCGCGGGATGCCGGCTCTGATATTTCTAATATGGTTGTGTACCATGGGACATTGAACACTTTTGAAAACGCTGTAAAAATGGGCCCAAAAAATGTGGGTTCCGGTTTTGGCGGTCGGGGTCTTTATGTTGCGCAGGAATCTGACAAGGGAGTCGCTGAATTTTTTGCGGTTTATGCAAAACAAAATGCAAAAAGTCGACTTTCAGAAGTTGCCCAGTTTGCAGACGCTACAATAGACAATGCCAAACCCGTTTTAATGAGGGGTAGAGTTAACCCAAACAGAAATTTACGGGTCGGGAAATTTAAAGTCCATCGGGACGCGCCTATTCCCGATTTGGAAAATGGAATTCTGCCGGCAAGGTGGGCTCAGGATCCTAACTTGTCAAAAATGATGGAAGATTATTTTGATATTGTTGAAATTACAGAAATGAAAACCTCAGGTCTGGCAGTAGATGCTGATCGGGTTTTAGTGTTTCACGAGAGCGCGGGCCGAGATGCAATTATTTGGGAACCCACGTCGACACCCGTAAAAAATTGATGTGGCGGTGGCGGGAAAAGACCAAGCGAAAACTCAAAAGTGGTGCAGCAAGTAAACGGTCTTTCTAATTAAACTGGCCCCCTCCGTTAAGATCTCGTTAATCAAAATTTATTTTGTTGAAATTCGGGAGTTTAAACAAAAACCTTGATTTCTGTTTGGTTTATTCCATTACAATTAAACCAGGAGGCCTTCAGGCTCTGCAGGCCATTCTAATGGGGGGAGAATTCTATGAAAAATACGACTCTAAAAATTAACCTAAAGCAATTCATAACTTCGTCCCGTGGTATTTCTGTCGGTTGGGCACTTTTAGGATTGGGTATGGTGGCCTCGGCAGCATTACTCATTTCGTCAATTTTTGTTTGGCAAAATAGCAGTCGAATACGTAACGACCGACGAGTGGCCATCCAGAACAGTCTGCTGACAGCGGCAGCATCCATCCGGTCCGCTTCGTATTTTAATGTCATTAAAATGTGTGACTCTAAGAAACCTTCAGTGGCTTCAGAAGACTGGGTGTTAACAAGTAAGTGTTTTTACCCAGCAGGCACGAACACTTTCAATCCGAGTTTTACCCCTGAAGAAGCGGGGCCGAGCAACAATTCCAATGCTCAAAAAATAGTAGATGTAAGAATGAACTTTGAGGGGAACTCTGATCCCACAGGTCAAACTTGTGTTTACATTAAAAATTGTAAAGAACGTGTTCCCGAGGGACTGGTTTCAGTCACCCTCGCCGGCGCATGGCGTGACCCTGACCCCAATAGGCCCGGCTTAATTAACAGAACTGAGCTGGTCGTGGAGAAGGTGAAGTAAATGAGCTTCGTTTATAAAGTCCAAAAGGAGCGGGTCGGGCTCAGTATTGTTGAACTTCTTGTAGGTTTAGCTATTGGGTCAATGGGAGTTTTGGCCTTAGCCTATATTTTTTCTCAAACTTCTAGCGAAACAACAAAAAGTTTTAAAGATCTAGTTAGGACTCAAGATTCAAACTCCCTTTTCGGGTTTGTTCATAAAAATTTGATGAACACCGACACTAAAACTTTCCTCCCAGTTTTCGAGGGTTCTGCCGATTTTATGTATGGCCAGTTTCCCTTTTTTCTTGCGAACAGGTGTGCAGATATAGACGATACATCCTGTGCCGGGGACATTGCCATGGTATCAGTTCGAAACAAAAAGCCTACACTGAGTTCTGTTTGTTTAGTTGACCCGCTCACATATCAGGAAGCTTCATCAAAAATAGATGATTTATTTTCTCAGGGCGAAACAGGACTGAAAGAGGTTCAAGAATTTATTGCAGAAAATCCGAATGCTCGAATTTTAGTTTTGGCCCCTGCTTCTGATTCTAGATTCGGACATCCCTCATTAATTCCAGACGGGAAAGACACCCCCGTTGATTGGGATGAGTTCGGCAGGTCAGCAAAAGTACAAATTTCTAATATTGATCCTGGCGTAGGCCTTCCCAGTAAAGAAAACAAAAAAAGAGATGATCTCGAAGGTTTTGATCAAGGGGTCATTGATTTTTCTCAAAACATTACAATTTCAGCCGAAGGCAAAGCTTATGCTTTTCGACCTTTGCCCGGTCCCGGAAAATCTGGATCGGGAAATCTCATTCACTTAGCTTCCAAAAGCCGGACTCCCGAAATTGGCGTAGTGAATATCCAAGAAGATCCTAAAAGCGCAATTGAAGCTCATCTGCCACAAGACTGCCTTCAGAATCTTCCCATGTCCCCTGATGGAAAAGGAAAATTACCAACCAATCTCGTCGCAGTTTTTGTAGAGCCCCTCTTTTTATCGGCACTTATGAACTTCACATCTAAAACTCTAATAAGCCCAAACTCTGCAGATAGTTCAAATTTAGATAGTGGCAATGTTAACCAATTAGAAATTTTTTCCTTGGGGTTTTCAGTCCCTGCTCTAGACCTGACTGATTCGCCTGTGGGGCGAAAACTTGTTTTAAATTACTGCGAATTCAAAAATGGGAACCTCGACTGCCCAAATACGAAAACTCTGTTTGAGGCTTCGGGTGTCTCGAAGTTCCATATAGTAGCGAAATTCTCGGGAGCTCTCGGTGCCGCATCGGCCGAAATATTTAGACATGTTTTCACAGCTCAGAGTTATTTAGGGTCTCTTAAACCTGAGGCATGTGGAACCCCAAACAATGATTGCGACGATTTAGCCCTACCTTCCTTAAGCGAAGAAAAAAGTCTCGCCCCCTTTTTGGACTACGGTGTAAGCCCGCCCGAGACCGAAACATCACTTCAATCCCGAAGGTGGACATTTGTTAAAAACAGATTCCTTTTAGTTTTGGATTTCTTAGTTACTTATTTAGATGGAAGTAAGGAGAAGGTCAGTGTCACAAATCAATAAATACAAAAAAGGTGTAGCCATGGAAACTGGGCTGTTGGCGCTCATGGTCGTTTCAGCAGTTTTGGCTGCTTCTATGGTTGTAATTCGCCTTCATGATGAATCAAGAATGCGCAGAATAGAAAATGCAAGCCAGAAAAATATAGCCTCTAATGCGATGTCTGTATTAACTCTTTTTTACCGAGAAAATATCAATATTTATTTTCAATGGTTGAGAGCAATCGTTAACGATCCGGCGAAGCTGGCAAGCTGTACGAACCCTGCAAATTTTAGCCAACTTGGTCAAGGCCACGATTGCACTAATAATGAAATATTTGAACTCTTTAAACCCACCACAGGGCCCTTTGCTGATCCCAACACTGAAGGAAGTGGTTTTCGAAATATCTATAGCTATGCGACCCCCGAAATGGAGGACCGCGGATATTGCAAAATTGAAAAAGAGGGAAGTGACTGCGCTGATTCTGCGGGGAACCGCCTTGTTGCCACTGTCGGGTTTAACAATGAAGCCCAACGTGTTTTAGGATACAAATTCAAATTCTATTTTTCGGGTTTTGGCTATCCAGATAAAACTAATTTTTTAGTTGAGGTTTTTTCTTCAAATGGCAAAACCTTTAAATTTTCAGCCAGTTTTTCAGAAAATCTAAAAGCTATCTATGCCGAGGGGGATTCGAAATTATCGGCTGACTTTGCCGATTCCGAAGCACCCTGTAAGGTAGATAAATTTGCCGAAATTCTCTATTTAGATACCGTTTCGAGAACCTGCAAAACCATACCCAAAGTGGGCTCGCTTCAGGGCGTAGCTGGCTATAAGGGACGAACGTTTGGCTACCGACCAGAAGAGGGGATTGTTTTTGATTTAGGTTCATCCGCTGGTTTTTCGTCAAAAAAATTCGCTTCCTTTAAAGCGGGAGATTCCGCCTTAATCACCGCAGAGGGTGGGGCAGGGGCTTTGGGGGTGCCTCTTACTATGACGGCACAAGTATTCACGCCTTTTCCGACTTCTCCGACTTTTGGCACAATCGCCGAAAACGGCACCCTTGAATGTGATACCGGAGTGCCCTGCCCTAGTGAAGCTATTTTCCCCCCTTACAGAAGGACAATTTTTAAAGGTTCCTTTGCTGACATCGAGGTGGTGCCTACTCGCGATAAAGGGCAAATTATTGTTCTGGGGAGCGGGTCGAGGCCAGGGATTTTTGTTTTTAATCCCGAAGAAACAAATCCGAATAAAGCCCTTATTGAAATTTGCAATTTGGCCAATCAAAATTTTATGCAAGAATTAGACTCCCTGGTCATTGACCCGGCCAGTAATCCCCTAGTTTTAAGTGCGGCGGATAAAGCCAAAGAGACTGATTATAAGGCATTCTTTAAACTTATCAGAGCAGAAGTAAAGACCACAGCGGGCGCGGTCTATTGGGTAAGCATTTTCCAGTCTATTCAGAACGGGCATCTGACTTTCGAAAACTCGAATGAAAAAGACCGACTTATTTGTGTGGTTAACGGAAACAATTCCAAAGACGATATTGAATACCGTCGATTGGGGGCAGGGACCAGTGTTGGTGACCAGACCACGAGTTCTATGGGGTTTTAGGTGTCGTCAAAAGATTAAGATTTAATGAATCTTTTTTTGAGACTTAAAAAACCAAG
>CAXNEW010000045.1:0-13044 GCA_964201665.1 Bdellovibrionota bacterium
GGTTGGAAGCGAAACTGATTTTTAGGGTCTTTAGAATTGGAATCCAAAATCTGAGACCCCATCCAGTTATATTTGTCCACAATCACCCTTAAATGATTGATCCGGTTTTCGTGGGCTGCAAAATAGAGGTCTAGAGGTCCAGGATATAAATCTTCTACAGTTGAGTTTGCACTCTCGGCTTCTCTAAGTTTTTTTAAGAAATCATCTAAGCTAGCTTTTGCCCCTCGAATCTCGATAAGGTCTTTAAGGAAATCTTCAATTTCCTTTTTCATTATTCTGATGTCTAACTCAATTCCGAGCTTAGAAACGGGCGTTGAAAGAAGGGCTTCCCATTTTTCATCGGCTTTTTCTAATTTTGAAATCTTTGCTCCAAAGACTTGATGAATTTGATCAAGACAGAGTGAACTTCCAAAACTTGGTGCTGCCAAGCCCAGGCAAATAGAAAGAAAGCCTAAAGGTGCGTAAATACTTTTCATTTTTATTTTTAGACTAAAAAGTGACTTCATTGGACAAATTCTCCCCTTAACGCATAGCACAAAATAAACAATTTGGAAAGGTTAAATTCCTAAAAATATCAACCAATTAATCCGATAGTTGAAAATAGACCAATGGCAATTTTTCAAAAATCAAAATCTAAAATCCAGACCCCTTCTGGCGGGAAAAAAAACCAAGGCCAAATTTTAATTTTAATGGCCCTGCTTTCAACCACTCTCATAATTTTATTTGGCATGGTTGTGGGAATCGGTCACCTCGTTCAGGCAAAAATTAATCTGCAAAATTCGGTAGACCTCGCGGCCATGTCGGGGGCCTCGTGGCAGGCTCGATTTTTAAACCACATTTCGCTCATCAACTATCGCATGCGGCAAAATTATAAATTTGTTCTTTACGATATGTATGTCACTCAATCGCGATTCAATCGAGGTCTGCAAAATGCCGTTAACACCGGCGGCGGAGGGCTTGATCGAATTTCAGGCCAATCAACAGTGTTTGGAATTTGCCAACAAGCTTTTGGTTATACTCCAAGAGCCGGGGTCGATGGCCCGGGCCAAGGCGTAGCCTCAGACACAGACCTCTGCCAAAACGTGGATGGAATTAATGGTCAAGGTCGAAGCATTCCTCCAATCATTCCCTCGCCCATTGTAAACTTGAACCCGATTGTCATTGCCATCAATGCAGCAATCATCGGACTCGCCCAGCAAGTTCGAGATTTTTGTAGTTCAGCCTCTGGTCAAAATGAGGCCTATTTCAACTATGTCATGCAAAATCTTCAAAGCCGGCAAAGCTATCAAGTGGGCAAACTTCTAGAGATTCTAATAGCCTTTGATGAAGCCTTTGGTAAGGGCGATCTCGTAGAGGCGGGTGGAAATGCGGGCGGCTTGCAATTGGTTGCCGATCGAACAATTCGTGAAACTTTTATCAATAATCTCATCTCGGCAAGTAAACAGGGAATTCGTTTAGAGTATTTAAATCCTAGTCGCACTCGAGCTTTTCGAAACGACGGAGCAAATCCGTCAGCGATTTCAACTTCAATTTTTAATGATGCCCCACCGCAGGGATCCTTTTCCGATTATTTTGAGCGTCAACGTGTGAGATTTGCCATGAATGTAGCAGATTTTGGCTCGAGCTGTTCCACTCGGGTCACTCAAGTCGAAAGTCCTGCACCGGGTACGTTTTTAGGTCTCTCGCGAACCCGTAACGGACTTGGCGGAGGTCCACGAATTCCATTTAGTATCGTGTTGCGGGCCGAAGTGCGTCCGAATCTTTTGTTTTGGCCGCGGGGACTCACACCCACTCTAGTTGCTGTGGGGGCTGCAAAACCCTTTGGCAGTCGAATTGGTCCTCCCAGTGAACTCACAAATTTTGAAACTACGGGTCTTAGAGTTCCAGGAGAAAACTCCAACTCTTCACTGGCAAACATGAGTTTTTATCCAGGCGATGCCGATAGTCCGGGTGCTGCTTTGCTCCCAGGCATTGGCCACGTAACTGTTTTGCGCCAACTTCTGAGTCGGTTGCCGCTTTCGGGACCCAATGCTGGGGTCAATGAATTTAGGCCCTCCATTGAAACCACTCCCGCCAATCTAAACTGCGAGGGAAGCAATCCTCCCTTTTTATGTTTGTCTTTGGCGCCCACCCTCTATGAAAGTTTATTTTGGAATGTTTTCCCGTATCCAGCTCCTCGGTATTCAAGCGGCTTTCCGGCAATAATTTCAGAATTCCCAAGTGATATTGACCTAGGAACCGCCGGAGACAACCAAAGATATTTCATGGCTGATAGAATGGCCAACATCAATGCCGCAGATTCAGAGATCGATAAATGGCACCACACAGTAACTATTGGCAGGAATTCAGTTTTTAGAATTAACAATCGCCCCGCATTTTTTGGTGATCCCTTAAGTGTTCGTAGCAGTTGGAGCCCTGACCTTGGACCCAATGCAAGTGATTTAGATCCCGCAAGCGTTACTGCAGGCTCCCAACCCCGCGGACGAACCGGTTATCAAATTAAACTGGTTTCACTTAGGCAAGTTTGCCAAGAAATTTCTGACGGCGGAAGTGTTCCATTAGGGGGACTTGCGACCTATTGTAATGATTTGAATTTAGGAATTTTTCACTAGTGTGGGGTTTGAACTAAAAAAATGGCAAAAAAACTAACAAAAGTGCAAAAGCTTCCAAAAGCCAAAGGTCGGCCCAGGCCAGCCTCATCGGGGGATTTTAGCCAGGATGTCGGCACTCGCACCGAAATCCAAACTTCGGCCGACCCTCTCGCTCTCGAACTAATTGATCGAGCAAAAACTTGGCAACCAGCTCTTGTTGTAATTCAGGGTGATTTGATTGGAAGAACTTTTAAATTAGCCGAAGGCAAAACACTTCTCGGTCGCCATCCCACCTGCCAAATTCAAGTCCATCAGCGCGCGGTAAGCTCGGTGCACGCCGAAATTAAACGTACAGGAAAAACTCTCACCATTGAGGATTTAAAAAGCACTAACGGTACTGTGATCAACAAAGCGCGGGCCTTGTCTCCGACACTTCTTAAAAATGGCGACTTGATTCGTATCGGAGCCACGGTTTTTAAATATGTAGATTCCGCCCTCGACACTGAATTTAGCGAGTCCATGCATCATCAAATGACCCGAGATGCTCTAACCGGAGTTTTTAACAGGGGCTATGTTTTGCGTGCTTTAAACTCACTAATCGAAATCGCACGCACGGGTTATCCTCTTAGCTTGATTTTAGTAGATCTCGACCACTTCAAAAAAATTAACGATACCCACGGGCACCCCGCCGGAGATTTCGTACTTAAAGAAACCTGCCGTATTCTTGTGGAGAGTGTTTTTCGGGTCGAAGACGTTTTGGGTCGCTACGGAGGCGAGGAGTTCATGGTTCTTTTGCCTGATTGTGATTTCGAAGTGGCCTCCGACGTGGCGGAACGGGCCCGCAAAACTTTAGAAAGCCACAAATTTATTTTTGAAGGCAAAACCATTCCCGTTTCGGCTTCCTTTGGCGTTACAGGTTGGAAGCCCGCTTACAAAAAGGCAGATGAATTAGTGGCTTTTGTGGACACTCTTTTGTACGAAGCCAAAAGGACCGGTCGAAACCGAGTTGTTTCTAAAAATTAATTTCCCTAGGATTATCGATTAGCGCTTAGTGCAACTTGGCTTGCATTGTTGGTTGAAGACCAAAGATTTTCTCCACCGAGGCTTATTGAGGCCACGATTTGTGTTCCGTTTTGAACAACATATTCTACGTTTAGAGTGTTCATGTCATCAAACAGAGCCAATTCACTTTCGGTGCGTGTTTGAATCGAAGATTCTTCAATCAAGCTGTTGAAAAGGGATCTTGCCACCTCTTGTGAATTCACTGCGGGGCCAGCATTGAGTCGCTTCATTTGGAGACTTCGGCGTTCTTGCTTAAGCTTCATGCCTTCTTTTGACTCTTCCATTTTGAGTTTACCCAACAAGGTAGCGCGCTCAGACTCAATTGAGCTAATCTTTTGCTCAAGTGCTGATCGGCTGCCAGCATCCATGCTCATCACAAATCCTGCGTGAATTTGTGAGCCCTCATCCACTGAAGAAACTTTAACAGAGGAATTTTTAACAGAGGAACCTTCTACGTTCGGATTTCGCCCACCCAATCCTAGGAGGGCTTTGGCATCTTCAATCCTTAAAGTTGCCGTACGAACAAGGGCAGTTTCGGAGAGATTCTCATTCTTGAGAGACTCAACAGATTTTAGTGAACCATCATTGGCTAAGCTAGCAGCGCTGTTTCCGAGAACGAAAACTGCAGCTACCAAACTCCACTTAGATCTCATGATCTTTTGATTTTCCTTTTTCATAATCTGTCTCCTATTCAATCTTTGTTTAGGGTTCCGAACTCTTTCGGTTCCCTCCGTCTGCCGAAGTTTAATTTGCAATTGCCGGGCCAAGGGTCCGTAAACAGAAAATAGTTAATGCTTTCTTAGGTTTGACGGGTTTAGATGTGAAGCCTGGTTTTGTATGCTTTCTTTACAATTTCTTCACAATTTGAAATTTGCAGTCGCCTTGTTAAAAATCTTACATCAGGAGTATCTTTCAAAGCCCCCGAATTTATTAGAAAAATTCTCTTGCGCGTGAATTGTCACTACAGGGTGTCTACGAACTCGACAGGCCCGAGGCCCCCGACTTAGTTTTTTACACAGCTATGCAGCCAGAAATGATTAAACTCGATGCGAGTGGGGTGAATGCGCCCCAAAGCATTCGTTTACTTGCTCCCGAGATTATTCACCGTATCGCAGCGGGTGAAATCGTTGATAGGCCCAGCTCTCTTTTGAAAGAGCTCATCGAGAACTCCCTGGATGCCAAGGCCACCGAAATCAAAATGACTCTCATTGAAGGCGGCATCGAAAAAATTCAAATCGAAGACAATGGCTGGGGTATGAGCCTTGGCGATCTTCGTGCCTGCGTACAGAGGCATGCCACAAGCAAAATTTCAAAATTAGAAGACTTAGACGCCATTGCCTCGCTAGGCTTTAGAGGCGAGGCCTTAGCCGCCGGGGCCTCAGTCAGTAAACTCAAAATAGACACTTTTCAGTTAGGGGCTAAAGAAGGCTGGCAACTTGAGGTCCTGGGTGGAAACAAACGCGATCCCACCCCTTCGCTACGTACGGTTGCTGGCACCAAGATCGAGGTTCAAGACCTCTTTTTCAATGTTCCAGCTCGAAAACAATTTTTAAAGCGCTCTTCAACCGAACTTTCTGAATGCCTTGAAATTTTCCAGAATGTCGCTTTAGGCCATCCGCAAGTTCATTTTGAGTTCTTTGGTATCACTTCTGGGGGTGAGCTAAAGGCAGAGAAGATTCTAAAACCCACGACTTCCCTAGAGCGCTTTAAGGCCGTCACTGGGCTCTCAGGCAACTTTAAAGAACTTGTGTGGAATACCGATCAACTCAAAGTTCCAGGCCTAAACCGAGCTTCTGTAAGACTCGGAGAACCGCCTTTAGCAAGTGCCACCCAAAAGTCAGTCAAACTGACGGTTAACAGTAGGTTCGTCGTCGATAAACGACTTCCATTTGCCTGCCGGGAAGGCTTCCTCGGGCTTCTCGAGATTAATGCTTTCCCCGTGGTGTGGGTCGATTTTGAAATCGATCCCAAGCTTTTAGACGTTAATGTTCACCCGCAAAAAAAAGAAATCCGCTGGCCGCCAGCATTCTCTGCCGGCGGCATAGCCTACAAGTTGATTCGCGAAATTCTATTTGAGAGTTCAAGGCCCCAGAGTCCTGCATCTGAATTGGCTACTCCACAAGAAATTCCTAGTTTTACATTCTCGGCTAAACCAAGCTCCCCGGTAACTCCCTTTTCTGAAAATGCGAATCCCCCGAATAGCCCTGGGCCTTATAGTGAAGTCCTTAAAAATCTTGGAAGACCGAATTTTAGATTAAACGAAACCCATGTAGTACCCGATTTTACCTTCTCATCCCTACGAGTGGTTGGAGAGGTCGGCGCCGCATGGATTGTTTGCGAGGCTGAATCGGGTTTAATTTTGATTGATCAGCACGCTGCCCACGAAAGGGTTCAGTTTGAAAAAATTCTATCTCGCCCTGACAGTCTCGTACGTTCCAAACCGCTCATGGTGCCTCTCATCATTGAACTCCCCTTAGGCCTTAAAGATCAAGCAGCAGCCGTACTTCTCCATTTTCAAAAATTTGGTTTTGAGGGTGAGCTCAGTTCAAAGCCAGGGTCTATTGATTTTAATGCCCTTCCCGATGCTGATCGTTCCCTAAACTGGGAAAATCAAATTAAAGAAATTTTGGAATTTTTGTTAGAAGAATCTTGCGAAAATTTAGACAGTTCTCAGGGGTTAAAAAACAAACTGCAAAATAAATTAGCCGCTTCTTTGGCCTGTCACGGAAGTGTAAGGCGCGGGCAAAGACTTACAAATGAACAAATCTCAGCCCTCCTGCGCGATCTTGATTCGGTTGAATGGGGGGGCTTTTGCCCTCACGGACGTCCTGTTTGGTTTGAACTTCGGCATTCCCAAATAGAAAATTTTTTCCACAGATAGAAATTTCAAAAATGAGTATTTCCCAATTGAAGTCTTACGAGAGTTGGACGGGCGAGGGCCTCTTGTCAATCTTGGGCCCGACAGGCTCAGGAAAAACTCAAGCTGCATTAGAAATTGCGCAGAAACTAAAAACCCGAAACCCAATTCTTGTAAGTCTTGATTCTGTAGCGATCTATGAAGGCCTTGATATTGGAAGCGCCAAACCCAGTGTAGAAGAGCTAAAAAACTTCGAATGGCTAGGGATTAATCTGATAAAAATAGACCAAAAAATTTCGGCTCCCGAATTTTGCAGACGAATTCAAAGTGGAATCACCACAGCACTCAGTCAAAATAGACCTGTGGTTTGTGTAGGCGGAAGCCATTTTTATGAAAAAGCTTTTATAGAGGGTTCTAAACCCGGGGGTCCGACCCCAACTGAGGAAGTTGATAAATTAAAGTTAGTTGCAAATGACAGTTTGTGGGAGAAGCTTTGCACCTGTGACAAAAGGTGGGCTGATAAAGTCAATATAAACGATCGATACCGCCTCGTTCGATTTTTTGATCTAGTCGTTAGACAGAACTTTTCTTATGACGACCTCATGGGTAACGATAAAACAATGCACTACCTCCCGGCCAATACCCATATTTTTAGATGCGCTCTCGGAATGCAACGAGAGAGAAGTGAATTTCAGGAATTCCTAAAATCTCGCATCGAAAAAATGTGGAAATCCGGTTGGGTGGCCGAAATAAAACGGTTACTAGACCAAGGCTTTTCAAAAGAAAGTCCAGGCCTGCAAAGTGTAGGCTATCGCGAAGTCCTCCAGTTCATTTCTGGCGAAATGAGCGAGAGTCAAACCCTCGAAAAAATCCTAATCTCCCACATGCAACTCGCAAAAAAACAAAGAACCTGGATCCGCGGCCTAACAAAAAATTGACAAACTAAAACCTAATTTGGTTCATCGGGTTTACTAAAAATTTTATTGGTAAAGGCCGGGCATGTTAAAGTTAAATTAAATGAGTTTCTCTTCAGGACTAGCCAGGCAGGTGCCAGTTGTTTCTATTTTCCTGTCTTTGTTTTTCACAGTCGCTCCAGCATCATCGGACTCACCCTGTCCAACAAAGTTTGAGCATATCGGTAACAGTTTAGTTTCGGCAGGTCGAACCCTAGGCAAAGAGGTGTTAGCGACGGCAGCTCGATCCGCCGTTGTACCAATAAACCCAGTTGACCTTTTCCAAGTCTTTTATTGGCCAGTAATTCCAGTGAAAATTGTTGCGCAGACAATTCGTAAGCTGAGCCAACAACAGAGTAAAAATCACGGATTAAATCCAAAGGATTATTTTTTGGTCCCGCTAAAAATGGTCTATGGAAACAAACACCTTTTGTTTGGGGGCTATTTGGTTCAGCAAATCGCTAGTCAGCGGGACATACCAGTTTCAGATTTTCTTTTAGAAACCTCTGATTTTGAAAGTGAATATGGAGAAAAACCCTATATTTTCGTAAATGCTATTAACGAAGATAGAAAAATCAGTCCTTGGGCTGAAAGTCGAGCTCAAGGCCTTAAGGGGACCTACGAAAAATTTGGGGTAATAAACTTTACTGATTCGGAAAATTTGGTCGATTCCATCATCGAGTTCTCTAAGTCATTGAATGAACCTGTTCATGGAATAGAGATTATGGCTCATGGTCGTCCAGGTGGTATGGACGCGATTTCCTGGAGCAAATTTGAGGAGTTTGCAGAAAAAAAAGATTTAAAGAAGTATATTTCTGAGGACTTTAAAATCAGATTTATTTCTTGTGCTCTTGGATGTGGCAAAAAAGGTGACACTTTTCTAAAGCAAGCCCTAGAAAATTTCACCTATCCCGAGAACAAGGGAACCGCTTATGCGGCCCAGGTAGAAATTTCGACCCCGGGGGTTCCTTTTTTAAGCAGAGCTGCAGAGAGAATGGTTGAACTTTTTCCAGGTGGAATATTTATGATGAGACTAAAGGATCAAAGAGCCCGGGAAGCCTATAGAAGTTATATTGGTGATACCGAATCTCCCATCACCGTTCCCAGCCAAGTAAAAATAATTGAAAAAGAACCAAAACCCCCATCCAAATAGTGAGTCCCATGAAACCAAGAAAACTTTAGGATCTCAACCCTACTTCAGAGGCAAAACCTCTACAGAAACAATCCCCGTAAGTCCTTCCAGTTCTTTAAATAAAATAGTTTTTTAAAAAAAGGTGTTACCAGTCAAAAAAGACAACATTTACGCTTTAAAAATACTCCGTCCAACCCCTGTTCAAATTAGGGGGGGGGGTAATATTTAGAACTGGACTTAAGAAGAAAAGGGGAAATCTATGATCAATTTTTTAGTTTTTGCGATTGGGTTAGGTCTTGCTACGGCGAGTTCATTTGCCCAAAAAACTCATGAAAAGGATTCGAAAAAGGTTGATGAAGCTCCGGCTGATAAATGGATAAAGATAACGAAAGTTTTTTCCGACTCAAATTTCGAAAATATTCCCATCAGTTTCATAGGTAAGGATAATCCTGCCGAACGTTCCGATGAGGTTTATATGGCCCATTCGGTTATAAATGCACAATGGCAGTTAAAACCAGGTATGAGCTTCCAGATTCCAAAGGACGCGGATTCTGAAGTGTTTTTTAAAGACGGAAATTTTATTTATTTAACAAAGGATAGCCCCAAGCCCTCGTTACCCTACTGCAAAGTTAATTTGATTCGTGAGATTCAATGTAAAACTCGCACAGCGGAATGTCTTACTTATGATCCTGTTTCTAAAACCTGGTCTGGAAAAGAAGTGTGGATCTCAAAGAAAGTTCAAAGAATTTCATTTCCTGAAAATAGTAGTTCAAACGAACCCGTCGTACCCAATAGAAGATTTGATCGACCTTCAACCGAAAGGATGGGAACCTGGCGCCATGATGTGGGTTTGCATAACTTAGGGAATATCAATTTGTTAACGAGTAATCGTATTTCTGATGAAAGGTTTTATGAATTGTTGAAAGACGACGAGCAGCCGATGCTGGCCACTGCGGTATTTCAAGTAAACGTCGATAGCGAAGGGGGAGAATCGAAGACCTTCGTGAATGTTGATTGCCATGCAAAAATTAAAAAAAGCGATTTATTAAAAAAAGAGGGCACCCCCAGTGTAGCTGACCTTAAAAATGTGTTCTTCGCCTCAGGTTTTGCTACCGATTTTAAACTCGTAATGGATTTGCACGGAATGAAAAAATAAGATCGAAAAAATCCTTATAGAAAGTTTATTTCAGCGGAAGGACTTCTACGGAAATAATCCCCGTAAGTCCTTCCAGTTCTTTAATGCAGTTCGAAAGCTGATCTTTGTGATTAAGTTCCAAATCAAAGGTGCCAACAGCCTTGCTATTATTCACGCGAATATTCAAAGACTTGACGTTGATTCCCTGTGCGCTAATAACTCGAGACATTTCATTGAGCAACCCGCGCTCATCCTGGCAAAGAACTCGTATCCTCGCATCGCGTTTAATTTTTTCAGCCTCACTTGCCCAAGAAACTTCAATCACGCGATCGGTGTTCAGATCCAAAACCTTGGTGCAACCTAACTTATGTACAGTTATACCCCGGCCGCGTGAAATAAATCCGACAATCTCATCGCCCGGCAACGGATTACAACACCGAGCAAATCTAAAAAGAAGATTGTCCATGCCATTAACACGAACAACATTTCGTCTTTCAGTATTGCCAAACTGCGCCTTGGCGCTCCCTAAAATTCTATTGAAGGGAGTTTCTGGTGCAGTAGCGGCTTGCTCGGGCTCGGGCTGGGAATCCGGAAACACCTTCTGCCGAATTTTTTCAGGTGCTACTTTCCCGTAGCCCACAGAAATCAGAAGATCATCAAGACCCGCAAACGAAAGCCCACTAATGACCGTCTCAATATCTTTTTGTTTTTCAAATTTACTAAAGGACTGGCCAAATTTTCTAAATTCCCGCTCAAGCAAATCGCGGCCAATTTCTCGCGACCTGTCGCGTTCGGTGCCCTTGATATATTGGCGAATTTTAGCCTTTGCTCGTCCCGTTTTCGCAATCTTAAGCCAGTCTTTGCTGGGGCTCTGAGTGGGCGAAGTTAAAATTTCAACAGTGTCGCCTGATCTGAGTTTGTGTTTAAGCGGAACTATTCGTCCGTTTACCTTGGCGCCTACGCATTTGTTTCCAACATCCGTGTGAACAGCATAAGCAAAATCAAGAGGGCTCGATCCGGCCGGAAAATCTCGCAACTCCCCCTTCGGAGTAAAAACATAGATATCACCCTCAAACAGGTCCAACTTAACAGATTCTAAAAATTCGCTAGGGTCTGAAAGATTTTCTTGGGCTTCTAACAACTGCCTTAACCAATGAAATTTTGCAGCATCTTTATCTGAAAGTTTTCCTTCCTTGTACTCCCAGTGAGCGGCAATTCCAGACTCAGCAACTCGGTGCATGTCATCAGTTCGAATCTGAATTTCAAGCCGTTCGCCAAAAGGCCCAATCACTGTGGTGTGGAGCGACTGATAGAGGTTGTTCTTGGGCATTGCCACATAGTCTTTAAATCGACCCGGCACGGGCCTAAAAAACTGGTGAACTATTCCTAAGGCTTCGTAGCATTCTCCAACCGACGGAGTCAGAATTCTAAAGGCAATCAGGTCATTGACCTCTTCAAAATCAATTCCCTTTGCCTCCATTTTTTTAAAAATAGAATAAAAGTGTTTGGGTCTACCGGTTACGCGAACATTCAAACCATATTCTGCAAGTTTATCTGTAAGAATTTTAATGAGGGTTTGAATGTATTCAGATCGTTCCGATTTTTTTAAAGCCACAAGCTTGGAAAGTTTTTGGTAAACCTCAGATTTGAGATACCGTAAGCTTGCGTCTTCAAGCTCAATTTTCATCCAAGAAATTCCCAAACGATTGGCAATGGGAGCGTAAATTTCAAGGGTTTCTTGAGCAATGCGTTTTTGCTTTTCGGCACTCAAATGTTCAAGAGTGCGCATGTTGTGAGTACGGTCTGCAAGCTTAACCAAAATGACACGAATATCTTTGGCCATAGCCAAAATCATTTTACGAAAATTCTCGGCCTGTTTTTCGTGACTTGATTTAAAGGTGATTTGAGAAATCTTCGTAACACCATCAACAAGGGCCGCAATTTCAGAGCCAAATTCTTTTTGTATTTCTTCAAGTGTTGTTGCCGTGTCTTCAACGGTGTCGTGTAAAAGCCCTGTCACAATGGAGGGCACGTCCATTCTCATTTCCATTAGAATTTCTGCAACCGACAAGGGATGCAGAATATAGGGCTCTCCACTTTTCCGTTTTTGTCCCTCATGAAGTTTGACAGAAAAATCGTGGGCCTTTTTTACGATGCCCAAATCGGCTTCAGGAAAATAGTTCTGAATCGAGGCCAGGAGTTTTTCTATGGTGAAGGCTGATGGTTCGGGGCCCGACGAAGAATTTTCGCTCATGCACTCAGGCGTTTTCGAATGAGGGATTCAATTTCTAAGGCAGCTCTATCAAGCCTGTCGTTTAAAACCTGAAAATCAAAAAGATCAGCTTCAGCCATTTCTTTACGGGCATTCTCAAGGCGCCGTCGAATTTCAGAATCTGATTCCGTGCCGCGCTTTCTCAAACGCGTTTCAAGAATATCAAAATCGGGGGGACTCACAAAAACAGTCAGTGCATCCGGAAAAGCCGTTTTTATTGACCGGGCTCCCTGAACATCAATTGTAAGAAAAAGAACCTCCCCGCGAGAAGCGGCCTCTTTAATCGAAGCTTTCGTGGTTCCGTATCGGTATCCATGAACAACAGCACACTCAGCAAAGCCCTGCGAAGTTTCTATTTTTTCAAAGTCACTAGGACTTACAAAAAAATAATCCTGCCCTTGGATTTCAGTCGTTCTCGGAGGTCGAGTGGTCATACTTATAGAACGCCGGGCGCTCGGGAATCGATTGATGAGTTCATTTACAAGGGTTGTTTTTCCTCCGCCTGAGGGGGCCGAAATAACAACTAAGAGGCCCGTTGAGGAATTGGATTTCTCCATACATTGACCTTATCACAACGCGTTGGGCCTTCGTCCAGCCCCAGAAATTTTTTCTAAGCTAGGCACCTACTCCAACGGAGTCCTCAACCCGACCAATGAGGCGATCGCCTAGAGTTTCTCTCGCCAATGCTGAGAGCACCAGGTGTGAGGAATCCAAAAAAACAACCGACTTTACTTTTCGTCCTCGAGTCGCATCGATTACGCGATGCGTTTTTTCCAATTCCTGCACTTGGCGCCTCAAGGGGTCCGAATCATAAGCAACAATTCCCACAATACGCGTCCTTGGAATCAAATTTCCGAAGCCAACATCGAGCATGGGGTCAGTTGATGGGTGGGTGGGGGCTTGTTGAAAATTTGTCATATTTAAAAAGGCTGAAAATCAAAGGACATTGAGGGCCTGTTCCCTAAGTTGTTCTAAAATGAGCTTACTATCCACCATTTTTTGGGCCGAATCTGGCCTTTGAATTTTATTGCCGAGGGTTGTC
>CAXNEW010000046.1:0-12980 GCA_964201665.1 Bdellovibrionota bacterium
GGAAATCAAACTTCAAAAGCCATGAAAATTATGGGCCTGTTTACATTTCATGGCCTCAAGCAAGCTCCTACTGATGAAGTTGTATCGGGGGATATTGCGGTTCTTGCCGGTATCGAAGAAATTAAATTGGGCGATAGCGTTGTGGCCTCGCCCGATCCACAAAAAGTTCCTTTCGACAAAAGATGGGACCCTAAGACCTTAGCTCTGCCTAGACCTCGAATTGATGAACCCACTTTGAGCGTTGAGTGGATGGTAAACACATCTCCTTTAGCGGGACGAGAGGGCGAATTTGTCACTTCTCGTAAGCTCAGAGAGCGACTCGAAAAAGAAGTCATGACCAACGTTGCCTTAAGATTTCACGAAACCGAATCTGCTGAGCGATTTATTTTGATGGGCCGTGGTGAGTTTCAAATGGGAATTCTTGCCGAGCAATTGCGACGTGAGGGTTATGAATTTGCCCTTGGGCAGCCTCGGATCATTAATAAAACTATTGATGGTCAAGAGTGTGAACCCTACGAGCTCGCAATCATGGACGTGCCTGAATTTGCCCAAGGTACCATCACTCAAATGTTTCAGGTTCGTAAGGGGCTTTTGCAAAACATTCAAAACCGTGGGGGCCGCGTAAGGCTTGAAATTAAAATTCCCTCACGAGGTCTTATTGGACTTAGGTCCCGCTTTATGACTGAAACTCGTGGTGAGGGTTTATTTAACTTTCAATCGCTAGGATATGAGCCCTTAAGGGGCGAGGTTCCCCAAAGACTTGTGGGGGCCTTGGTGTCTGATCGCGCCGGTGACTCAAACAGTTATAGTTTAGAGGGTACCCAAGACCGCGGGGTTTTGTTTATCGGTCACGGGGTCACTGTTTACGAAGGAATGATTATTGGCGAATGCGCTAAGCCTCAAGATTTATGGGTCAACGTTGTTCGATCAAAGCAGTTAACGAACTTCAGAACTGTTAACAAAGATGATGCCATTGTTCTTACGCCGCCAAGGGTTATGACGATTGAACGTGGCCTGGAATGGGTAAACGATGATGAAATCATCGAAGTGACACCCAAAAGTATCCGCGCCCGCAAAAAGCTGCTTTCTAAATCAGGCCGTAAATAGGTTTAATTTAGAGGCTACGGCGATTAAAAATTATAATCATCCAAATAAGTATTGATTACTTTGGTCTTGTTCTGTAAATAACGCGTCGGGCCATCGGAGTGGTCTTTTGCGTGTTTTCCAATGAAAACACGCCCTGGTTATTTTTGTGAGAGGGATCATCAATGAACTTAAAAATTTCCATTAAACATTTTTGGATTTTGGGTCTGCTTGGAGTGTGTCGAGTGGAAGCGGCTACACCGGCTCCTCACATTTGTTATCGGGCTCTTGAAATTATTCAAGGATTTTCGAAATCTACAGATATTCAAAATACACAGGTCGCTTTTCGAAACTCCCTAGATGTTTCAAGCCCGCAGGGAAAATTAGTCGCACAAGAAAAGGTTTTTGGAACTCTTTTAAAATGGCTCACAGAAAAAAAGGGCTTTATTCACCTAGGACCTAAAGAGCTTTTAGTTGATGGAAATTATAAACTTGCTAATGGCAGCACGCTAAAAATTGTAAGTGTTCCTGTTTCAAATCCTCATGGCCCTTATCCTGATTTTTGGGCTTTTCGCTTAGAGCATGCTGAGCATGGGCCTGACGCCATTGACGGCAGAAAATGGATTGTAGATGTTGGGATTTCACTCATTGATTCTACAGTAACCTTGCAAACTGCGGTTCGGTATTATCAAGCGCTTCCGCAATTGGGATTGGCGCCACCGGCGCCCGTACTTGGGCCACCGAAATTTGTAAAAGATTTGCTTCAGGCGACCGAAGAAAATCTAGTTGTTAGCGTAGGAAATTTTTCTGTTAAAGAATCCCGACCGCTAGGAATTAAAAAAATCGAACAATTTCAAAAATTTGTAAATTTACTGACAAATCCTAAACGAAGGGTACCCCTGTTTGTACTTTCCTATGATTACGATGGAGGTCGATACGCCCTTGATCCTAGTGTACTCGGAAGAAAGCTTTGGGGTATTGCTCCCGTGTTTTATGAAACTCCCGAGTTCAATTTGATACAAGGATTTGTAGAGGGAAAATTACCTCAAGCGTTGAGTGTTCATAGCGGTGCATTGCGAATTTATATGCCCCATTTTGATCCCTCCGATAAATTCGAACGGCATTCGCTCATTACTCTTCCTGTTATTGAGCGAATGATCCAGAATATGGGTGAAAGTTCGTTTGTGAATCATCTGGCAGCGCAATCGCAGGGTCACGTTGATCAAACTCAATTTGTTTATAATGTGGCGGGTGCTGAGTATTTAAGGGCCCAGCTTTCGATCGATTTTCTTAGGGCAAAAATGATGGAAGTCGGCCAGAAAAGGCCTTTGCCTGTTGCCCCATCGGCCCCTCCCGCTTCGGCTCCCTTGGAGCCCGTGAGTCCTAGGATAGAAAAACCTGTTAAGCCTAAGGAAATTCCGTTCGATAGAAATGCGCCAAAAAAGCAACTTCCCAAGCCTGACGAATTCGACAAACCGGAAATTTCTGTTTCGGAGCCCATGGGCAAACTGAGAGGCTTTAATCTTGAAAGGGAAATCGACAAACTTAAAACAGAAAAGGCAGAGTTACTAAGGCAGATTGATTTGTTGCGGGCAGAAAACACAAAAAAGGACGGACTCGTAGCCGAACTTAACCAAATGCACGAAGATTTGATGCAAATTGGGTCTGAGGTCGGATCTCATAATTTAACTCTCCAAGCTCGGTTGGAGGCTCTCGAGTCGGCAAAAATGGACCTTGAAATTGCCAATGACGCATTAAAAGAGCAGGTTGCGGCTCTTCAGAGATCATTCATTGAGGTTGAGGGTTTTAAAAAAAGTTCCGGGGGCTCTAATGGACCTAAATTCACCAGCGCCCTATCTGAGAAATTTCCCGATCTTGAGGATGTAAAACCCACAGACCCCTTTTCCCTTCGAAAAAAAGCCTTTCTTCTGGAGGTTCCCAAGCTTGGACCCCGGTACACGTCCTCAGATCTTATTGTTCGCTTTGAGGAATTGTTTTCGGATCGAGTTCTTATATTAGACAGTGCAAAAAAATCGACTGAAATTCATCCTATGAATAATTCTTATTTATCTGAAATGCTAGTAGGAATTGCTGAGGTTGCCTGGAGTGGAAAATTCGAAAAAAATCTAAACGGCAGACCCTTTCATGAACATGTTTCAACAAACTTGAGCGGCTATAAATATTCTAATAACGAAGGTAAAGAAACGATGAGAAAGTACGGTCATTATCGTCTTTTTGAGCTTCCAATCGAAGGTAAAACCGTTGAATTCACGGGGCATTTGAAACAGGGAATCAACCGAAATGGCGCCCTGATTCGTATCTATTTTGGCTTTGATGAAAGCTTCCCGGGCCAAGTTATTTTTGGTCACATCGGAGATCATTTGCCTTCAATTTCTGACGATAATTATTAATTCGCGAAACTCGATTTTGAGACGTAAGTTTTTGAATTTAATTGGTTTATTAAGGTAAAGTTTAGGTTAAGAAATATATTGACGCGCTGAGTAATTTCGAGTATCTTATCTCACCTCTTGGATAGGTCCTTCTTTCAGGGTAACTAGAATGCCTTTGGAGGAAGTCAGGTAATTAGCCAGGGAATTACCTGAGAATTAAACGAGGAGTGAGAAAAGTATGAGTACTAAAAATTTTGATTCTGAATCCACACAAAGTCCATCCAAGGTGGTATCTTTTGCCGAACTTGCAAAGCTAAGAGAGGAAAAAATGATACTGAATTCCTGGATTGAATATTTCGCAAACCAAAGCCACGAAAATCTTTTGCAGGCCTTAGTTAATGAACACGAAAATAATTTTCCTCTGCGAAGCAGCTTTGACCTCTCAGACCAACTTAAACACAGAGCCCTTGTGGAAGTTTTGCAAAACCGAGCACAAACACAATTTTTGCGAGCCTTTCTCGAAGAAGTTGAGTCTCGTAGTCTTAACTAAATTTAAGTTATTTAATTAAATTTTCAACAAACTGATTTCGAAATTGAATTAGAAATCGTAGGTCTTCAATAAAATCGTCTTTGTTTATTTGGATTTTTACGGGGCCATTTTGGTTGAAACTTTGGAGTTCATGACCCAGATCGTTGGGATCCTCAAGGCGAGAAATAATTGAATTCAATCTTGATTGTACTAACTGAGATTCAATTGGCTCCAGCATTCCGCGTTCAAAAATTTCCATACCCTCCCAAAGTATAAAAAACGGGTACATCTTTAAGCGTTTCAATCGAGTCGGGGGAATTTGAGTTGCTGCTCGTAGGGTGTCGTCGAGGGCGACAGCCAGGCTCGAGAAAAAATCGATGGACGCAAGAAAGGCTCTGAATCCCGTAAGGCCATTGACGCCCGCAGGATAAATTTTTTGAAAATCAGAAGAAAGCTGAAGTCGCCTTAGTGCTCGACCGACAATTTGTTGGTGGGTGGCGAGGTCATGGCTAAAATAAACCGATGTTGCCACTCCGGGGGGAACAAATCTGCCATCAACGTAAACCCCACGGCTTGGTTTTTTTATAGTGACAAAGGTCAGACCCAGAGAGGCAGCCTGGCCGATGGTTTGAGTGGAAATGTCTTTGGGCGTCGGCCACCAGGCCACAAAATCGGCAAAATAACTTAAGGGGAGGTCCCCGAGTCCCGAGTTGTTTGGGGTTGGGCCGCTAACGTGTTTTGCAAAATCAAAAGAAAGGTCCTGATAGTCTTTAAGGTTAACCACCGCTGCTTCCAAAAAAAGGGAAGCACGGGAATAAAAATCATTGAGATCTTCCGAAATCTTCCAGCGCCCCATTTTTTTTTCGAATTTCAAAGTTTCTACCATCCATGAAATGTTTGCTTTGGCCTTATTCCCCAACGGAATTGTTAAAAGGGTATTGCGATCAAGCTCTCGCCCGGTTCGCCAAAGGGGATTCATCAGAATTTCAGTTCTTCTAACCAAAAGCTCAGAAAAATCAGCATCAAGAAAGCGTCCAAAAAGAGTGGGGAGCTGCCTAAGAATCGCCGCCTGAGAAAGGCTTTCAGGGTGGCGTCCAAAGGCGAGTTTTGAAAAACGGGAAGCATGGGCGGGTTTATCCCTTTGCTCGATAAGAATCTGCAAAAGTATCGGGCAATTGATCTGAGTCCCGTAAGCCTTAGTGTTCATCCAAACGGTAAACAACGATAAACAAAATATAAGGATATTAAGGGGCTTCATTGGGGTGTGAACTCGTTATCAAAATTTTTCGCCATTCCAAAGAAAATCCCTTAAATTGGGGCGTGAAAATGAATTTTAAACCGTGGATTTGGGCCTTTATCGTAATACAGGTTTTGTTGTTTCATGCCTCGGGCGCCAATCCTGACTCGAGGCTTGGCACTCTTGTGGCCATGAAAGACCGGGGGGCTTTTGATTTTGATCGCCCCGAGTGGTCTCTGGATGTTTCCATCGGTCCTGACGGTAAAGTCTATTCAAACAAAGCACCTGGTCCCGCATTGCTCGCGTTTCCCGTGTTCTATGTACTCGATGAACTCGTTTTGTGGGGAATTCCAAAAGAAGACAGCGAAGCCCGATATCAAAAAAGAATTAAATCCAAAGATGCCTATTATATCCCCCTGTGTTTGATCTTTCAGATTTTGCCCTTTGCTTTTGTGGTGCTTTGCTTGTGTAGGATTTTACTAATTAGATTTAATTTACCAAAGGAAGGTGTTTGGCTTTTCTTTGTGACTTGTTTGTTTGCCAATTCGGCTTCCAGTTTTATGAATAGTTTTTTTGGCCATGGCATGGCGGCTATGTTTTTACTCGCTATGGGGGCAGCCCTACTCAATAGAAACTGGGTTTTGACGGGCCTCTTCTTTGGCCTTGGGCTTTTGTGTGACTATGGCGTGGCGTGTTTGGCCCCTGGGCTCCTGTGGATTTGGTTTAAGGACGCTAAGCCTTTATTTCAAAAACTGACTCATTTTGTTTTAGGAGGAGTTTTGCCTGGAGTTCTTTGGATATTCTATCACCAGGTTGCCTTTGGTGGCCCCTTTGAGATTGCCATTAAGTTTCAAGACCCCTCCCTGCAGATAGTAAAAAACGAAGTCCATAATTTTTGGGGAGTTTTTAGTTTGTTTCCCAAGGTCGATATTTTGGCCGAACTATTGTGGGGATGGAGTCGAGGCCTTTTATGGACCCAACCCTGGTGTTTATTGATTTTAGGGACTTTAATTTTTTCTAAATCTAAACCGAAAGAAGTTACCCGAATAACCCCCCTTTTAGTTTTCGGGTTTGCTCTCCTATTAGTACTCAATGCAAATTTTGGAGGTTGGTGGGGAGGCGGTTCTACCGGGCCACGCTATCTTTCAATTGTGTTCCCATTGATGGCATTGCCAATTCCCTTTCTTTGGAAAGATTTTTCGAAAGTCCTCAAATCAGTTTTGATTTTTTCAGTGATAGTTTCCGTTCTTTTTTGGGCCTTAGTATTTGCCACTAGTATTCATGCTCCGTTGACGCCGCTTTGGCCGTGGTTTTGGGATTACTTTACAGGCGCAACTTTTGGGCGGTCGGTAGCCCGCCTTGCGGTAGTAGTCCTTTCACTTTTAGTGGCCTTCTTTTATTCTAGGAGGTCCAGAATGCCGTCGTTAGTATCAACAAAATCAGTTTATTAACGCAAAACCTATTTGGTTATTGCATGGCGTTATAAGTTTTGTTAGATGCTGGTTCCAGCTATGAAGATTAAAAGCACTGCTCTATTTTTTTTGATTCTGCCCTTTAATTTGGCCTTGGCCAATAAAGACGAAGTTCCACTTGGGGCAAAGGATCCCACGCTTTGCGCGACCGAAGCCGCTATGATTTTCCTCGAACGGGACATTTCAGTTCATAAGGTCATTAAAGATATTGGAGGCGCACCACAAAAAAGAAATCGCGGGGGACTGGTCAGCCGAGAACTTGGCTTTAAAATTCTGCAGCTCGAGGAAGATTATCCAGGCTTTCCGGTTCGAAATATATTTAAACAAACCAGGGAAGATCTTTACAAACTTGAAGCCAAAACTACAGCCAAATTTGGGACTCAAACCCGAAAAATTCTTGAGGAGTCTCAATTTTCTGATGAAGAGATTTTTGAATCCGTCAGGATTCAATTGCAGAAAGATTTTTTGAAAATACGTGATGCTTTTTACTTTAAACTATTTACCTGGTTAGAAAATGCCCAATGGGGAAATGCGAAAACTACTGAATATGGATTTCGTTTGGTTGAAAAGTCCGACCTAAATAAGATTAGACGAACTAATTTAGAGTTTTTGGAGGGAACTGTGGGCATCTACGAAGTATTAGGCAGTTTTGTTTTTGTTTATAGGCAAACAGTTAAATCTGATGAGTTAGGTGAAATCAAAAATGAGTTTAGGCTCTCAATCAAGAAAGACGGGTTAGCGGAGTATCAACAAATTTTTTCCCGAGCCCAGAACCCCAGAGAGCTTAGAGAAGGCCTTGCAAGGCTAACCCCGTATAATACGGTAAATCACCCTGATCCATTTTATGATTTTCTATATCTACTTCGCGAAGTTCGTTTTTATCTGCCCAAAAATTAAAAATTTTTTCTAAATCCAGTTTCTAAATTTACTTTGAACTAGTTTTCCATAAATGTAAAACTATCGAAAAGCTAAAAAAATTTGGGTCGCTGTGATTGTGGCATTGGTAAACAGACAAACCGTGATTACCGCTAAAATCATCTTTAATTTTTTTGCATTCAACATAAAACCCATTGAGCTTAAAATTAAAAATAAGCCAAACCAAAAGGGAATAAAGTATCGTGCCTGTAAGCCGGCTACGGAGTTAGCGCCCGGGGCCGTGTGTCCTAAATAGAGACTCAGGCCCGTTAAAAAAACGAATATAAACAGAAAACCTGTAGCGGGTATCAAACGGCTAAGTATCGACTTAAAATTTCTCCAGTTTAAACAAGCTAAAAATAAAATTAGCGACAGATGCCCCAGTAGGGTGTGAGTTTTTGATAGTGGCCAGCTTAGGGCGCCTAGGCGAGTTCCGGGTAGCTGCGCAATTTTTCCCCAAGACCCCGTGGCCACAGTGACAAAAGCCTGCCACGGATTTTTTAAAATAAATTCAACAGATGGATTCATGAGTTTCTCAGGACCCGCACCCATTAGGGAGCCGGAATTGCCTAAAAAATGGGAACTGGCAAAATAGATTAGTCCGCGAATTGCAATGGCGGAAAGACTTAAGGCGCAACCCCAAGTCACCAAACGACCCTTTTGAGTTCTGAGTAAATCTTTTTTGTTTAATACGAGTATAAGGCCTAAAAGCGGAAGGAAAACGGGCTTTGAGAGACCTGCCATGAGAATTGAAAAACTAAAAAGACTGAATTCCAGACGATTGAAAAGCGAAAAAAAACAAACTCCAAAAATTCCTAAACTTCCTGCGAGTGTCCAAAAATCCATTGAGAGCCCCACGGATTGCTGAAGTGTGATTGGAAAATTGCCAATAAGGGCGAAGGCCCAAAAAGTGGGCAGAAAATGTTTAGACTGTGTAGTACCGATTTTTCTCCACAAAACAAAAAGTAAAAGGCTCAAAGTTAAAGCGTTTAAGAGTTTAGTAAAAAGAGCAATTCTGCCCCAATCCTCAAACATATAAAACGAAAATGCTGCAGGCATGTATAAACCCAAAAAGGCGTAGGCTCCGGGTGGTTTAATTTCTTGGCATTTTGAAAGAGGCACTTGGTCTATGGGAAGGGGCCCATCTCGGGGAACAAAGCCTTCGGTATCTGCAAAGACTTTCTTAAATTCAAAGGCATGAACGGTCTTTTCGAGTTCAGAACACTCCGAGACGGGATGAGTCTGCGGAGAATTCGAAACAAAGCGAGATACCCAAGTCCAATGAACGGCCTCATCGGGAATAAAAAAAGGAGGCAAAGCAAAGGCCCAAAAAAAGAGATTCCAAATCCAGGTGACCAATAGAAATCTATTTAGAATTTTCAAAAATCAACAATCCAAGGACTCAAACAAAGATCCTATTTACGATCAAATATTTCCTTAGAAATAATAAGGCGCTGAATTTGACTGGTGCCTTCATAAATTTGGAAAATTTTTGAGTCACGGTAAAGTTTTTCTACAGGGTACTCTTGGTTAAATCCGTATCCACCAAAAACTTGAACGGCGTCTGAGCAAACCTTGTTGCACATGTCAGCTGCGAAGGCCTTGGCCATGGCAGCAAACTTTGTGTTTCGGCGTCCTTGGTCAATTTCAAAAGCGGCTTTCCAAACAAGGCCACGAGCAGCTTCGATATTCATGGCCATTTCACTGATCATAAACGAAATCGATTGATGTTTGTAAATGGGAACCCCAAAGGTTTTACGTTCTTGTGAATACCGAATGGCATGTTGCATGGCTGCGCGAGCAACGCCCACGGCCCCTGCGGCCACTGGGGGACGAGTATGGTCAAAGGCTGCCATCGCAATTTTAAATCCGTCACCTTCTTTTCCGAGGCGGTATTTCTCGGGAACTTTAACGTCAGTAAATGAAACCCCGCGAGTGTCAGAGCATCTTTGGCCAAGGTTTTTTTCTTTTTTGCCAACTTCAATTCCGGGTGTTTTTGCCGGAACAATAAAGCCGGTCATTCCTTTTACGCCCGCCGTTGGGTCGGTGTAGGCCAGAACAAAAAACCACTCGGCTACTGCAGCATTGGTGATCCACATTTTAGATCCGGTAATTGAATAGTCATTACCCACTTTTACAGCTTTAGTTTTGATTCCTTGAACATCTGAGCCAGCTCCGGGTTCGGTAACTGCATAGGCGCACATGAGTGGGGCCTCAGTTAATGGCGATAAGAATTGTTTTTTTTGTTCTTCGCTGCCGGCAACAATTAAGGGGGCCTGGGCAAGTCCATTGGCTTCCATGGCTGTGTAAATGCCACTACAAAAACTAGCGAGTTCTTCTGCGATCAGGCAGCCATCAAAAACCCCGAGTCCGAGTCCGCCATGGTCTTGGCCAATGTGAGAATTCATTAATCCCACACTGTGGGCTTTTTTAATCACATCCCAGGGATACTCCATGGAGTGGTCATATTTTTCTGCAACGGGAGCCATTTCTTTTTCGCCAAATTGGCGGGCAAGTTCAACCAAGGATTTTTGTTCGTCAGAGAGTTCCAAATTAATCATAGGTTCTATTCAAACATATTCACTGAAAAACGAATAGGGGTTGTTGATTGTGGTTTTGTTTTAAAAAAAAGAGAGAAGGCCTGAGAAAAGGATAATTTCTTGGCTCCAGACTTTTCCAATCCAAGGTTGGGAATGTGTTTGAATCAAATCCATGGCTTCTTGGTGCTTAATTCTGGCTTCATTGTGGAAACCTAGTTTTAGGAGTTGGATTGACTCAGAGCGCTTTTGAAAAGCTTCAACAGTTTTTGAATAGGATTGGCAGGTCGAAGAAATCCCAATTTCGCGATCGCGTAGGTTGGCCCATGCATGATGGCCGCCTCCAGAATCGGTGTGCATCAGGCATTGATTTATTTCTGGTCCCGTTGAATTTATGGAAGCGGGCATTCGGAGGCTTTGAGTTTTTTTAGAAGGAGGCGAGTACTGAACGGGATCGACCACGGTGTCTGTTAGTCCTAAAAGCGCATGTCCCAATTCATGCGCCAAAACGTACTCGCCAAGGTACCGGGCATAGTCATAAACAGTTTTTAGTTTTGGAAGATCATCAGCGTGTTTGTTTGAGCGGTCATTCATTCGGAAAGTTGAAATCAGCACGAGGGCCGGGTGGCCTAAACCCGAAACCAGTCGAGCCTTGCCCAAATGCCTTGTTTCAATTTTAGTTTCTTCTTCGGGATCGGCATACAAAGGGAAATTCGTAATAATGACGGGGAGTTCAGCGTGTGGATTTTGACTCCATTGTTCAGTGAGCTTCGGAAAAATTGTTTTCTCCCAAAAGCTTAACCGCATAAAGGGAAGAACCTCACCTTCGATAAAGTTTCCTGGAGTCGAAAGATTTTTTATTTCATCAAAAAATTTAGAAAGACTCTCAGGAACCTGGCCCTCGGTGTAAGTCAGGCTTGAGAGGTTCATCTGAAAATGATCTTGAAATCCTTGAAGGGCAAAACCCAGACTTAGACGTTTTATCGCAGGTGGAAGCGGGGCATAGGCTTCAAGATCAAATTGGTAAATTCCAATTTTTCTAGGGGTTGCTTCGAGTAAACCGATTTCATGTTGTCTTCGAGTATACGAAAAAAGAAGTTGTAGCAAAACGAGAGCTAGGGCAAATGAAAATGCAATTCCAAACCATCGCCACCGTTCAAGACGTAAAGCCTTTTGGATAATGTGATCTGCAATGGGGGTGTAACTTGTAGTGGGTGAGACCTCTGAAAAAGGAATCCCACACATCGGGCAATACGTGAGTGTTTCATCTGGCAGAATATCAGCACAACGTCCGCATCGGGTTTGGTAGCGGCTCGATCCGAATCGATCTGATCTACCTTTGCTGTTGCCCGATCGCTGGGAATTTTTGTTAGATGCCGACACCTAAAAGGTATCGTCAAAATCCGATCTAAAACTGAGGGTTTGCCGCGGGGCGCCTAAATAAAAAAAATTTGCTCGTTTTAAAGAAGAATTACTCGGCGACTTGACGATTGTTTTGTGAATTTGCGCGGTCAACAATTTCCATTGACTTTAAAATGCGCTCTACAAAAAACTTGAGTTCGCCAAAATCTGAATAATGGGGCAAATGCATGCGATCGAGCAAGGGCTCGAGCGAAGCAAGGTCAGGTTCGCCACTTTGCAAAAGAGTGGAGGCAAGTTCAAAGTTTTTACGATTATCAGTCATAAAGGTTGCTAACTGATTGACGGATTCCTCAGACATCTTAACAAAATTGAGACCAAGACCCGGCATTTCTTCCAAGTTTACAGAAGAAGCCACCACCCGTTTAACAACAGCATCAACACAAAGGGGACTTTTTTCGGGGTCCAAAACAAAAATGGCTTGGCAGCGGGTCTCAGACGGAAAGGGTTCAAGTGTCATTACAAAAACCCCGCCTGCAGAAATATTTGTGGCATTGCCGGTGCTGACTCTTTCGTTATTTCCGAAAATAATTTTCGTTCTAAACGGAAGGCGATAGTCCTTGCGATTTTCGATCATAAAAGGTTTGAGGCAAGTTCTGCCAGAGGCGACCTTTCTCCTTTAACGAGTGAAACGTGGCCCGAAATTTCTTCGGCCTTCATGCGTTCAACGACGTGAGAAAGTCCATTTGAGGCACTGTCTACATAGGGATTATCGATTTGATAACAATCACCCGTCAGCACCACCTTGGTATTTTCACCTGCTCGAGTGAGAATGGTTTTGATCTCGTGTGGAGTTAGGTTTTGAGCTTCATCAACAATCAAATACTGATTAGGAATTGAGCGACCTCGAATATAAGTTAGGGGTTCAATATTGAGCATGCCTTGGCTAATGAGTTCTTGAATTCCTCTAACAGAGGCGCCTCTACGATGCCGAGATTCTGATCCACCCAATAAAAATTCAATATTATCAAAGATGGGTTGCATCCAAGGATTGAGCTTTTGCTCCAGATCACCAGGCAAATAACCCACATCTTTACCCATCGGAAAAATGGGTCTTGAAACTAGAAGTCGTTGATATTTTCCTTCTTCGAGAGTTTTTTGAAGGCCAGCAGCGATGGCTAAGAGAGTTTTTCCGGTACCGGCTTTTCCAACAAGCGAAACCAGTTGAATATCCTCGTTTTGCAAAAGATCGAGGGCAAAACTTTGCTCAACATTTTTAGGATGGAGTCCCCAGACCCCTTCAGAGCTTCGAATGAGTGGAACCACTGCGCCCAAGCGAACATCAAAGCGGCCCACAGCCGAGTGACTTGGATTTGCCTGATCTCTTAAAATAACAAACTGGTTAGCAAAAATTTCGCGGTCCTCGATGGGCAAACGTCTTTCAGAATAAAACTGTTC
>CAXNEW010000047.1:0-12538 GCA_964201665.1 Bdellovibrionota bacterium
CAAAAAGCGGTCCTTTGAGGTTTCGAACGAGCTCAACCCAAATAAGATTGAGATCATGCGAGGCTCCTTTAACGTATACGGCAGCATCTAGGCTGAGTAATCCCTTGAGGGTCAGAAAACCCAGGCCAATGCTGCCAATTAAAAAAATAAATCCCGCACTAAAAACACAAAACCAAGCGGCAAGCTCATGGGCGCTGTTAATTGAAAGATTGGGAAGCTTTTTTAATTCCTTAACTTGGGCAACGACCCGAGGGCGACTTTTTTTGGGGGCTGTACCTGCAGGGCTTTCTGTGCGAGTCCACTCAAGGTTTTTTAAAGTGCGCGTGACTTGATTGGCTGGGTGATCCGCGCTTAAGGGTTCCCCCGGGTCGGGGGCTGAAAAGATTGTTTGAACCCGGGTGGCATCTAAATGTCGTCCAGAAATTTTTATTGGGGATTTTGAAATCAAGAGTTGAAGCGAAACACTTGGCTCTCTAAAAGTACCTTCGATAAAACGAGATTTGCCATCACTTTCAAAGGTTCCGTTTGCACTTCCTAAATCGGCAATGAAAACTTCAAAACCATTCCAGTGAATTTTTAAATGCTCCTGCGAAACGCTGCGCCGGGGTACCAAAATTTCACAGTCAGGGCTTCGCCCACAAATAAGCTCGTCACCTGCCGACAAAACCCATTGATAACTGCGCCACTCAGTTTGAATTTCCAATTCAAGTTTGGAAAGTGTTTTTGAGTTTGTCACTTCCCAACAATAATAACAGGAAACAGTTTAATTGGGCCTATAGGCTATTTGTTTTCAGCAGCCCTTTTTTCTTTGTGCAGACGAACCATTTCTTCCTGAACACTCTTGGGTACAGGCTCGTATTTTGCAAACTCCATTGAAAACTCACCCTTACCTTGGGTGGCCGAACGAAGTGATGTCGAGTAACCAAACATTTCAGAAAAAGGCACGTAGGCTTGAGCAACAAAATAACCTTCGTTGGTTTGGGAATCCAAAATGATTCCTCGTCTCTGGTTAAGCTGACCAACTACGGAACCTTGAAACTCTTCAGGGGCAGAGGCTTCGACTTTCATAATAGGTTCAAGAATTGTGGGACCCGCCGAAGCATAGGCCTCTCGAACGGCGGCCATAGCTGCAAGGCGGAAGGCCAACTCGCTTGAGTCGACCGCGTGATACTGACCATCGTTAACCGTACAACGGACTCTCACAACAGGAGCACCAATGAGAAGTCCCTTGGTAAGTTGTTCTCGGAAGCCCTTCTCAACAGCAGGAATATATTCACGGGGAATAACTCCGCCCACGACGTCATCTACAAACTCAAAATTCTCGACGGCTTCAGCAGGCAAGGGTTCCATAATTCCGCCCACTTTTGCAAATTGTCCTGCTCCACCGGTTTGTTTTTTGTGGGTGTAATCAAGTTTTGTTGATTTGGTGAGGGTCTCTCTGTAAGCAACCTGAGGTTTGCCCACGGTGACTTCACAACCGTATTCACGTTTCATTCGTTCAACATAGATTTCAAGATGAAGCTCGCCCATTCCTGAAATCAAAGTTTCACCAGATTCCTCATCACGGCTAACTCGGAAGGTAGGATCTTCTTTTGAAAATCTGTTCAGAGCTTTCGAGAAATTAGCTTGGCCATCTCGATTTTTAGGAGCAATAGCGAGTGACATAACCGCAGCAGGAACGTGCATAGAGGTCATCGTGTAAGACACCTTGCCGTCAGTGAAGGTATCGCCCGATGCACACTCAACTCCAAACAATGCGGCGATATCGCCGGCTTGAGCAGAATCAACATCTTTCATGTCTGCAGCATGCATGCGTACAATTCGCGGAACTTTTACTCTGCGATCAGTATTAACGTTGATAATAAAATCACCTTTGCTAACTCTGCCTTGATAAATTCGCATGAAGGTTAGCTGGCCATATCGACCGTCTTCGAGTTTGAAGGCCAAACCCACAAAAGGCAGGTCGGGATCAGACTTAAGAATAATTTGTTGCTCATTGTTTTTTTGATCAAGAGCTTTGTTTGAAACTTCATCTGGATTTGGGAGGTAACGGGCGACTCCATCAAGTAAAACCTGCACCCCTTTATTTTTAAATGCAGAGCCACAGAACACAGGCGTGAAATTTAAAGAAAGTGTCGCTTTACGAATAACCGGAATGAGTTCTTCAGCTGAGATTTCTTTTTCTTCGAGATATTTTGTGGCAATTCCATCATCAAAATCACCGAGGGCCGCGATCAGTTCTTGGCGTGCAACTTTGCAGTTATCGAGAATGTCAGCAGGACAATCTTCAATGCGAATGTCTTCGCCATTATCTCCATCAAAGTAATGGGCTTTGAGGGTTAGCAAATCAACAATACCTTTGAAGGTGTCTTCTGCTCCAATGGGGTAGGTTACCATCCAGGCATTGTGGCTTAGTTTTTCGCGAAGCATTTGAACAACTCGAAAAGGATTAGCACCGGCACGATCCATTTTGTTGATAAAGGCCAAACGAGGAACGCCATAGCGTTTCATTTGCCTGTCGACAGTGATTGATTGGGATTGAACTCCGGCAACGGCGCATAAAACGAGAACAGCGCCATCGAGTACGCGCAGAGCGCGTTCAACTTCGATTGTAAAATCGACGTGTCCAGGAGTGTCGATGAGGTTGATATTGTAGTCACCCCAAACACAGTAAGTTGCAGCCGATTGAATTGTGATTCCTTTTTCACGTTCCAAATCCATGAAGTCCATCGTGGCGCCGACGCCCGATTTGCCCTTCACTTCTTCGATTTTATGAATGCGACCTGTGTAAAACAGGATACGTTCAGAAAGGGTAGTTTTTCCCGAATCGATATGAGCTGAAATCCCAATATTCCGAACTTTTGTAATATCCGTGTTTTTATAATTTGCTTCTGCCATAAGCTCCCTGATTTGATTGAAAATAATGCAATGGGTCTGGATTTCCCAGACTCGAAGCTTTTACACGATACTCTCTATTTTTGCCAAACTTTTGGTTTTTTTATTGCAACCCCAAGTCCTTCTCCGGTCGGTAGCACAATAGAACAAAAATCTGGGCACTGTGACAGTATGTCCCAGCTTTTAGACATTGCCTGAAACCTATTGAGGCTAAAGCCGAAGGGTTTGCCCGAGGCCGGGGCCATTTCGGAAGTCGGGTTTCGGCCATAAAAGTACATTCCGCCCTGAATGAAGGCATTGTCCCAAAGTAACAAACCTCCCTCGCGAATACGCGGCAAAGCCCAATTTATGTACTCAGGGTAGGTGGGCTTGTCGGCATCTATGAAAACAAAATCTAAATCTTTTAGGTCCTTAAGTTGGGTGGACAGGGTTTGGATTGCCATCCCCGAGTGAATCTCAAAACCCGCCGTTAATCCAAGGGAGTCCAGGTTTTTTTGGGCAATTTTGACCTTTTGCGGGTCCAGCTCCAGGGTATGCAAAAATCCTTCCGTGCCAGCTTCATCACTGAGGGCGCGCAAAATCCAAGAGGCGCTGTAGCCCCCGAGGGTGCCGATTTCAACTCCCCTTTGGGCTCCGATTGATCGTAAAAGTATTTCAAGGGTTCGTCCCTCCAGGGGGCCAATATTGATGGCAGGAAGGCCCTGAATTTTAGAATTCAATCTTATATTTTTTTGGGTAGGCATTTCTTCAGAAAAACAATTTTCAACGATTTGATCTAAAGTCGAACTTCGGCAGTCAACTCGAGTTCCTGGGCCCTCATCCAAGAGTAGTTCATATTGCTGGAATTCGGGTTCGCCCGCTAAAGCCTGTTTGGGGAGGCCTTCAAACACGTGGCCTGAATTCAATCTAGAATTCCAAAGTTCTAAAGAAACCTTGTCGGTCCATTCAGAGTAGCAAAGATACTCTACACAGGGTTCAGAATGGTGGGGCTGAACTAAATGGGATTTAAGGAGTCGATTTTTTATAAATCCAATTTGGTTTTCCAAGCCAGCGCTGGTTTGGGAAAAAAAATTTTCAAATTTTTCAACACTATCAGGCTTAATTTTAAATCGATTTATTGCGACAAACATAGACCCGTCTTATACCGACATTCGTGGCATTTGTATCAACGGCGTCAACCTCCCAAATTCCGTCGGGATCAATCTCTCAAATTCCTTTGGCAAAGTGCTGGATAACGGGAGCGGCTGGGTTTATCGGATCTTATTTGGCTCGGTTTTTTATTCGTGAGGGCATTTTTTTTCCAGAAGAAATTTTACTCATTGATGAATCAAAAGACTTTTTGAAACGGCCTTGTCTCAGGGGCCTTCCTTTGGCCCAGATGTCTTTTCTGGAAATAAAAGAACTAGAAAAACTCATTTTAAAACCTACAGCCAAAAATTTGCCCCAAGTTGTTTTTCATATGGGTGCCTCAAGTTCAACCGAAGAAATGAGGCTTGATTTTCTAAAAACAGTTAACGTTGAATCTTCACAAAAAATTTGGAAATTTTGCTCTCAAAATTCAATAAAATTAGTTTATGCCAGTAGCGCAGCCACTTATGGTAACGGAGAACATGGGTTTTCTGACAGGTCAGAGAACTTTTCAAAGCTTCAGCCCTTGAATCCCTACGGCCGAAGTAAATTGGAGTTCGATATTTGGGTTTTAAATCAGGTAGCCTTAAAATTGGCCCCGCCCCAATGGACGGGCCTTAGGTTTTTTAATGTCTACGGACCCGGAGAAGATCACAAAGGCTCGCAGGCAAGCGTTGTTTTTCATGCTCGCCGCCAAATCCTCAAAAATGATTCGCTAAATCTTTTTATGAGCCACAAAGACACTGTTCCAGACGGAGAACAAAAAAGAGATTTTGTTTTTGTGGGTGATATCGCCAAGCTTTGTAAATTTTTTATTGAAGATAAAAACTGGCAAAGCGGCATTTTCAATGTGGGCACTGGAAGCGCCCAAACGTTTTTAGAATTGGGCCAAAGTTGTTTTTCGGCCCTTGGTAAAAAACCACAAATTCAATTTATCCCCACTCCTGAAGCTTTGCGAAAACACTATCAGTATTTTACCCAGGCCGATCTCACGAGACTCAAAAATTTGACAGGTTTTACTGAGCCCTTTTTAGATCTCAAAGAGGGAGTCAAACGCACTTTCTTTGAAATGGCGGCATTGGAATTTTAGGAATAATCCAAATCTCTGTTACAATTAAATTCTATGGAGTCGGGAACAAACGGAGGAAGTCGGCTTCTATGTGGCCTCTTTTGGGCAATGAGTCTGATCGTTGCTGTAACTCGATACTATTCAATTGCCTTAAAACAACAAAATCTAAGCTACGCCCAAAGAATTCACGATACCAACCCCCAAGGCCGCCCCTGACGCGAAGGCCGCTGTCAAAAAGGCCAACTAGAAGAGTTTTTCGAGTTCGCCTGACTGCGCCATCTCCGTCGTAATATCGCAGCCCCCAATGAATTCTCCCTTAATGTAGAGTTGGGGAATTGTCGGCCAATTTGAATAAGACTTAATGGCCGCTCGAAGGCTTTCTTCTTCGAGTATGTTGACCCCCTCAAATTCTTGGCCAAAATGTTTGAGGATTTGCACGACTCTTCCCGAAAATCCGCACATAGGAAAATCGGGAGTTCCTTTCATAAACAAAATTGTTTTTTTGGATTTTACCTTTTCATCAATCATCTTTAGGGCTTCATCAAAAGTCATAAAACTTTCTCCTCGGGGGTATAAATTTTCATTGTAAGGGCATGTAAACCGCCCTCATCCCATAAATCTTTGATTTCAGCATTGATTTTTTGTTGGCGAACAACCGGGCGTAAACCCTTAAATTCTTTGCAAACAATTAAAAGTTCTAGGTGATTTCCGTTTCCCGTTAAATCCGTGATTTTAATTTGGGAATCGGGAAAAGCCTTTTTGAGGCGGGTCGCGATGGTTTCACTTAAATTTGAAATTGGATTCATATCTTTGTTTATAGGTGCTCAAAAAACAAGGCCTTTGCTCGTTCAACACCGGGTTGATCGAAAGGATTTACTCCTAAATAAATTCCGCTGACCACAGTGAAGTCCATGTAAAAGGCTAATAACGCCCCGACTGAAGCTTCATCAAGCGAATTTAACGTAGCAGAATAGGTCGGACGACCAAGTTCCTGAAGTGATATTTCTGTAGCTAGGGCCTCGGTGTTGAGGATTTTTCCAAAGCTCTGGCCCCTGACTCCAGAAAGTGCCTTAAAATCCATGGGCAGGAGCGCCGAATTTCCAATACCTGATTTAACTTCAGGCCAGTTTTGAATCTTTACAAAACCCGAGACAATGTCATTCCTGCCCTCAGCCATACGTTGGAGAAAGGAATGCTGGTCGGTAGCCCCAACTCCGGGACAGGGAATCAGGCCAACCCGGTTTTTTTCGAAGTTTCTTTTTCCTAGACTTTCGCCCCACAACTGTACGAACCAACTCGAAAAATTTTTTAGAAAGCTTGAATATGCCCAAAGCGAATGGGCTCTGAACCCACCTTTTTCAAGTTCAAAAAGTCGGGCCGCCATAGGATTTAAAGTTTCTTCAAGAAACTGAGAATCGTTGAAAAAATTTGAGGCTCCCTCTACCAGGGTGTGAATATTGATGCCCGCAAAGGCCGCCGGAAACAGACAAACAGGAGAAAAGGCACTGAATCGACCTCCAAGATCGGCAGGCACCTCAAAGCTTAGAATTTTTTCATCTTGAGCCCACTTTCTGAGAGGGCCAACTTTCGGATCAGTTATAACTACAAAATGGTTACTTGGGCGAGTCGTATCTGCGTTTTTGATCCAATTCCAAATTGGACCAAGAGGAGCCAGTGTTTCAAGAGTTGTTCCCGATTTCGACACCACGCAAATGAGAGTTTTGATGGGGTCTAGGTCTTCAAAGATTTCAGAAATTAAAATGGGATCAAGATTGTCTAAAAAAAAGACTTCAGGTCTTTCCTTTTTTGGCATTTTCCAACCCAAGGCCGAAACTAAAGTTTGGGCACCGAGCGCGCTACCGCCAATACCCAGTACGACGAGGTTCGAAAAGGTTTGGCGCTTTTGTTGGGCGGCAGTTTCGATTTGAATCAATTGTGGGCTTGTTTGCCGATAGGTCGAACTAAAATAGTTTTGCGGATTTTTTTTGAAGCTTTGAAATTTATTTAGGGCCGCTGACTTTGCCTGTGTCGACAAAAACAACGGAACATCATCCAAAACTTTTGGGCCCAGGAGCCCATCAATTGAAACTGAAATCAATTTTTTTTGCATCGATTTTTAAACTCCAGGAAAATTTCCTTTTTCGAGTTCTCTTGCAAGAATAATGCGCATCACTTCGTTGGTGCCGGCTCCGATTTCCATGAGTTTGGCGTCTCTCATGTAGCGTTCGACAGGATATTCCTTGGTATAGCCATAACCCCCTAAAATTTGAATGGCTTCAAGACCAATTTGTGTGGCCACTTGAGCTGACAGAAGTTTGGCTGATGTTCCTAAAAGAGTTGCCTCTTTTGATTCTCCGCCAAATTTATCTATTGCGGCTGCGGCTTCGTAGGTCAGGCTACGGGCGCCTAAATATTCAGCTGTGGCATCTGCCAATTTTTGTTGAATCATTTGAAAACCAATAAGGGGCTGATCGAATTGTTTGCGGTCCTTTGCGTATTGAGTGGAATAAGCAATCGAGGCTCGGGCAAGTCCTAAAGAAATTCCCGAAATGGTAACTCTTTCGAGTAAAAGATTTTTCACCATATGGGCGATACTCGTGCCTTCGCCGCCCACGAGATTTTCGGCCGGCACCTCGCAATTTTCAAAAATGAGTTCGCAGGTGGGGCTTCCTCTCATGCCAAATTTGTCGAGTTTTTTTCCGACACTGAAACCCTTAAATGTTTTTTCGACAATAAAGGTTGAGATATCCTTTTTTGAAGGGCCCGTTTTTGCGTAAACCCAAAAAAATTCAGAGTGAGTTCCGTTCGTAATCCAAAGTTTTGTTCCGTTGAGAATATATTTTGCACCCGTTTTTTTAGCTTGCAGCTGCAAGCCAAAGGCGTCCGATCCGGCGCCTGGTTCGCTGATGGCCATTGAGCCGATCCACTCTCCGGTGCAGAGTTTTTCAAGATATTTTTTCTTCTGGTCCTTGCTGCCATTCACGCTCAAGTTGTTGACCGCAAGAATGGAGTGGGCAAGATAAGAAAGAGCCGTGCTTGCACACACTGCCCCGAGCTCTTCCATGACAAGAGTCGCTGCTACGGCGTCCATTCCACTGCCGCCAAAATCCGGATCGGCAGTGATTCCCAAAAGCCCCATCTTGCCAAGTTCACGCATCGCCTCGATATTAAAACTTTGATGTTCGTCCATTGAGGCGGCCTTAGGTGCTAGTTGCGCTTCGGCAAACTTTCGGGTTGTTTCTTTGAGGGATTGGTGGGTTTCGTTAAAAAATAAACTCATAGCTAAAGTAGATTTATAGAACCTTTTGATCCTCAGTGCCAATTGACCCCTTTGAATAATTTCCCTAGTCTGATGGCCATCACAAAAGATTTTAGCTCAAAAAGGAAAATCACTTGAATTTAACGGTTTGTAACTCCATCGAAGAAACCATTGGCTCAACGCCCTTGGTTAAACTGAGGCGATCAGTAAAGAATATACCAACTCCTCATTGGCTCAAAAATCGCGGGTTTAGCGAAAACAAATTTTCACTTTTGGGAAATCTCTATGCCAAAGTTGAATTTTTCAATCCTGGTGGCAGCGTTAAAGACCGTATCGCAAAAAATATCGTTGATAAGGCGGAACGAAGTGGACTTTTAAAACCCGGCGGAACAATTGTTGAAGCGACTTCTGGAAATACTGGAGCAGGTCTCGCTGTTGTAGCTGCTGCTCGTAACTACAAAGCTATTTTTGTCATGCCAGACAAAATGAGCGCTGAAAAAGTCAATGCCTTAAGGGCTTTCGGGGCTCGAGTCGTTGTGGCTCCGTCCAATGTTGAGCCCGACTCGCCCCTTTATTATTGTAACGTCGCAAAGGCTTTGGCCGAAAAAACGCCTGGCGCCTTTTTGGCTAATCAATATTTTAACCCTGACAATCCCAACGCACACGAAGCCACAACCGGCCCAGAGATTTGGGAACAAATGAAAGGTGAAATTGATTTTTTTGCAGCAGGTATTGGCACCGGCGGTACACTCACGGGTACAGCGCGATTTCTGAAATCTAAAAACCCAAAACTCGATGTCGTCGCGGTCGACCCCGTGGGAAGTATTTATGAAAGCGTGATTAAAACCCACACAAAGGAGGCCGCTAAACCTTACCTTGTGGAGGGTGTCGGCGAAGACATGATTCCCGGAACCATGGATATGAAATTGCCGACCGAGGTGGTGGCCGTGAATGACGAAGAATCCTTTGCAGCAACCCGAATGCTTGCACAACTTGAAGGAATTTTAGTAGGCGGAAGTTGTGGAACGGCTTTTATGGGCGCCGTTCAATTTATGGCCCTGAAAGAAAAACAATTGGGTCGTCCCTTAAATGGGGTGGTTTTATTGCCCGATTCGGGCAGTAGGTATCTTTCAAAAATTTTCAATTCCGAATGGATCAAAGACAAGAATGTCGATTCGAATTGGGGCGACGTCGAACTCGGCGGACAGGTTGAATTTTTACCTGAATCCAAAAAAATTCCAGGAGTCTAATATTTATGGGTCATTGGGGTGAAACTGAAAAACGTTTAGCAGAATTTAAGGGTCAAAAAATAGAGACCCTCGCAATTCATGGCGGCCAAAAACCTGATCCCATTACGGGGGCTGTCATGCCTCCAATAGCGATGACATCCACCTACGCCCAAACAAGTCCAGGTAAACCCGTGGGTGAATTTGAGTATTCGCGCTCGCACAATCCCTCGCGCAGAATTTTAGAAGATTGTATTGCGCTACTTGAGGGAGGCACCTTTGGTTTTGCTACGGCCTCGGGAATGAACGCAGTCACACTCGTGATGACCCTTCTTAAGCAGGGCGACGAGGTTCTTTGCTGCGACGATGTTTACGGCGGCACCTACAGGCTTTTTACAAAAATTTTACCCAATACGGGACTTGAATTTAAGTTTGCTGATTTTACAAAGCTCGAAAAAGACCCAGAGTTCTTAGTGAAGCTTTCAAGTCCAAAAACAAAAATGGTTTGGGTAGAAAGCCCCACCAATCCGCTTCTTAAGCTGATTGATATTCAAGCCATTGCAAAAATTTGCAAAGCGCGTGGTTGGATTTTGGTAGTCGACAACACTTTCATGTCTCCGATTTTCCAAAATCCTCTAGAGCTCGGGGCAAATATCGTGCTTCATTCAATGACCAAATACATTAACGGCCATAGTGATGTGGTTGCGGGCTGTTTGGTTGTAAACGATAAAAGTTTAGCCGAAAAACTTTATTTTGCACAAAATTCAGTGGGGGCTATGTGCTCCCCCTTTGATGCGTGGCTTGTAACCCGAAGTTTAAAAACTTTGCCCGTTCGTATGAAGGCCCATCAAGAAAACGCCATGGCCATCGCCAAGTGGATGGAGTCCCAGCCTCAAAAATTTGAAAAAGTTGTTTACCCAGGGCTTGAGTCCCACCCCCAACATGCTTTGGCTAAAAAGCAAATGAAGGGCTTTGGCGGAATGATAAGCGCTTATCTCAAAGGTGATTTGAAAAAGACATTAGACTATTTGTCTTCGCTTAAAATTTTTACTCTCGCTGAAAGTTTGGGTGGGGTTGAAAGTTTAATTGAACACCCGGCGATAATGACTCATGCAAGTTTGCCCGCTGAAGTTCGTTCAAGTTTGGGAATTGGCGATAACTTTGTTCGACTCAGCGTGGGCCTTGAAAATTTAGAAGACCTTAAAGGAGATCTCCTTCAAGGTCTTTCTTAGTTTAAATTTTTTGGGTCTCATTCTTTGATTTCTCGAGGTCCATCATTAGTTTTTCGTATTCTTCCCCTTGTTTTTCGAGGTCACTCTGGGCGGCCTTGAAAAGATGGTCGACTAACATTTTTACACGATTGATGGAATTTGGGTGCCAGGCCTCATTCTGCAATAGTTTTGGAAGGGCATTTATTTCTGAAACAACAACATCCCTGTGTCTATAAATTGGGCCAAATGTCTCTTTGTAAACCTGAGTTCGATCGGATTTTTCAGTTGCCAGTTTTTCCAAATCCTCAGAAAAATTTGGTTGGTTAACTATGAGGGCAACAAAAAGGGAACTCGAAAAGTTAATGTAGTTCACGAATTCTGAAGTAAACTTACTCATTTTTGAGCTTTTTAGGATTCGGTTCGCGGGAGTTTTCACCAGCATTTCCTTAACCATTTCTGCAAAAGCTTCACTGAACCCAGTTTTAATTTCGTTTATTTTTCCAAAAAGTGCAATTGCGGCTTCAAAAGTTAGAGGTGATTTTTTTAGATACGAAAACCCAGCCGAAAAAAAGTTCGCACAAGTTAATAGTTTCCAGTCTGACTTGTCTTTTAGGCTTAGGCTTTCCAGATTAAGTTGTGCTCCAGCGCTTGAAAGGGTTTCGAGTATTTCAGGATTGCAATCTATTCCCTTGTCTCCTTCCTTCACGAAAAATTTGTTAAGCTTAAAAGCATCTAAGATTCCGAGGGGTGGCTTTAATGTTGAAACTCCCAACTTTACTAAATTTAGATTGTTAGTTTTTATGCCGGTTGAAATCAGGGATTCTTTTTCTTCAGTTAATTGGTTGCTGCAGTAGGATTTGCAAGGCTCCCAGGGGTTGATCTCCTTTGTTTCGGGAGTCGAACCATATGTAATTGGTGAAAGTCCTAAGGCCAAAATTCCGTTGATAAAGAGGGTTTTTAAGTTAGTGGTATTCATTTTATCCTTCCTTTTGTGTTTTTGAGGGGCTTCACTGAGGCTGCTGAAGGGCCTGCAAGATTGAGACCAACTTCAAATGATTGGAATCAGGTTTAAAAGTTGGAGGTGTCTGTATTTCTGGACATTCCATATTAAATTTAGAGGCCAAGGTTCCACTTTTAGGACTTTTAGGAAAAAATGGACCTTAAAGGAGATTTGCTAAGTTCACTTTAGTTTGGAAACTCGGCCTCTATGTAGGATTGAAGTTGCATGAGGCCCTCTTTTGCCGATTTCAGAATTTGCAAAAGCGAAATCTTGTTGCCCTTTTGCAATGGATAACCTGTAAAATCATCTTGGCAGAAATTCCCAATTCCTAAAATCTTGCTCATGAGACCTTGGTTTTGTCGCCCAAAATAAAAATTACCTATTTTTTTAAATCGTCCGGTAGCTGCTGAAATGATTTCAAGTCTGGACATCTTAGTTCCTAAATCTTGAAAGTGATTTCCTCCATTGATTCTGCCGATGGCAAGGCAAAGGGCTGTTTCATCCGAGGATATTTTTTTTTCCAAATTTTCTAAACTCATTTTAAGGTCCAAAAGATGGTGATCAAGCTCAAGTTTGAATGGAGTCCAGTTCCAACTCTTTCCGTCTGAAGTCTGGATCTCGCAGGCTAGCTGGAGTTCTCGGCCGATGGAGTCGATTGAAATTTTTCGTTTAACAAAAAACCTATCTTCAAGGGGTTCGGTCCAACTTCTAAAGGTACCCAGGGACTCTCCCTTTCCTTCATAGTACAGG
>CAXNEW010000048.1:0-11987 GCA_964201665.1 Bdellovibrionota bacterium
TCAAAATATCCAAATCGCTGAGCAAGGCCATCCACAGTTTCTTTTGAGTAGGTGTCTGAGGCCAGCAGATTTTTTTTGGCTTTTTGAAGTTCTTCCAATGTAAAAGGACTTTCAACCGCTTGAGAAATACTTGAAAGAATCTTAGGGAAATTTTTTGCGACATTGGGATTGGCCTGAAAGGAAATCCCAAAACTCCCTCGGTCTTTAGGAGTCCATGAACCACAGCTGATTTCTCGCAATAGTTTTTCATCCTGTACGAGTTTTCGGTTCAGGCGAGAACTTTCACCCTGACCTAAAATGAGACTTAGGGCATCTAGGCAAGCGGCCTGAGAATCTCCAAGCGAAACGCCCCTCCATGAAAACTGCAGATTGCTGTCAGGGCTTGAGTGATGTTGAAGACATTTTTTTACGCCAGAAATTTCGGTCAGTTTCGGGCGCGCTCCCGGAATTCCACCGGGTTTCATCATTCGAAAACATTCAGCGGCTTGTTTGAGGGCGTGACCCTCGTCGATGTCTCCTGCAATTACAAGAAACATGTTTTTTGCGTTGTAGTGCTGTTTATACAGCGAGAGAATTTTTTCTCGGGCAATAGTCTCAACAACTTTTGCATAGCCAATCACCGGGCGGGCATAGGTGTGGCCTTTGAAAATTTCAGATCGGATTAAATCACTGGCTATAGACCAGGGCATGTCATTGCGCCGTTTGATTTCTTCCAAAATTACCGGGCGCTCACGCTCAAGCTCATCGGGTTCGACAACCGAATTTAAAAGTGAATCAGATAAAATATCCAGTCCTTGGTCTAAGGCCGACGAAGGGAGGGTCATGTGCATAACCGTTTGATCGTAGCTGGTGTATGCGTTGAGATCCCCACCCAAGCCCTCAACCTCTTGGGCAATTTGTCCTACTTTTCGATTTGTTGTTCCTTTAAAAAGGAGATGTTCAAAAAGATGGGCGACGCCTGCGACATCGTCGGTTTCATCAGCCGCCCCAAATTTTATCCAGCCCTGCAAAGCTACTACGGGGGCCTGTTTTTGAGGAATCAACAAAACGGACAGGCCATTTACAAGAACATGTTTTTTAACAAGTTTTTCGGCTTCGATCATGGCTTTTTATCATTCCATACAAATGACAATTGTTCCAAGCTTCTTTAGGTCAAAGAGAAATCTATTTTTAATTTATAGATAGTTTGGAAGCTTTTGTGGAATAAGAGGCGAAATGATTTCCCTTTATCTGCATTCTCCCTTTTGTGTGAATAAATGTGGATATTGTGACTTTAACTCTTGGGAAGAAGTTCGGGTTGAGCCTCAGCGAGTTTGGGCCCAAAGCATCCAAAGGCAGTCTCGATTTTGGTCAGGTCAAGTTTTGGATTCCAAAACTCTGAAAAGGCCTCCAATTCAAAGTGTCTTTTGGGGAGGGGGCACGCCCTCACTCATTGAAAATCATTTAACCCAAGAAGTGCTAACTGAAATTGAAAAAGATTGGGATCTAAGTCAAGTTCAAGAATTCACAATCGAGGTTAATCCTGAGACTTTAACTTTAGAAAAACTCGAACTTTGGAGCGCTCTCGGAATCAATCGCCTCTCGATGGGAGTTCAAACATTTGACGACCTTTACCTAGAAAAACTTGAACGCCGAGCTCGGCGCAAAGATAATTTGCGTGCCTTAGAGCTGGTGGCCAAATCTTGGACAGGCAGTCGGGGTTGGTCGCTGGATTTGATGTTTGGTTTGCCTGAACAAACCTTAGCGCAAATGGAAAATGACTTGCAGTTAGCTTTAGAATTTTCACCAACCCATGTTTCCTCGTATCAACTCACACTTTCAACAGCCAGGTCAGAGAATTGGAAACAGCCCGCTGAAGAATTTTTGATTGAAATGATGGTCAGAAGAAAAAAAAATCTGGAGCAAAAGGGACTCTTTCAATATGAAATTTCAAATTTTGCCAAACCTGGCTTTGAAAGTTTGCACAATAAAAACTATTGGCTACTGAATTCGTTTTTGGGTTTAGGCCCCGGCGCCCGAGGACTCTTAGGGCCTGGCCTAAAACTTGGAAATAAAGACGCTGACTTTGGTTTTCATCAAACAAGCCCCGATAACTTTGAGACCTGGTCAAAATTGGCAGGTACCTTAGGTGAGCTTGAAACTCTTTTGCCCCGCACGCGAAGCGAGCACATTTTGGAACACCTGATGATGGGTTTACGACTGACCGAAGGAATCAAACTTGACGGCTTTAGCGCAGAAATTTCGCTAGCCGGTTATCCGGATTTAGAAAGACTCAAACAAAAATTAAATGAATGTCGGTTAGCACCGTGGGCTGCAGATAAAATCAATTTTGACGGGCTAAATTCCGGCCACTTGCGACTCACGCCCGAGGGTCAACTTATTATCGATACTTTAGTTCCAAAACTGGCTAAAATTATTGAAAGTTAAAGGGGGTGTGTGACGTGTTTCAAAAATTGAGTAACCAACGCTTGGGATTTGTTTTTTTGTTGCTAATTGGCACACACCTGCAAAGTTTTGCGCAAAGCCCGGGCCATGTGTCTGAAAAATCCATTCAAGAAACGGAAGTTGTAGAAATCCCGAGCAAGTCCGATGCCCAAGATCCCCGTGGGTTGGCAAAGGCGCATTTTATTGAGGCCCGTCGAGCTGGGGATCCGACGCTGAGACGCTATTTGGAAGGGGCTAATCAAAAGTCATTTATTGAAAAATTTCCCTATGCTCAGTTTTTGCATGAACCCTTTTTTTACACACAGGATTTAGAAAAAGCTCAGGGGGACCGGTCCCGAACCTTCTTGGTCGGAGGCATTAACTGCGATGACGTCATAAAAAATGCGCCGTCACTAACCGGAGTGAGTTTGGAAACCTTGAGTTTGCGAGCTCGTGGCCATGTTTTTGAAAGTCAGTATGGTGGAATGTACGAGAAAAATTTGAGGCCTGAGTGGGAGGGGGTAGGCAGTATTGGTCTTCGTTCGTCGGGTCAAGGATTCTTAGATCGTCGTTTTGTCTTTGATGGATTCACTAAGGAAGAAAAACAAAGTCCTGAGTATCAAGAACGGCTAAAGGCAGCAAAAAATCCTCCCTCAGCAAGTCTAAATGAATCTCAGGAAGCATTAAGAAATCTACTTTTGTCAGACAACCAGGCGGCTCGAAACCTCGGTCTTAGCCATCAATGGATTGCCCAACCTTTGCTCATGGGAATCGCCGCAGGGTTATCGGAAAACGAAGACAAACCTAAGCCAGTTTTTTTCGCATACATGGGGGTGCAGTACAAAATTTCCACGGAGATGATGGGAGGCGAAGTTGACATAGTTGGCTTGGTTTCAAAATCCTCTAAAGAGTTTGCTGAAAAGAAAAGAAGAATGGGTGTTCCGGCCGGCACTTTAGGGGATTCCGGATGGACGGGACGAGGAACTCAGGGAAGTTTTTTTAATGACGAGATTTTTTCTAATCGACTTTATAAATTTGAGCGCTTGGATTCTGAAGGTAGAACCATAGACACCTTAGTGATTGACGGTATGACCCCCCACTTAATTTACAGATATGGATTTTATCAGGGCGGCGAATATCGAACACCACCTGAAAAAATTGCCAATTTTTTTAAAGAAATGCAGAGTAAAGCCCCACCTAATCTTTGGGCCCCCTGCGGGAAAAAATGAGGCTCAAAACCTTGACTTTCCGTGGCGAAATCCCACATTGACCCCACAATGTCAGACGAAAACAAGAACGATCAAACGCAAGAAAATTCAAGCACTTACGGTGAGTCCGGGGCCGATTCCGGGGCTCAGTCCGCAGCTGGGGGTGTTTCGGGGGCCGAAAATTCCTCTGAAAAGCCCACTGTAAATTCTTCTGAGGGCCTTGAAGAATGGAAGGCTCGCGTGGCCTATCTGGCTGCTGAAGTTGAAAATATGCGTAAGCGATTTGCAAAGGAACGTGGCGATATTATTCGTTCTGCCAATGAAGAACTTTTAAAAAGGCTTCTACCTGTTTTTGATAATCTTGAGCTCGCAACCAAAGCGGCCAAACAAGGGATTGAAAAACTCGAAGATAATTTACAGAAGAGCCCCGTAGTTGAGAATCTCGTAAAGGGCGTTGAAATGACTTACCGACATTTTGAACAAACTCTTGAAAGTGTTGGAGTTAAAACTCTTAAAAGTGTTGGTGAAGCCTTTAATCCGACCCATCACGAAGCTGTGGGGCAGAGCGAAGAAAAATCAGCAGGCGATAATAAAATCACTCAGGAATTTCAAAAAGGTTTTGATTATAACGGCCGGATTTTAAGGCCAGCGCGAGTTATCGTTAATCGTATTTTCGATAGCTTACAAAATTCAGCAAATAAGTCTTCTCAAGAAGGCTCGACTTTAACAAAAGAAAACCCATCCTCTTAAAAAAGACGGTTTTTAAAGAAGATACGGAGAATAAAATTTATGGCAAAAGTAATTGGAATAGACCTTGGAACAACTAACTCTTGTGTAGCTATTTTGGAGGCCGGCGATCCCAAAGTGATTGCAAACTCAGAAGGTGGACGCACGACCCCTTCAATTGTGGGTTTTAACACCCAAGGTGAAAGACTTGTTGGTCAAATTGCTAAAAACCAAGCAATCACAAACCCTGACAAAACAGTATTTGCAGTTAAAAGGCTCATTGGACAAAAATTCGATAGCGCCCAAGTGCAAAAACTTGCGAAATCTCTCCCCTACAAAATTGTAGCCGCTGATAATGGCGATGCCTGGGTTGAGGTTGAAGGCAAAAAATACAGCCCCCAAGAAGTTTCAGCTTTTATTCTTATGAAAATGAAAAAAACAGCTGAAGAGTTTTTGGGCGAAACTGTTACAGAGGCCGTGATTACGGTTCCTGCCTATTTTAATGATGCTCAAAGGCAAGCGACTAAAGATGCAGGCCGTATTGCGGGTCTTAATGTTTTAAGAATTATTAACGAACCTACTGCGGCTTCATTGGCTTATGGTCTTGATAAAAAAGGTCAGAACAAAAAAATTGCAGTTTTCGATTTGGGCGGCGGAACTTTTGATATTTCAGTTCTTGAGCTCGGTGATGGAGTTTTTGAAGTTAAATCAACCAATGGTGACACCATGTTAGGTGGTGAAGATTTTGATCACCGCATTGTCGAGTGGATGGCCAGTGAGTTTCAAAGAACCGACGGCATTGATCTCAAAAAAGACAAGTTTTCTTTGCAGAGGCTTAAGTCTGAGGCTGAGCGGGCTAAACATATTTTGTCTGAAAGCATGGAAGTTGAAATTAACCTTCCCTTCATTACAGCCGATCAAAACGGACCTAAGCATCTTAACCAAAAACTTTCTCGCTCGAAACTTGAAGCCATTTGCGAGGATTTATTGAAACGACTGATTGATCCTTGCGAAGTTTGTATGAAGGATTCCGGTTTTAATAAATCTGAAATTGATGAAGTCATTTTGGTTGGCGGGATGACCCGTATGCCAAAAGTGCAGCAAGTTGTTAAAGAAATTTTTGGAAAAGAACCCAGCAAAGGAGTTAACCCCGATGAAGTTGTTGCCGTAGGCGCAGCCATTCAGGGTGGAGTTCTTAAGGGAGAAGTTAAAGACGTACTTCTTTTGGACGTCACTCCGCTGAGTCTTGGAATTGAAACTTTGGGCGGGGTATTTACCAAGCTCATTGAAAAAAATACAACGATTCCAACTCAAAAGAGTCAGATTTTTTCGACCGCAACGGACAATCAACCCGCAGTGAGTATTCATGTGCTCCAGGGTGAGCGCGAACTCTCTCAGTACAACAAAACTTTAGGTAAATTTGATTTAGTGGGTATTCCCCCAGCTCCTCGCGGGGTCCCTCAAGTTGAGGTGAGTTTCGACATCGATGTGAATGGTATTGTTCATGTTGCCGCAAAAGATTTAGGCACCGGAAAAAGTCAGTCGATAAAAATTACTGCCAATTCGGGTTTGTCTGAAGACGAAATTAAAAAAATGGTTCGCGACGCTGAGGCCCACGCTGACGAAGACAAAAAAAGAGCTGAAGTTATTCAGGTTCGAAACCAACTTGATGGTTTAATTTATCAAACTGAAAAATCTTTAAAAGAGTTTGGAGAAAAAGTTGAAGCCGCAATGAAGACCGATGTTGAGACGGCAATCACTCAAGCCCGAAGTGAACTTGAAAAATCAGATTTGACGGCCATGAAAGCAGCCATTGAAAATTTAAATCAGCTAAACGGTAAACTTGCCGAAAAAGTTTACGCTCAATCAGCTCCGAATGCTGAACAACAAGCTGGGAATTCTCAAGGCGCCGAAAATGGGTCTGCTAACGGCGGCGAAAAAGATGCGTCTAAAAAAGATGACGACGTTGTCGACGCGGATTTTAAAGAAGTCTAAAAAGTTGCAGCAGTGGCCTCACAGTCGAAACGTGATTATTACCAGGTTTTAGAGGTCGCTAAGTCGGCCACGCCTGATGAATTGAAAAAAGCTTACCGAAGGCTTGCTCTTAAATTTCACCCGGATAAAAATCCGGGTGATAAAACAGCCGAAGCCAAATTTAAAGAACTCAGCGAGGCGCACGAAGTCTTGTCAGACCCGCAAAAGCGCCAGGCCTATGACCAGTTTGGGCATGCCGGAGTTTCGGGGCAACCGGGCGGTGGGCCTGGAGGCTTTGATTTTGGACAAGGTGGCGGGGGCTTTCAGGATATCTTTGGCGATATCTTCGGTGATATTTTTGGCCAACAGGCGGGTGGCCGAGGTCGAGGAAGCCGTGCGACCCGCGGCTCCGATCTCAGGTACAATCTTAATCTCACTTTTCAAGAAGCAGCCTTTGGTGGCGAAAAAACAATTTCGATACCTCGAGAAATCCAATGTAAAACTTGTTTGGGTTCTGGGGCTCGCCCCGGTTCGAAACCTGAGACATGTGGTGCTTGTCGTGGAGCGGGCGAAATTCGTTTTCAACAAGGTTTCTTCACACTTTCAAAAACCTGTCCCGAGTGTGATGGCACCGGCCAATCGATTAAAAACAAATGCCCTGATTGCAGGGGCCGAGGCAGAGTGGCTGAGACCACAAAGCTTCAGGTAAAAATTCCTGCGGGAATCGATACGGGGCAAAGACTTAAGTTACGTGGTGAAGGTGAAGCAGGTCTCAATGGCGGGCCCTCTGGCGATTTACTCGTTGTCATTGAAGTCGCAGAGCATGAAATTTTTAAGCGTGATGGACGTGATATTTTTGTGGAAGTCCCAGTTTCATTTACCCAGGCCGCACTCGGCGCTGAACTTGATGTTCCGACTGTTGATGGCACTGTTAAATTGAAAATTCCCGCAGGCACTCAAAATGCAAAAAGATTTAGGCTCAAGGCTAAGGGTTTGTCAGATGTGAATGGTCGAGATCGAGGCGACCAATATGTTGTTGTGAGTGTAGAGGTTCCGACCCAACTCACATCAGAACAAAAAGAACTTCTTGAAAAATTTGCGGCTCTGAGTAGGGAGAGCTATCCGCAATCACAAAGTTTTATTCAAAAAATGCGAGACTGGTTTTAGGCCTTCAGCTTTTGCAAATTTTTTCACGAGAGAAATCGTTTAAAAAATAAACTCCGGAGTTTTAGGCCCAAAAGTGCACTCAAAACTTTAATCATAAACTGAACAGATTTTAAGCCAGCTAAGCTCGACACCCCTCCTTGGCGTGATTTCATTTGGACTTTTATCTCTTTGACTTTAAATTTTTTGAGGGTCAGCAATGCAATGGATTCAGGCTCAGGATATTCGTCTGGCAGTTTGTCCGTCAGAAATGAAAAGGCTTTCAAGGAATAGAGGCGCAATCCCGAGGTGGGGTCTGTGATTTTTTTTGTTCCCGTAAAAAGTCTCAAAAAAAATGAAATCAAAGAAATTGCAAAAACTCTGGCCCTCGAAGTGGATTCTTCGGGCCCCTCCTTATTGGATTCAATAAATCGAGATCCAATCAGTAGGTCGGCTCCGCTTTGTTCTGCCGCTAAGATTAAATCGGGGATTGCTTTTGCGGGGTGCTGCCCATCACCATCAAACTGAATAATGTGTTTGGCATTCAACCGCGCCCCAATTTTGAAAGCCGTATGCAGAACTCCCGAAACTCCAATATTTGTTGAATGGTGAGAAACTAAACCGAAATCAGCTTGGTCTAAAAAAAACCCGCTCTGGTCTCGCGAGCCATCGTTCACAAAAAGACAGCAAATTTTTTCATTATTTCCGATGGCCATTTTCAGATCTTCGATAACTTTGGGCAAAGCTTCCTGCTCGTTAAACACAGGAAGCACTACAAGAGTTTCGATTTTATTTTTTAGGGATGCATTTCTAAAAAACTCTTTTACAGCAAGCTCGCTAACTAAAGTTTTAACTTGGCGCCCAAGCCGAGTTGAGGAGGCGGCTTCTTGCAAAAGCTGGAAAAAAAGAAAAAGAATCATTACCGATGAAAACAGATTTGAGGGGAGTTGAATCCCCACAAAACGTGCAAGGGGCAAGAGTCCGCTGGGATAAAAAAGTGAAAAAAGCAAAAACAAAACCACGAGCCACCAGGGGCCTGATTTTCGCGCAGCCAAAAAGCCACCAAATTGGCTAACAACTACGAAAACAAAAATTAATCCACCGACAATTATTATAGAAGGCAAAATTTTAACTCCTCGTGGTTAACATATCAGATTTAGTTGGGGATTCGCCTGTAAAGTACGTAGTCAGAGGGACCACAGGTTTTTTTGAATCCTTCCATTTCAATTTCACAGCCTTCGTTTCGAAGGAGGAGATTTATTTGAAGTTCTTTTAAGACGGGCTCGTTAGGATTAACTCTTACAGTAAAAGCGTCGGGACTTAAAAGCTTGTACTGGGTTTCTGCCAAGGAAGAATCAAACTCAATCCCAAGGTGTGCATACCGATTGTAAAAAATTTCACTTTCCAGCCGCGGGTCAAATTTTTTCCACCAGTTCAAATCAGGATACTGTTGAACTGAACCAAAAACTTTGAAACCAAGCATTTTAAGCAAATGGGCAGTTGGATATTGACCGGCGTAAACCCAAACATCATTTGGATTGGATTTAATGTTTTCAGACCGAAGCCACCTCACAAGCTCCGTTTTTTCTATTTTTTCTACTGGTGAGCGGCTTAAGGGTATTTGGGAACCTAAATGCAGGAAGGAAAAAAAAGCAAAAAATGTTAAAAATCGGTTTTGGAAATTCAGAAACGCGATGACAAAAAGCACATTCATCGCGAGTGAAAAAACAAAATGAAAAACTGAAACTTTGCCTTGTGCGTCTTGGAAAAGGGTTGTTGCAAAATAAATTAAAACAGCCAAGGAAGGTACAAAAAAAAGTAACTTTTTTGTGCCTTCAAAACGAAATTTTATGTTTAATGCGCAAAAGGCTCCTATCAAAAGAAAATCAGTAAACGCGAGTACCAAAGAAATTCGGTACCCCGGAACATGATTCAACAAGAGTAATTTCTGAAAAAAATTTGGCATTAGACCTGAGGCTAGTGAAAGAAAAAAGATTTGCAGTAACGCAAGAAAAATCACGAAGCGACAGAGCCATTCATTATTTTTAGAATGTTCTTTTCGGAAAATTAAGAGAGCGGGAACCAGCCAAATCGAAAACAAAAAATTACGTGAGGCCTCGGCGGTGTTTTCAACCTGGCCGCGCCAAAAAGTTCTAAACTGGAGCCAAAAATTTCCTGAAAACAAATAGCTTAAACTAAACACATGATTTTCGTTTGATCTTTGGCCTGGGTAAATAGTGTTTCGCTGAATATGAATCAGATCCCTTACTTCATAGATATAAAGCCCGACGATTCCTAGGATGATAAAGGCAGGGATTAGATTCAATTTTCTATTTTTATCCCCCCAGAGATTGCCTTTGAGTTTGATGAGGTAAATCGAGATGGCAGCTGCAGCCAGAGAAACGGACACGAGGTAAGGAGGGTAAAAATAGAAAAACGCAGCGAGCGAAAAATAAACGAATCCAAAACTGCTAAGAAATTTTTTTGAAACAGTGTTTGTTTCAAATGTTTTTAGAAAAAATTGAATACTCGCTAAGGCAGCGCCAATGAGTAAAGCTGAATTGTAGGTCCAACCTATAAAGACACTCGAACAGGTGAAAATCGTCGAAAGATTTGAGGAGTTTGAAGGTGAGTTTCCTAAAAGCCTACAAAAAGTAAATGAAGCCAGCCAAAGGAGATTCAAAAGAAAAAACCACTGCCAGGCTAGGCCCCAATCAGAACTAAAAAAAAATCCCCAAAGATGTGGCTTGAAAAAGGCGGACCAGTGCCAATTTAAAACCTGACTTGCAATGAATCGAGTGTCAGTAGGCGTGGGAGTGGTTGGATTTAAAATCGGGAGTCGAGGGTTAACAAAAGTTTGAGAAATTTGAAGGGGTTGAGTTACGAAAAAATCATCGCCACGTGCTTCTTGAACCCGGCCTACGATAAATGCCGACCCTGTTGTTGGTTCAAGAATATCGACCCAATGAGCCACGGAATAGCCCTGGATTTTCAGTAAAAAAAGAATGAAACTCAAACTCAAAAACCAGTAGGTTTTTACAAACAACTTCATAGAGCCTGGGTACAATAGCTTGAGACTTGGGCCTGGGTCGAATTACACTTCTGGGGTGGACACCGATTTAAATTCAGAGACCAGACCCCCAACTTCTGGACGAGATTATACGGATAGGCTTTTTCGTTTAGAGCGCGTGCCGTGGAAACAAGTCCTAAATGTCCAACTTCCCTACAAAATTTTTCTTCAGAATCTAAAGCCAGGAAAAACTTTAGAAATTGGCTGTGGAATTGGAAGAAATCTTCAAAATTTACAACCCTATGTTGGTGTTGGAGTGGACCACAACCAAGCCTCGGTTGAGCTGGCCAAGCAACGCGGTTTTGACGCTTATTTGCCAGTAGATTTTTTTAAATCCGATAGAGCTGTTGAAAGGTCCTTCGACTCTTTACTGCTGTCACATGTCTTAGAGCATCTTAGCCTTGGAGAGAGCATAGAACTCTTTAGTTCCTATTTAAAATATCTCAAAGTTGGTGGGAACGTAATTTGTATTGTTCCGCAAGAAAAAGGATATGAATCGGATTCTACGCATGTACGATTTCTTGAGAAAAAAGAGATTTTTGAGATTTTTTCCCATTTCAATATTGAGCCCCAAAGGGCCCAGTCTTTTCCCTTTCCTCGCTGGGTTGGTAAATTTTTTAAATACAATGAAACAGTAGTTGTTGGGAAAAATACAAAGTAGATTTTTTAAAAATGCTGAGTATTTGTATCCCATTTTACAAGGGCCTCGATTTTTTGATTGAGGCTGTCGAAAGCGTCAAAGGACAGAAGTCCCCCGATTGGGATTTGTTGATCGCCGATGACGGGGGACCTAACTTAGAAGTTGATGCCTGGGTGCGGACACTTTCTGATTCTCGTATTCGATATTTTAGACACGAGAAGAATCTTGGAATGGGAGCTAATTGGAATTTTTGCTTTCAAAATTCGCGCGGCAGTTGGGTGAGTTTATTACACGCCGACGACAAACTTCACCCACAATACGTCGAGCACATGATGTTTTTGCAGGCAAAATTTCCGCAGGCTGCGGCTGTTTTTAGTGGAGCCCAGGTCATTAATGCTGCTGGAAGAAATACGACAACGGCGGCGGATTTTTTTAAGAAGTTTATAACCCCAAAATCAGTCGGCGGATTTGTAGAGCTACAGGGTGATAGTGGCCTTTCTGCCTTGCTGCAGGGACAGTTCCTTTTTTGCCCGACCCTTTGTTATCAAAAAGAAAAAATTGGCGACCTCGTTTTTGATTCAACCCTTAAACAAGCACTTGATTTGAAGTTTTTTGGAAATATACTTTTAAAAGGTGAGTCGATAGTCGGGACCCCCACTAAAAAATATTATTTCTATCGTCGGCATGCCGTTAACGCTTCGGTACTTAATGTTCAAAATCTGTCCCGTTTTAAAGAAGAAAATGGGGTCATTTTAGCGCTTGGACGGGAAGCGCAAAATAGAAATTGGTTTCAGGCTTACAA
>CAXNEW010000049.1:0-11862 GCA_964201665.1 Bdellovibrionota bacterium
ACAAACGATCCTATTAGAAATAGGGTCAATATAATTCCTACACTATGGATAGTGCCTGATCGAATTTTTAGGTCAGCTGCGCGGAAACCTAAAAGCGGGAGTAACTGAAAAGCGTGGAGCCCGATAAAGTGGGAAATGCGTAAATCTCCACCAGCCTGGTTCCATCCTGTCAAATACGAAAGCCCTTGTCCGTCATAGTTGCCGACGCGGCTCCAGGGTTGAGCTGACATATAAAAGGCTAAAGCATTTGTAAGTAAAAATATGAAAAACCCCCAACTCACTGAAAGATGGTACTCGTGCGAAATATTTTTTAGTTTTGATTTCAACCAGATCATCGCCAAGCGAGCGACAACAAAAAAATTAATGAAAACAAAAACGCCCATGATTGAATAAATTAAAATATCGAGGGTCGAAAAATTGTTGTAGTGCGACCTTACCCCTCGGGCCGCTTGTAATGTGAGCAGGCCAAGTTCAACAATCGCAACAAGAATATGCCACTTTACAAAACGCCCCAAAAATTGGGGTTTTAGATGATTTTTTAGATCACCTAAAATCCAGGCTAAGGTGAATGTATAAATAGAAAATGAAATGAAAAATTTAGTAGGTTTGAGCCACACCGGAGCATCATCAAGTATGCGTGGGTCTAGAAAACAAAGAAACCCGGTCAGCACTGAAAAAATAAAGAGGGCGATTGCGAGTTGGGTGAGGGGTTTGTTTCGATTGAAAAATTCCTGAACAGTACTTCTTGTAAATATTTCTAGTTGAAAACTCTCGGGCGCGAGTAGCCTGACTAAATAAAATCCCAATAGACCCACGGGGCCAAACATAAATGTAAGAACCAGTACCGGCGCAACAAACAATCCATTAATTTTATGAATGTAAGCCTGATTGCGAATCCAGACCCCAATAAATAAATCAAAGGCCAGGTAGTGCACCCACCCGGTGGTGATATTCCATGGATTTTCAAACAAAGAGATAACCTGACCTAAGGTTTGAAAACCCCCGTCAGTACCAAATGAAAATTTCAAATTTAAAAGTAGAAGGTAAAGTAGACTTAAAAGAACAGGCGAAAAAAAGGATCGAACGAAGCCTTTTGCAATTCGAGTTGTCGGAAAGAAGATTAATAAGATCCAAGACAAAAGTGCTAAATTATTTGCAGCTGAGAAAATAAATTCTTGAGTCATTTCGTAAGAGTATCAGCTTGCCCCGGTTTTGGAATAATTGAAGTTGAAAAAACTCGTCCTATAGGCAACAAGATTTGAGCAGATGTCTAAATTTTATGCCAAGGCGGGTTTTTTGATTCTTCTCTTGGCCTTTCAGTCCCATGTGCGAGCCTCTCAGTGTAAACAGGCTTTGTCCGTGGCTTTGAATCGATGGAAGGCGTCTCAGTATTCTCTTGATAGGGCCTATGAGGCAAAACGGGGAGATCCCTACCGACAAGAAAAAATTAAAAGGGCCCTGGATGAAGTTTCGAAAGCCCCGATTCAGGTTATGAATGTCATTAGGCGCGCAGTTGAGCTAATGAATGAAGGTCATGAAGACGTAAATTCATTTTTGGTTTTTCTTAAAAGCCGACCGTCACTTGCCAAAAACCAGTTACCCCCGCAAATTGACTCACTATCGAAAAATCTAAATAAAAAATATGGAATTTTTCCCCACACGAATCCCGACTCCTTTTGGTTTGTAGAGAAGGAAGCGGAGGGAAAGCCCACCTACCGACTGATCGAATTTAAAGATCTTGAACACTTCCATGAACCTTAAAAAATCACCGGATATCCTGATATCTTGACGTCCGGATGTCCTGATATCGGGTTTTAGAAAAAAGTGGTGCCTGAGGGCGGGGTCGAACCGCCGACCTGCGGGTTATGAATCCGCCGCTCTCACCAACTGAGCTACCCAGGCATGTCATGACGAAGCGCCCCATGTCTAGCAGGTCCCCCAGGTTGGGGCAATGGGGGGGGGCGTGTTAGCCTCCAGAACTGGGAGGGCCTTCAATGCATCTATCGTCGACGAGTTTCAAAAAATCCTTTTCTGTTTTTTCAATGGGCATCATGGTTTTGGGGCTTGGAGTTTTAGCTGGGCAGGCCCATGCTCAAATGAAAAATGTACAACTTAAAGGTAAGGTGGCCGGTTTTCCCTCGCTTGTTAAAGATGACGTTCTCCATGGAGCGCTCGTTTTGCCTAGCCTTCGACCGATGGATATTTTGAGTTTTCAATTTGCCGAACTTCTGTCGCCCCCCGAGCCGATGAAGGCCGGGCCTATGACGGTAAAAGCGCCGGGCAATTTGTATATACCCACTCAGCGCGAAAGTTACGGAATTCTGCCGATCACGCTGTCCAAGGAATCCTTCACGGTTTTTGCAGATGCTCAAAAAAACGAAGAGTGGGTTGCTCTGCAGTTTCGTGCTGAACATTCAAAACTTCTCGATGCCATGGAAGATAAAAGACCCTACTTGGAATATTTTCCTTTGATTCGAATTGAAAGTTTGGGCCTCATTGCGGACCAGCGCTATGACCGTGACCAAGAATTTATGAATATTTCTTTGGACCATAAAATTCAATCTGAAGAAACTTTCGATTGGGCCCGCCCAGCGCCAGGAGCTGGCCAGGCTGACCTGGCTTTAATGCTTCAACAATCTCCAGCTGGACGTTGGATCGTGACTGATGTTCAGGCGAAAATTCAAAAACAACAAGGCAAATTGCGAACTGCTGCAAGACTTGGAAATAAGTTTGTAGGAGTGATTGGCCGCGCCCAAAACAATGCTGAAGAAAATTTAGAATCCTTTGCGGGGCATTTTGTACATTTCGAACGTGGTCAGGGAATTTCAAAAGAAGGCATTCCCCAAAAGTTAACGGGCGTTCAGCACGGCGGAAAAGCTAGCCGGGCACTCAAATGGGATCCCGTTTTAGATGAGGGCTGGATGGCCGTTTTTCATATTCAAAAAGTGCCAACTCTTTTTGGCCCAAGTAAACCTGAGCTTGCAATCGCAAGCGCTTCGCCCGACGCCAGCGCTCTTTTTGCAAAATCCCTTTCGATGGTCGCCCTTTTGGGAATGGGTGGTCTTTTTGATATGTTCAAGTTGGCAAAGCCCTCAAGCTTTTTAGGATGGACCTCAGCGCGATCGGGTTCCTTTGAACTCCAAAGAAATATTCAAGCTGGAGACAAAATTATCGCCCTTTTTGTTGGAACAGCTAGACCCGTAAATCAACCTGGATTCGTGCCATTGGAGACAGAAGATTCTGCGGATGAAATTTTTTCTGAAGCTACAAATCTTAGGCTCGTGATCTTGTACCCAAAATGATTTAGATAAGCACAATTGTGTTCAAAAAAATTTTTCAAACAATGACTTTGGTGACTCTAGGAGCAGGGTGCGTTTCTAGCGCGCCCCCAAAGAGACCTCTTGATCTTCCCTTCACCCAAGTTTACCCAGCTTCGTTTGATACAGTTTGGTCTGCGACCGCCCAAACATTAGATATTTACAGTATCCTTCGAATCGATCGCGAGGCTGGCCTGCTCGAAACTGATTTTTTAGATTTTAGAAACAATCGCGGTCTTTATGACAATCCCGAACAACCCGATATTTTAGAAAGTATCCGCTATCGACTCAAAATTAGACTCTCAAAAGGAATTGTGGCTCAGTCGGGTCAGGCTGCAACACGAGTTCAGGTTGTTAAGGAACTCTCTGAAAATAAGAATTTTATTTCCGATTGGGAGAGAGTCCCGACTGATCAAATCGAAGAAATGGTTTTACTCTATAGAGTTGGGCAAAGAATCAGGATTACAGAGGCCCTAAAGCGCAAAGCTTTGGGGTCTAAAAAGACACTGGAAGAAACTCCTGTTGGTAATTAGCTAAAAAGTTTTTGCAATTGCTTTTACTCGAGTATTTTTGTCTTCGAGAGCCGCCTTTAAAACTTTTTTATGAGGTTTTAAATTGTTTTCTCTAAGCAGGGTTAGCAAAGTTTCACGGATAAAAAGACCTTCCCCTTCAATAACATTGATTTCGTTTAAAAAGCCTTCCTCAATTTTTGATTTCCAGCTGAGCTGACTGGCCCGATCTGAAAATTTCAAAATTCTTCGCAGCGATTCGGCCGAGGCGTCACGAACAAGCAGGCTTGGATCCTTAGAAAGCCCCTGAGAAATCAAGCGTTTTGCGCGCATGACATCAATAGGAGCAATTTTTTTTCGTTCAGAACTTTGTACTACAACGTCAGCAAGAGCTGTCACCATTGCAACTCGATGTTGCCACTCGTGGGCTCGTTTGAGTTCAATTGTAGAAATTCGAACTCGGGCTTCGGAAAAAAGTTTTTCACCAATACCAATTAACTTTCTAGGGTTGTTTTGGGCAAGTTTCAAAAAAGACGGAAGCAGCCAAACATTCTTTTGTTTTTCGGTCTTTAAAGCCCTTTTGTTTTCTTGTTCGGCAGTTTCGAGCCGAGGAAGGGCATGGGTCAATTCAATAAAAACTAAATTTGTAAAAAATAAAAATGCAAAATGTTTATAACTTAATTTCATAGGTTTACCCGGCCTTTTCGGTTTCGAGGACTTTTTGAAACTCTTCCATGAGTTTGTCATCGCCAGCGGCGCTTTCAGCAAGATCTTCGAGGCTTTCATTTTTAGCAAGTTCAGTAAGGCTCACATCGGGTTCCTGCCTAACGGATTCCATCTCGTAACCCTCTGCGGGCCGGGCCGGAGCCGGAGTTTCGTTTATGGGTGCTGCCACCGGTGCCGGTGAACTGGCTGCCGCTGCATGAAGTTCGGCAAGCAAGGCGTCGGCCTCATTTCCTGAAGATCCGGCGGCTTCATCTTGCGCCTTAAAAAAGGCTTCGATTTCGTTGGCATCTGCGGGTGTTGAGGGAGCAGCCTCAGCAGGGGGAGACGGGGTAGCCGCAGCCAGCTCGGCGAGTGGATCAGGATCAGTCTGAGCGGCTAAAGCAGCAAGGGGATCAAAATCTTCAGGAGCAGACGCTGCGGGTGCTTGGGCAGCAGTAGAAGTCGCTGCCCCCTCGCTGGGCAAATCAAATGACTGAAACAAACTTGTAATGTCTTGTTCTGAAAGTTCAGGATTTGCCGCTTCAGCCGGTGGTGCCGCCGGCGCGGGAATTGGCGTGGGCGCTGTAGCCACTGCAGCTGTCGCTGGCATAGCCTCGGTTCTGGCTTTGAGCTGGGCAATTTCTTCTCGAAGCTGGTCGTTCTCGCCCTTAAACTTTTTGACTAAGGCGAAATCTTCTTCAAATATTCGGTACTCTGAAACAACTGTTTCAAGGTGCACAACCTGTTGTTCAAGTTCAACTTTAGCTTGGGCTGATTCATCCTTAATTTTTTGAATTTCCTCTGCCGAGACTCCCCCTGAAGCGACCGGTGCAGCTGTTCCCTCTGTCGGATTTGCTGCCGCCTTGGCAGCGGCTTCTTGGGCGCTCTTAAGCTCGGTTTCAAGAACTGTAATTTTTTCCTGAAAGCCTTTAATTTCTTTTTGAAATTTTTCTTCTAGGGTTTTTACGTCGGGCGTTGAATTTGCACCTGAGGTGACAGCTTGCCCCTGTGCAATTTTTCCTGATTCCAAATTCGCAAGAGAGGGGTCGATGCGGTTTCTCAGTTCAACGAGCCTTAGAATTTCTTCTTGAACTTGTCGGGCAATTTCTTTGTTCTCAACTGCCGGACTTCCGTCAAAGGGGCGCTTTTTTAAAAAGTGTTTGAGAAGTAAAAAAGCCCCAAAGGCCAAGGCAAGTCCCAAAAGGGCGACTTCAAAGCCCAAAAGATAAACTAAATAGGGATGAAACTTTGCTGCCGCCGTACTTGTTGACATTCACTCCATTGTAGAGGCATTTCAAGGGCTTGGATATTTCGGTTAGGGCCAAAGTTTTGATGGTTTTGACTACTTTTAAGGGTTCCATAGTTAAATGGATATAATGGCTCTTTCCTAAAGAGCAGTTCCAGGTTCGATTCCTGGTGGAACCACCAATTTTCGCTTACTCGAAAATTGGAGAGAATAGAAAAATTGGAAATTTGAAAATCGAAGGGTTTAGAACGCAGAGCGAAAATTCCTCTACTGACCAATTTCCAATTTCTCGTCGAGGGTCGCCGGAAAGGAAAATGACGTTTTCATTTGGGAGCCCATCTTCCAACGATCCCCGCAAAACAAACTTGGAGTTACCGGCTTTTATTTTTTTCTAAAGCCTCTAGACGAGCTTCGAGAGCCCTAAATCGCGATTCGATATTATCGTAACTATCAATCAATTCTTCGGCTTTCCTTTTCAACCTCGACAACTCTTCAGGAGCCTTTGGAGGCTGACTGTCGCCACTAGGTCTATCGTAACTATCAATCCTTTCTTCGGCATTCTTTAGGAGCCTTGCCAACTCTTCAGGTGTCTTTGGAGACTGACTGCGTCTACTAAAGCTATCGTAACTCTCAATAAAATCTTCGGCTTGAATTTTCAAATTCCCTTTTTGTGGATTAAAAAATTCAATAAGCCCTTGGTCATCCCAGTTTTTATTTAAGTTGATTTTAACTAAAATTTTCTGGTTCTTTGCGGATTCCAGAACTCTTTCTAATTTAATGAGCACAAGATCTCTGTATTGGATTTCAGAAAAAACGGATTCAGATTTTGGGTCAGGTTTAAAATAATTAGGATTTAAATTGTCCGAGTAGATAACCTTTTTACCGTATTTGATTCCAATTTGATCTAAGGCCAATTCAATTGAAATCAAACTGGGTTCGACTTCGATGAAATCAAGATTATGCGATTGACCAAAAGAACTGAAGCCAACTGAGTTTGCTAAAACTAAAACACTGATTTTAAAAATATTTTGAATTTTCATTTTGATCCCTCTGGTCTCCTTATTTTTTATAATTCTTCGTGCCTAACGCCATGCAAAATCCGAGTCAAGGATTATGGGGCCTCGATTTGTAATAACCTAATATTATTTAGTTTTTTCATTTTACATTCTCATCTTAGGGCCTCGACAGGAGCCCCTATCCTCAAATAAATCAAAACTCTCTCGTTAGATTAGAAAGGTGGTCATAAATGAAATTTGCAAGCTTTGTTGATAATTCTGGGAAAACTTCTTGGGGCGTTCTCGGTGATTCCCAAAAAATTTTGGATCTGAGCGCAAAATGGCCTTCGTTGTTGGCCTTTCTTGAGTCGGGCCAATGGGAAAACCAGCTATTAGAAATTAACTCCCAGCTTTCGAGGGCCTCTATTCCTGTTTCTTCGGTAAAATTTCTTTCGCCCCTTCCGCTTCCTACTCAAGTTCGCGATGGTTACGCCTTTCGCCAACACGTAGAGGCTTCACGAAAAAATCGAGGCTTGCCTATGATTCCTGAATTCGAGCAGTTTCCTGTTTTCTACTATGGCAATCGTTTTTCAACCTACGGTGAAGGCGATATCCCGGTTCGCGAAAAAGCTGCTGACCGGCTGGATTTTGAACTCGAAGTGGCCATTGTCATTGGCAAACAGGGGCGCAATATTAAAGCTAAAGACGCCGACGATTATATATTTGGCTATATGATTATGAATGATTGGTCAGCCCGTGGCTGGTGGTCTGAAGAATTTAAAATGAGCATGGGCCCCGCCAAAGGCAAGGACTTTGCGAATTCATTTGGTCCCTATCTTGTAGATCGTAAATCTTTATCCGCCTTTGCTAAACGTGATGAACGCGGCGAAAAACTCAATTTAAAAATGAAAGCCTTTTTAAATGGTAAACAAATTTCTGAAGGCAATGTAACTGATATGTATTGGAGTTTTGCCCAAATTATCGAGCGCGCTTCTTACGGTGTGACTCTGTTTCCGGGTGAAGTGATCGGATCAGGCACCTGCGGGTCGGGTTGTTTTTTTGAAACCAATGGTTTTGAAAAAGAGGGGCGCACCTGGCTTCAAATGGGTGACACCGTTGTTTTGGAGGTCGACCAGCTCGGCAGACTCGAAAATCGAGTCGTTCCTGAGAAAGTTTAACAAAATGGATCGCGGAATGAATCACTCCCGCTTTAACCACGAACCTCAAAAAATCAGGCTCTACGGTTATTGGCGATCTTCAGCCTCATGGCGCATCCGTTGGGCCTTACAAATTAAAAATATTCCCTTTGAGTATATTCCGGTGAATCTTTTAAAGGACGAACATAAAAGCCCCGAGCATCTTAAGCGAAATCCTGCTGGTAGCGTTCCAGTTTTAGAAGTCGAATTTGCCGGGGGCGAAAAAGCCTTTTTTGCTGAAAGCATGGCCATGCTCGAATGGGTCGAAGAAGTCTATTCGCTTAGGGGGCCTTCTCTTTTTCCGGGCCTTCCCATCGAGCGGGCCCAAATTCGCAATTTGTGCGAAATCGTCAATTCTATGACGGCCCCTTTGCAAACGCCCAAAGCTCAAAAGAAATATTCCGACGATGCCCAAAAAAGAATTGAGTGGAATCAGTATTGGATTTCCGAAGGGCTAGGGGCCTTTGATAAAGTGTCAGAAAGGTTTCGCGGCAATTGGAGTTTTGGAAACCAAATTACTGCAGCAGATTTGTTTTTAGTTCCACAAACTTATAACGCCCTTCGTTTTGAAGTGGATGTTAAAAACAAATGGCCTGAACTTTTCCGAATCTATAACGCAGCTCGCGAGACGGAGTTTTGCAAAAAAGCCGCTCCAGAAAGTCAAATCGACGCAGCCCATTGATTTTACTTCGTCACATTTTTTACATCTTTTTTTTTAGAGTCTCCCTTAGACTTACATGAATGAAAAGTTCTTTAGGGATTCCTTTTGTCATTTTTGTTTTAACGTCATGTTCACACACCAAAAATCCAAAGACTGTGAGCGAAGATGCGGCCTCAGATTTGAGTCAATTTCAGAGTGAGCGGAAGGGTGAAGAATCTACCTCAAGTGAAAGCTCCGATAATCAAAATTCAATTACTATAAGTGTTGAGCAAGTTTCTAAGGAGCTAGGAATTTCTCGCGCTCAGGCAGTCCGCGAGGTTAATCTATTAGCGCGGTTTATAAACGGAAACTCTAAATTCAACCGAGCCCTTTGCGCTGAAGAAGATTCGGAAGAATCAGACTACAGCGACGCCCTTTGTGATTTTGTAAAATTTCATCGAGGAACAAAGCCTGAGCGCGAAACAGCAAATCGAAACTCAACCTCAGGCAAGCGAGTCCCCCTGCGCCCTCACCATTTTAGTCAGCAACAAAAAATGGGTTATGGAAGACTCGTTAAATCACTTTCAAAAGTGACAGCTGGGCAAATGTTGGTGTGGTCACCTAAACTATTAGAAACCACCAGTTGCCCTCGCAACTTGTCTGCCGCTGCAATACGAAAGATTGAAAATCTCATGCCCTCGCCTGCCGCATTCAACATGATGGAAAAGCTCTATGCCCACTCGACGGCTTGCCTCAAGCCCGATGACGAAGGCTATGAAATGACTCACTTTCGTCAGGGTCTTTTACGCATACTGATGGGTAAAGAGAGTCAGGCTCTTTTACCGCTTAGAAAAGCGGCATTGGCCATTAACTCTGCCGAAAAATCTCGGGTTTTGTTTTGGGCGGGTCTTTACGAGCGCAATTTACTTAAGCGAAAAAAATACTGGGGCGATTTGATTGAAAAATACCCGCTAAGTTTTCATGCCCTTGAAGCTTGGAATCATTTACAAATGGATCCCTTTGAAATTTTTTCAAAACGACCAGTGCTCGAGCTGACGCGATCAACTTTAGGAAATTCAGAAAATATTGATGTATCGCTAAGATGGCTTGAGTTGCTTTATTTGCAAGGGCATGTGGAATCCGCACAAAAACTTTCACGTTGGCTAACTGAAAATTATAGAGACCAAATTTCGCCAACGACTTTGCTCTATGTTTCTTCACTGAAAAGTTCGCGAGGAACTCCTCTGAATACAATTACCTTTCTGACTCGTCAGGTCGGTGAAAATCCGGTTATTTTAAATCAACAGACTCTTAAGCTTTTGTTTCCAAAACCCTATTTTGATATTTTTGAAAAGGCCTCGCCCCAAACCGACACATTTTTGATTTTATCGGTAGCTAGACAGGAGTCAGGATTCAATCCCAAGGCTCGATCAATTGCCAATGCAAGGGGCTTGATGCAGGTGCTGCCCGCTACGGCGCGAGTTCTCACAGGAAAAAAAACCAACGACTTATACAATGCCGAGTTTAATGCCGAAATCGGTGTTCGGTTTTTAAGTCAGCTCATAAACAAAATGGGTGGAGTTGAATTGGCCCTTGCGGCCTACAACGCAGGCCCCGGAAGAATTCCTGAATGGAAAGAGCGGTTTCCGACGGACAATGAGCTTCTGTTTTTAGATCTCATTCCCTTTAAAGAAACGAGAAATTATGTATCTGCAATTTTACGCAATAATTATTGGTACGAAAGACTCTATTCAAATGATCCGGCTGTCCTCGCGCAAAGAACCTTGAAGGACGCTCAACAAAAAAGCCGTCGCGTGGGTGACCTCATCGAGGGGCACATGCGACAGAGCTTGGCCCGAGCGCCAGCAGGGATTTAAAAAAATGTTTCGCCAGAAAACTTTTTTTCTTTGTTTTCTGGCTTTGTATATTGGCAGTCCCGAAGTTTCCTTTGCCGTAAACGAGGCTTGTGAAAAAGGCGGACCAGGTTTCAATGCTGTCGGAAGTCAGCAAGCTGTTGGTCCTGCGAGCCCGATTGCGGATATTAGAAATTTAGAAAAGGGCCAGAAAATTTCTCTGGGTGATGAGGCCCTGGGTACAGCCTCGGAATTTGAAATTCAAACACCTATTCTAAAGCCTGATGGATCAGTACGTGAGTACATTGTAAAAAAGCCAGGAGATCCTGCCACCTATCGCATCAGCCCCAGGCCTACAGCCAAAGATAAAGATCGACATATTTTAGAACGAATTTCGGAAAACGCTGATGAATCCGATGACTACCTCGGTGCGTTTAGCGCGAGGCCAGGGGTCGCTGCTACCAGTCGGGTTGGAAGTGCCCCAGGCCGAGCTCGCCAGGCAGTCACTGTCGGAGAACGCTCCTTTGACCCTTCCCGATTTAAAATAACCCCACCACGCGAATTTGGTTTAACAATTGCGGGGCCAGGAAATGCGGGTGATTATTTATTGAAAACACCAGAGGGAGGATTTTTACGATTTAATATTTCAGACAAAACAAAAGAGATAAAAATAAAAATGTTAACTGGGTCGCCAGACACCCCTGGGGTCGGAGCTTACCTAAAAACGCGTTTGGCTGAAATGTTTCCAGGTTACCGGTTGCGATCAAGTCTCGCTCTTGAAAATGCAAATAAAATTGAAGAAGCGATGGTAAATTTGGCTAAAAAATATCCTGATCCCTCAATGATTCCCGAAGTCGAGCTCAATGCCGCCCTTATGTCGGTTCCGTCTTTGAGAACTTTGAATATTCCCTATGAACTCAATGTGACTTTCAATTCTTCAACTGGAAGGCCAGAGTTTGGGGCCTTTCAAAATTTACCTGAAACTTTAACTTCAGGGACTGATCAAATTCGAGTAACAAATCGCGAGGATTTTGTTAACAATCCCAAATTTAAGGAATGGTTTTCAAGCCTGCGAAGTCAACAACCTACTTTGCCTCGCCCAAAGCCCGAACCTGTTTTCGCTACCCAATACACCCGAGACTTTGATGAGATTGACGATATCGAGCTCATTCCGAGACTCCAAGGTGCAAGGTAAGAAAATCTCTTCGGTGAAAAAAACCCAACTAAAAATCGTTGAAATAGAAGCGCACATGCGCCAAAATAGGGTACGGGGTCCAGCGGGGATTTAGAAAATGTTTCGCCAGAAAACTTTTTTTCTTTGTTTTCTGGCTTTGTATATTGGCAGTCCCGAAGTTTCCTTTGCCGTAAACGAGGCTTGTGAAAAAGGCGGACCAGGTTTCA